>JAJYJO010000099.1 GCA_021789435.1 Chloroflexota bacterium
GTCGGCGTGACCGAGAACCCGGCATCGCGGAGACCGGCGACCAGCCGTTCGGCCTGGGTCGACTTGCCCGAGCCGTCCGGCCCCTCCAGGGTGATGAAGCGTCCGCGTCCCTCCGCCATCGCGCCGAGTCTACCGCGCGCCCACGGGCCGCTGGCGGGCGGTGGCGGTCCGCTGGCGATCCGCCGCCGGGTGGGCGGCCGCCGCGTGGGCCCGGTTGGCACCCCCGGCGGACGGCCGGACCCGGCGACGGGCCGAGACACCCGCCCCGGCCTGGGCGCATCTCACGAGCCTGGCCGCCGCTCCGTCGGGCCTGGTCGCCATGGGGAGCGCCACCACGCTCGCCGGCGGCCCGTCGATTCCGGCGGCCTGGTTCTCGGCCGACGGCCGAGCGATCGACGCCGCGCGAGTCGCCATCTGACACCGGCCTCCCCCGGCCCGTATCACCACCCGCCCCAACCACGGGCACCCGCCGGCCGGGCCCGCGGATGCGGTCGCCGGCATCCCGCGGATGCTAACCTGCGCGGCGATGCGTGAACTCCTCGACCGCGCCCTGGACACGGCGTCCGCGCGCGGCGCCTCCTACGCCGACGTGAGGCTCGTCCGCCGGCTGGAGGAGTCGATCGCCGTCAAGACCGGCCGGCTGGAGGGCCTCGCGAGTTCGGAGAGCGAGGGCTTCGGCGTGCGCGTCCTGGTGGACGGAGCCTGGGGCTTCGCCGCCTCGCACCTGCTGACCCTCGACGAGGCCGACCGCGTCGCCGCCCTGGCGGTCCGCATCGCCCGCGCCTCCGCCACGGCGCTGCGACGGTCGGTCGTCCTGGACGACCGACCGCCCGCCCACGGCCGCTACGAGACACCGGTGGCGGAGGACCCGTTCGCCCTCCCCCTCGACGTCAAGATCGCCGATCTCCTCACGGCGGACCGGGCGATGGCCGACGTGAAGGGGATCGCCTTCACCGACTCGCTCTACCGGGCCCAGCGCGAGTGGAAGTCGTTCGCCGCCACGGACGGCAGCGACACCGAGCAGGTCATCACCCACGTCGGCGCCGCGATCGAGGCCAACGCGATCGACGGCGACGAGCACCAGCGCCGCAGCTACCCCGACGCCGGGGGCGCCTTCCAGGCCGCCGGCTACGAGTACGTCCGGAGCCTCGACCTGGCCGGCCAGGCGGAGCGCCACGCCGAGGAGGCCGTCGCCCTGCTCTCGGCGCCACAGTGCCCGGCGGGGCGGACCACGATCGTGCTCCACCCTTCGCAGCTCTACCTGCAGGTCCACGAGAGCTGCGGCCACCCGACCGAGCTCGACCGGGTCTTCGGGACGGAGGCCTCCTACGCCGGGACGAGCTTTCTCACCCCGGACAAGCTCGCCTCGGGCTTCCGCTACGGCTCCGACCTGGTGGACATCGTGGCCGACGCCACGGCGCCCGGTGGGCTGGGCACGTTCGGCTGGGACGACGAAGGCGTCGCCGCCCAGGCCGTGCCGCTCGTCCGGGCGGGGATCTTCGTCGGCTACCTCTCCAGCCGCGAGACGGCGCCGCGGATCGGTCGCCGGTCGGGCGGCGCCATGCGGGCGGACGGCTGGGACCGGATCCCCCTGATCCGGATGACCAACATCAACCTCCTGCCGAAGCCTGGGATGAGCCTGGACGAGATCGTCCAGGACACTGACGACGGGCTCTTCTTGGCTTCGAACCGGAGCTGGTCGATCGACGACCGCCGCCTGAACTTCCAGTTCGCCACGGAGGTCGGCTACGAGATCAAGGGCGGCAAGCTCGGCAGGCTCTTCCGCAACCCGACCTACACGGGCATCACCCACGAGTTCTGGCGGTCCTGCGACGCCGTCGGCGACGAGCGGAGCTACGTGATGCTCGGCACCCCGAACTGCGGCAAGGGCGAGCCGGGCCAGACCGGCCACGTGGGCCACGGCGTTCCGGGAGCGCGCTTCCGAAACGTCCAGGTGGGGGTCGGCAAATGGTGAGCCAGCCTTCCCGCGACCCGGCCGCGCGGGCCGGTTCCGGGCGCTCCGGCGGGCCCGACTGGCTCTTCCTGGCCGAGGAACTGCTCCGCCTGGCCGAACACGATGGCGCGACCGCTGCCGAGGCCCTGGTGATGGCGGAGGATTCGGCCCTCACGCGCTTCGCCAACAGCGAGATCCACCAGAACGTGGCGGAGCGGAACGGCCGGCTGAACCTCCGCTACGTGGTGGGCCGCCGCGTGGGGGTGGCGTCGTCCGATCGGCTCGACGACGCCGGGCTGCGGGCGCTGGTCGAACGGGCCGGCCGGGTCGCCCGCCTGGCCGAGGAGCGCGACGAGGCGGTGGCCCTCGGGGAGCCCGGGCCGCTTCCCGAGGCCGCCGGAGCCTTCTCGGAGGCCACGGCCGACGCGTCTCCGGAGCTGCGGGCCGGGGCGGTCCGGGCGGTGATCGCCGCCGCCGACACGGCGGGGGTCGTCGCCTACGGCTCCTTCGCCACCACGACCGAGACGGTGGCCGTGGCGAGCTCGCCCGGCATCCGGGCGATCGAGGCGCGGACGCACGCCCGCCTGGTGACGGTCCAGATGGCGCCCGACGGCGGCTCGGGCTATGCGGAGGCGGCCGCCGCGGACGTCACGGCGATCGACGGGGCCGCCGTCGGGCGGGAGGCGGCGGACCGGGCGAGCCGGACGCGGAACCCCGTCTCGATCGAGCCCGGCGACTACCCGGTCGTCCTCGAGCCCTATGCCGTCGTGGACCTCCTCGGCACCCTCGGCTTCCTCGGCTTCTCGGCCCTCGCCGTGGAGGAGGGCCGCTCCTTCGCCGAGCCGGGCCGGCGAATCGGTTCCGACCTCGTCACGATCTGGGACGACGGCCTGGACCCGGCCGGCCTGCCGATGGCCTTCGACTACGAGGGCGTGGGCAAGCGGCGCGTCTCGCTGGTGGAGCGCGGCGTCTGCCGCGACATGGTCTACGACGCCGCCACGGCGGCCCGGGCCGGCCGGCGCTCCACCGGCCACGGCCTGCCGGCGCCGAATCCCTGGGGCCCGTTTCCGCTCAACCTTTTCATGGCCCCCGGCGAGGCATCGCGCGACGAGCTGCTGGGCGGGCTGGAGCGCGGCCTGCTGGTGACCCGCTTCCACTACACCAACCCCGTCCACCCCAAGCTGGCGATCGTGACCGGGATGACCCGCGACGGGACCTTCCTGGTCGAGCGGGGCCGGATCGTGGCCCCCGTCCGCAACCTCCGCTTCACCCAGAGCTACCTTGCCGCCCTGGCCGGCGTCGAGGCGGTCGGCCGCGAGCGGCGGACGCTGCTCGGCGACCTGGGGGCGGCCGTGGTGCCGGCGATCCGCGTCGCCGCCTTCACCTTCACCGGCGCCACGGAGCACTGACCGGGCGCCGCCGACCGCATGCTTCGGGCCGCCCGGTCGGGTTGCCGTCGCGCACCGGCGGTCTCCGGCCCGACCTGCCATCATCCCGACCCTCGGCGGGCCGCCGGTCGGGTCGCGGAGACGCTCCTGTGAGCGGGAGGAGGAGGCCGTGGCCGAAACGTCGACGATCCGGGAACGCCTCGACTGGGAGGCGTCGCCGGGGCTGCAGCGCCGGATCAGGCGGCTCTGGGTTCGCCACTCGATCGCCGAGGACCGGCGCGACCTGCAGGGGCTGATCGACACCCTGGCCCCGGATTGCGTCTACGAGATCGAGGCCACCGGCCAGCGCTGGCAGGGTCACGACGGCGCCAGAGCCTTCTACACCAGCTTCCTCGGCGCCTTCCCCGACGTGCACTTCGACCTGCGCGACATCGTGATCGGCCCGCAGGGGGTGATCGAGGTGGCGACGATGACCGGCACCCATCGCGGCGAGTGGGCGGGAATGGCGCCGTCCGGCCAGCCGGTGCGGCTCACCATCGTGATCCATTTCCCGTGGGATCCGGACGCGGCGCGCTTCGCCGGCGAGCGGATCTACTTCGACCGCGCGGCTTTGGCGGGCTGAGCCGCCCGGAACCCGGGCCAGTGGCAGGCCGGCGGCAGGTCAGCGCCAGGTCCGGGCCTCGTCCGGGTAGAGCCGGACCCGCCGGTAGGGCTCCCGGCCGCGGGACCGCGAGACGATGTTGGCCCGCTCGGCCATCTGGTGCTGGAGCCGGCGGATGTAGGCATTCTGGGGCGACAGCTCCACGGCCTCCGAATCGCGCAGCACCAGCCCGATCGCCTCCTCGGTCTCGCGGAGGGCCGCCTCGCGCGGGTCCACCTCCAGGGCGAAGATGGAGGTCAGGCTGGCCTCCATCTGGACGATCGTGTTGGACTTCAGGACGTAGATCGGCAGGCCCCGCTCCTCCGCATCACGGATCGCCGGCGGCTTCTGGCGGTACTCGTTCTTGAGTGTCATGACGACGTCCGCTTCGTCCGGGTCGCGGGCCACGATCACCGGCAGCTGCAGCTCCCGCACGGCCTGCTCCAGCCGCTTGCGGCTGATGCCGTGCGGGAGGACGCGGAGGGTGGGCAGCAACGACCCCTCCTGGACGCGGAGACCCTCTTCCGTCGGCGCGCCGCGGGCGCGGTCCGCCAGCGCCTCGTCGTCGGCCCCTTCCTCCTCGGCCTCGGCTGCGGAGGGCGCGGCGGCTTGGGCCGCCTCGTCCGCCTCCTCGTCCGCCTCCTCGCCCTCGTCCAGGGCATCGGCTCGCAGCGCGTTCAGGGCGCGGTTCGCCTGGTCGCGCCAGGCCCGCTGCCGCTCCAGCTCTCGGCTGTCGCGGGCACGGGGCTCCGGCCCGGCCGGCGCGCCGGCGCCGCGCTCGAGCGGACCCCGGTCGGCGATCTCTCCTGCAACGAACGGCGTCTCCGCGATGGCGCCCGCCGCGCGCGCGAACCGCTCACCGGGGAGCGAGCGGAAACCCGGGCCCGCCCGGAGCGGCACCGGTCCTGAAGCCGGGGAGCCCCCGCCCGCCTCGCCGGCCGGCCCGCGGCCGCCGGCCTCCCGGCCGCGCGCGGTTTCGCGGTCGCGGCTCTCGCGGGCGCCCGTACCCGGTCGGCCGGGGCGCCAGGATCCGCCCGACCCGGGCCGGTAGCCCGGTCGCAGGCCGGCTCGTTCCGCGTCGCCCCAGCCGGCGGTCGTGCGGTAGCCGCCGCCAAGCCAGGCGGGCTCGGTCCGCCAGCCCTGCCCCGGCCCCACCAGCCCGGCGAAGCGGTCGCCGCCGAGCTGCTCGCGGGGCGAAGGGCGCGGCCGGGCCTGCGAGCGGTGGACGCCCTCTTCGTCCCGCCAGCGGAGCTCGGGCGCGATCGGGTCGCCGCGGAGCAGGGCGTCGACGGTCTCGGCGACGTCGGGATGGACCATCACCCGGTCGCGATCCTGGATCTCGATGACGACGTCGAAGGTCGGCGGCGCCTTGCGCTCCAGGACGCTCTTCTGCGAGCGGCGGCGGCGCGCCTCCTCGTCACCGAGCGTCACGGTCTGGATGCCGCCGATCAGGTCCGAGAGGGTCGGGTTGAGCATCAGGTTGTCGAGGTTGTTGCCGTGGGCCGTGCCGATCAGCTGGACGCCGCGCTCCGCGATCGTCCGGGCCGCGGCCGCCTCCAGCTCCGTGCCGATCTCGTCGATGACGATGACCTGGGGCATGTGGTTCTCGACCGCCTCGATCATCACCCCGTGCTGGTTGGCCGGCGTTCGGACCTGCATCCGGCGGGCCTTGCCGATGGCCGGGTGGGGGATGTCGCCGTCACCGGCGATCTCGTTGGAGGTGTCGACCACCACGACCCGCTTGCCCATCTCGTCGGCCAGCACGCGAGCGGCCTCGCGGAGCATTGTCGTCTTGCCGATGCCGGGGCGGCCCATGATCAGGATCGAGCGGCCGGACTCCACGAAGTCCTTGATGATCTCGATGGTGCCGTAGACGGCCCGGCCGATCCGGCAGGTGAGGCCGACGATCTTGCCGCTGCGGTTCCGGATCGCCGAGATCCGGTGGAGCGTGCGCTCGATCCCGGCCCGGTTGTCGTCGCCGAACGTGCCGATGTGGTCGACGACGTAGCCGATGTCGGCCTCGTCGACCTCGCGGTCCAGCAGGATCACCTCGTCGTCCGGGAAGCGCGCCTCCGGCAGTCGGCCGAGGTCGAGCACGACCTCGATCAGATCCTCGCGGGCGGGCAGCGCCCGGACCGCCCGGACGATGTCGGGCGGCAGCGCCTCGAGCAGGAGGTCCAGGTCGTCGATCGTCTCACGGGGGTCGGAGTCGGAGAAGGGCACCGCGGCCTCCCTCAGCGGACGGCCGGGACGAGCGCCGGCTCGGCGACGCGCACCAGCGTCTCCTTGAGCAGGAGCGTCACGGTGGCGATGTCGAGGAAGCCGGCCTCCTCCAGGCGGCGATCGATCGGGGATTCGTAGGTCCGGACGGGCGCGATCACGCCGTGGTCGGGACAGCTGCCGTCCTTCGAGATCCGGCCGGCAATCGCCCCCAGGCCGAACTCGACGAGGGAGTCGGCGTCCGCCCCGGGCCGGGCCATCACCTTCAGGTAGTGCGGCTGGTCCTCCCGGGCGATGCCGACCTGCAGGAAGCCGCCCAGCTGGCCGGGGTCGCCGCCGGGCTGCTCCTGGACGTAGGCGTCCACGTCGGCGAAGCGGAGCAGCGGCGCCAGGCTCGAGCGAGGGACGCGCCACGAGCTGCCCTGGCGTTCCCAGTCGGCGAGTCGGTAGGACTCAAGCCGCTGGACCGGGGCCGGCGTCACCGTGCTGTAGAGGCGGGCCAGGCCGAGCGCGTCCAGGGGCTGGCTGGGGCGGATGCCGCAGGCCCGGGCCTGCCCGTCCGTCCACGGGGCGGGCAGCGGCACGTCCGTCGGCCGGAAGAGGAGCCGCTCGTCGCCGTAACGCGCGAAGCCGGCCTGCATGAAGAGCTCCACGTTGCCCAGGGCGTCGGCGCAGGCGACGTGCAGGCGGACGGCTCCCCGCTTCTGGCCGTCGCGGAGCAGGTGCTGGAGCAGCCGGAAGCGGATGTCGCCGGCCTCGCCGGTGCCGATGGCGTCCAGCTCGACGATCGTCCACTCGTCGCGGTAGCTGTCGCGCTCCACGCGGAGGAGCCCCGAGATCCGCTTGTCGTTCTCGTAGACGAAGAGCAGGTCGTGCGGCCGGAAGGCACCGAGCGGCAGCCGGAAGAGGCTGAAGACGCCGATCCGCGGGCCGCTGACGGGCAGGCCGAGCGAACGGGACTCGCCCTGGTCGTTCTGGGCGAGCCGCGACAGCTCGCCCAGGGCCGCCAGGTCGGTGAGCCGCGCCGAGCGGACCTTGCCCGACCCCTTCGTCATCGCTGCTCCGAACCCTCCGAGCGGCGGAGCGGGTGCGGCCGCCGTCCGGCACCCTCCCCCGGGTCGGCGTGGGCGCTGGCCATCGTCGCGACCAGGCGATGGAAGCGGGTCTCGCCGGCCAGCTCGGGGTGGAAGGCGGTGGCCACGATGTTGCGCTCCCGGACGGCCACGATGCGCCGGTCCGGGAGCCGCGCCAGGATGTCCACCCCCGGCCCGGTCCGGGCAATGACCGGGGCGCGGATGAAGACGGCATGGACCGGCGTGTCCCCCAGCACCGGGACCACGAGGTCGGTCTCGAACGAGTCGAGCTGGCGGCCGAAGGCGTTGCGCTCGACGGTGACGTCGAGGAGCGGCAGGATCGGCTCCTCGCCGTCGTCGAGGTGGCGGGCCAGGGCGATCATGCCGGCGCAGGTCCCGAAGATCGGCGCACCGCGGCGGGCCAGGTCCAGGATCGGCTCGCGCAGTCCCCAGCGCTCGATGAGGCGACGCATGGTCGTGCTCTCGCCGCCCGGCAGGATCAGGCCGTCCAGACCCTCCAGGTGCTCGGGCAGGCGCACCTCGACGCTCTCCACGCCGATCGCCTGGAGCGTCCGGATATGCTCGATGAAGGCGCCCTGCAGGGCCAGGACGCCGAACCTCGGTGGGGCCACTGGGCCCTCCTGCGAGCCGCCGGATCCGGGTCGCGGCGCGAACGCGCCGCCGACGCCGCCCGGCTGCCGCGCTACCAGCCCCGGACCGCCAGCCGCTCGGTCTCGGCGATCGTCTCGAGGGCGATGCCGCGCATCGGGGAGCCGAGCCCGCGCGACACCTCGGCGAGGATCTTGGGGTTGTCGAAGTGGGTCGTGGCCTGGACGATCGCGTTCGCGAAGCGGGCGGGGTTCTCGCTCTTGAAGATGCCCGAGCCCACGAAGACGCCCTCCGCCCCGAGCTGCATCGCCAGGGCCGCGTCGGCCGGGGTGGAGATGCCGCCGGCGACGAAGTTCACGACCGGCAGCCTGCCCTCGCGGGCCACGCCGGCCACCAGCTCGTAGGGCGCCTGGAGCTCCTTGGCCCGGGCGAAGAGCTCGTCCTCGCGCATCCCGGCCAGCTGGCGGATCTCGGCCTGCACGGTCCGGATGTGGCGGACGGCTTCCACGATGTTGCCGGTCCCCGCCTCGCCCTTGGTGCGGATCATGGCCGCCCCTTCGGAGATGCGGCGGAGGGCCTCGCCCAGGTTCCGGCAGCCACAGACGAAAGGCACCTTGAACTGGTGCTTGTCGATGTGGTGCTCCTCGTCGGCCGGGGTCAGCACCTCCGACTCGTCGATGTAGTCGACGCCGAGGGCCTCCAGGATCTGGGCTTCCACGAAGTGGCCGATCCGGGCCTTGGCCATGACCGGGATCGTCACGGCCTTCATGATCCCTTCGACCATCGCGGGATCGCTCATCCGGGCGACGCCGCCCGTGGCCCGGATATCGGCCGGCACGCGCTCCAGGGCCATCACGGCGACCGCGCCGGCCTCTTCGGCGATCTTGGCGTGCTCGGGGGTGACGACGTCCATGATGACGCCGCCCTTGAGCATCTGGGCGAGGCCCTTCTTCGTCGCCCAGGTGGAGGTATCGCTCATGGGTATCGTGTTCCCTTGTTCGAGCGCGGGTCGTCTGGGCAGGGCCGGCAGCGGGGTCGTCGCCCGCACGGGTCGCGCCGTCGCCGCGCGCCAGTCGATTATAGCCGAGGGCCTGTCGGCCCCCTCTGGCCGTGACCGCCGGTGACCGTGCCACCCGCCGCCTCCGGTGACCGTGCCACCCACCGGCCCCGGCCGCTATCGTTGGTCGATGGACCCGGCCGAGCGCAGCCGCCGCCTTGCCCGCCTCGACGCGGAGGTCATCGCCTGCCGGAAGTGCCCGCGCCTGGTCGAGTGGCGCGAGCGCGTCGCGGCCGCCCCACCTGCCCGGTTCGCCGGCCAGGCCTACTGGGCGCGCCCGGTCCCGGGCTTCGGCGATCCGGCG
>JAJYJO010000010.1 GCA_021789435.1 Chloroflexota bacterium
GCCCCGGCGATCGCGAGGATCGGCCGCTGCCACGCTGGTCCGGTTCCTGCAGGCCCCGTTCCGATCACGAGGACCGGTCCGGGTGGCTCCTGGTTTCGATGCCCCTCCGGGCAAGAGGAACCATAGCCGCCGCACTCCCCTCCCCGCCAGCGCCTTATCCACGAGTTGGCGGCGGTCGTGCCGCCGGCGGGAGCACTTTTCCACGGCTCGCCAACACGAATGGCGCGCTGCGGCACCCGGCGGGCCGCGCCCGCGGAGGATTCGAACAGGCGATCTATTGCTCGATCAGGAGCCAGCCTCCGGCCCGGATCTCCCCGCGGCTGGGCCGCCGGCGACGGAGGCCCGGGACGGCCGGGCTGAGGCCGGCCTACTCCGGGTCGGACGCGGTCTCGGCCCGCAGCGTCTCGGCCCAGCGGCGACCGGCCGCCTCCAGCTCCCCGGCGAGCACGGGCGCCATGCGGCCCCGCACGCGGACGTCGCGGGCCCGGTAGTCGAGCCCCACGGTTCCCCGTTCGCGGACCCGGGCCAGCAGCTCCCCGGCGGCGTACGGGACCGCCACGTCGACATCGACCCAGAGCGAGGCGAGCAGCGCCGACAGCGCGGCCCGCAGCGTCTCGAGGCCGTAGCCGCTGAGGGCGCTGATCAGGACGGCCCCCGCGACCGCCGGGCCGGGCAGATCCCCGTCCCGCGCCGCGCGCTCCACCAGGTCTGCCTTGTTGTAGGCGACCAGGCGCGGCTTGTCGCCGGCCCCGAGCTCGTCGAGCACCGTCTGGACGGTGGCGCGGTGCTCGACCGCGTGGGCGTCGAAGGCATCCACGACCTCGATCAGCGCGTCCGCCCGCGTCACCTCCTCGAGGGTCGCCCGGAACGCGTCCACCAGCTGGTGCGGCAGCTTGTGGATGAAGCCGACCGTGTCGGTCACGATGGCCACCTGGCCCTCGCCCAGGCGGACCTGGCGGCTCGTCGGGTCGAGGGTCGCGAAGAGCCGGTCCTCGGCCAGGGCGACGTCGCTGCCGACCAGGGCGTTGAGGAGGGTCGACTTGCCTGCGTTGGTGTAGCCGACGATGGCGACGGTCGGCAGGAGGCGCCGATCGCGCCCACGGGCGGCCGTCTGGCGCTGCTGGCGGACCTGGTCCACTCGCTCCTTCATCCGCTTGATCCGCTCGCGGATGACCCGCCGGTCGGTCTCCAGCTGGGTCTCGCCCGGCCCCCGGGTGCCGATGCCGCCGCCCGTTCGCGAGAGGTGCGTCCAGAGCCGCGTCAGGCGGGGCAGCTGGTACTCGAGCTGGGCCAGCTCGACCTGGAGTCGACCCTCGTGGGTCCGGGCGTGGAGGGCGAAGATGTCGAGGATCAGCCGGCTCCGGTCGATCACCTTGACGCCGACCAGCCCCTCGAGGGCCTTGAGCTGGGCCGGCGAGAGCTCGTCGTCCGCGATCAGGACGTCGTAGCCGGTCTCGGAGCGGGCGGCCAGCAACTCCTCGGCCTTGCCGTGCCCGACGTACCAGTTCGGATCGACGTGGCGCCGGTTCTGCCACTCGGCGCCGACCACCTCGGCGCCCGCCGTGTCGGCCAGGCTGGTCAGCTCGGCCAGCGATTCCTCGGCCGTCCAGCCGGGATCCTCGCCGGTGTCGACGGCGACGAGAAAGGCCTTCTCGACGGGGCGCGACAGGTCCACCAGGTGGCTCGGGCACATGCGTGGAGCATAGCGAACGCCCGGGCCGGCGCCGGGCGGGGACCGTCAGGAACGGTCGACCGTCGAGCCGACGGGGATCGGGACCGCGGGGATCGCCTCGAGGAAGCCCCGCACCGACTCCATGGCGGCTGCGTCGGGCGCGGCGGCGTCGAGCCAGCGGGTCGCGGGCTCGGCCCGGAACCAGGTCCGCTGGCGGCGGGCGAAGAGGAGGTTCCGCCGGGCATCCTCCGCGATCGCCGCCTCCGGGTCCAACCGGCCGTCGAGGACGGCGAAGGCCTCTCGGTAGCCGATCGCCGAGAAGGCCGCCAGGTCCGTCGCATAGCGGGCCTGCAGGCCGGCCGCCTCGTCGAGCAGGCCGGCCGCGAACTGGGCCCTGGCCCGGGCAACGATCCACGCACGATGAACCGCTGGCTCGAGGCTCAGGCCGAGCCACAGGACCGGTCCTCCGTAGCCCCGCGGCCGGGGCGGCGGCCGGTCACCGGCCAGGAGGGCCACCTCCAGCGCGCGCAGGACCCGCCGCGGATTGCGCAGGTCGACCCGTGCCGCGGCACCCGGGGCGGCCTCCCGCAGCCGATCGACGAGCGGCGCGAGGCCCTCGCCGGCGAGCCGGGCCTGGAGCTCGGCGCGCAGTGCCGGGTCGGAGGGGAGGGCGTCGAAGGCGACCCCGCGGGCCACCGCCCGCAAATAGAGGCCGGTGCCGCCGACCAGGAGGGCGACCCGGCCACGCCCGGCGATCCCCGCCAAAGCGCCGGCGGCGTGGGCGGCGAAGTCGGCGACGCTGAAGGGCTGGTCGGGCTCCACCAGGTCGAGGCCGTGATGGGCAACCCGCGCCCGCTCGGCCGCGCCGACCTTGGCCGTGCCGATGTCGAGGCCCCGGTAGACCTGGCGGGAGTCTGCGGAGACGATCTCGGCCGGCCGGCCCTCCGCGGCCAGGCGCTCCGCCAGCCGCAGCGAGAGGCCCGTCTTGCCGGTGGCCGTGGCGCCGGCGATCACGACGAGAGGTGGCAGCCGCCAGTTTGCCGCGTCCCGGGCCGGCAGCCCGGTCCCCGGGAGCAGGGCGGCTTCGTTCACTCGGCGCCGATCAGCCGGCCGCGCAGGGCGAACGGCCCGGCGTGCACGATCTCGACGGTCGCCAGCTGGCCCACCAGGTCCGGCCGCCCCGCCAGGTGGACGAGCTTGTTGTGGCGGCTCCGGCCGACCAGCGCGAGGCTCCCCTCCCCCGCCGGGGCCGGGCGCGGCTCCTGGGGCTCGTCGTGGTCGTGGGCCCGCTGCGGCGCCGGGCCGTCGACGAGGACCTCCACGCGCCGCCCGAGCCAGGCACGGTTGAGCTCGTGGCCGATCGCCTCCTGGCGGCCCAGCAGCACGTTCAGCCGGCGCCGCTTCTCGGCCGGCGGCACGTCGTCGGCCAGGCGCTCCGCCGGCGTCCCGGGCCGCGGCGAGTAGGCGGCCGCGAAGACGGTGTCGAAGCGGACGGCCTCGAGCAGGCGGAGCGTCGCCTCGAACTGGGCCTCCGTCTCGCCGCAGAAGCCGACGATGACGTCGGTCGAGAGGGCGATGCCGGGCACCGCCGCCCGGATCCAGGCCAGGCGCTCGAGATAGTGCTCGATCGTGTACTGGCGGCCCATCCGCCGCAGGACCGCGTCGTCACCCGACTGGACCGGCAGGTGGAGCGCCTCGCAGACCGAGGGGCGCTCGGCCATGGCGGTGACCAGCCGGTCCGAGAGATCCCAGGGGTGCGAGGTGATGAAACGGAGGCGCGGGATCGCCGGCCGGCCGTCGGCGGTCCGGATCCCGTCGATGGCCCGCAAGAGCTCGGCCAGGTCCGGCCGCGAGCGCAGGTCCAGCCGGCGGCCGGCAGTCCGCTCGGAGATCACGTGTCCGAAGCGCTCCTCGGCGGGCAGGTCGTGGCCGTAGCTGTTGACGTTCTGGCCCAGGAGGGTGACCTCCCGGTAGCCGGCCGCGGCCAGGGCCCGCGCCTCGTCGACGATCTCGTCGAAGGGCCGGCTGCGCTCGGGTCCGCGGCTCAGGGGGACGATGCAGTAGGTGCAGCTCTTGTCGCAGCCGTAGACGATCGGCAGCCAGGCCGAGACGGCCGAATGCCGCTCCACCCGGCCCGCCGCGACGGCGGTCGCGCGCGTCGCGGGGAGGTGGTCCGCGGCGCTGACGGCGCGGCCGCCGACGAGGGTGGTGGCGGCGCTCCGGACGGCGCCGCCGGGTGTCCCGGCCCCCGCCAAACCGAGGCGGGCCACGAGCTCCGGCTCCTCGTCCGGCCGCAGGAAGAGGTCGACGGCCGGGTAGCGACGCGCCAGGCGGGCCCGGTCCGTCTCGCGGACCGCGCAGCCCGTCAGCACCACGCGGGTCCCGGGCCGGGCGGCCTTGAGGGCGGCCAGCTGGCCCTGCCGCCCGATCACCTTCGCCTCGGCGTGCTCGCGGATGGCGCAGGTGTTGATGACGATGAGATCGGCGCACTCCAGCGCCGGCGCCGGGGCGCAGCCGGCGGCGATCAGGGCGCCCGCCATCTCCTCGGAGTCGCTCCGGTTCATCTGGCAGCCCAGCGTCCAGACGAAGAAGCGGGGCAGGACCAGTTCCTCCGGCAGGAACTCCGCCAGGCGCGGGTCGGCGATGGCCCCGGCCACCACCGGGCGGCGAGGCGGCGGAGCCGGCGGCAGGTCGAGGACGGGCAGCTCGCGGCCGGACGGACGTTCGATCATGGCTGGACGAGATTATCCCCGTCCGGCGCGGATGCGGCCGGCGACGGGCCGGATCCCCGCCGGGCCGCCAGCGCGGCGAGCACCGCCCGGCCGTCGGACTCGGGCACCCAGAGGCCGGCGTGCGCCTCCGCATAGGAGATGCCGTCACCGTGGTAGTCGCTGCCCCCGGTAGGGACCAGCCGCAGCTCGGCCGCCACGGCCCCGAGACGATCGACTGTCAGCGCGTCGAAGTGGCGGTAGTGGACCTCGAGGCCGCCGAGTCCCCGCTCGGCGAGCTCGGCGACCAGGTGTCGCCGCTCGGCCGCGTCGGCGAAATGGGCGAGGACCGCCAGGCCCCCGGCGGCGCTGATCGCCGCGATCGCCTCCGCCGGCCCCAGCCCGGCCCGCGGCACGTAGGCCGGCCGGCCGCGGGCCAGGAGTCGCTGCATCGCGTCGTCGACGCTCGCGGCGTGACCGGCGGCCACCAGGCAGCGGGCGATGTGGGGGCGCCCGACGGCGGCCGCGTCGGGGGTCGGCAGGGCCGCGAACTCGGCGTCCACGGGCAGCCCGAGCTCGCGCAGCCGGCCGAGCATCGCCTCGACCCGCCGGCGCCGCTGGAGGCGCTGCGTCACGAGGGCCGCCTCGAAGGCCCCGTCCGCCGGATCGACCCCCAGCCCCAGGACGTGCAGCTCGCCCTCCCAGAGGCCGGGCACGCCGGCCGCGACCGCGTTGATCTCCACGCCGGCAAGGAGCTCCGGTGCGTCCGCCGGCGGTCCGGCCACGAGCTCGCGGACGCCGGCCAGCGTGTCGTGGTCGGTGAGGGCCATCAGGCGGACGCCGGCCGCGCCGGCGGCCGCGACCAGCTCGGCCGGCTCCAGCACGCCGTCCGAGCGCCGGCTGTGGGTGTGGAGATCGACCCGCGACGGCCCGGGCGGGACGATCGGCGGCCCGTCCGTGGCCCGATAGGCCATCGCCGGCGCCCCCTAGAGCTCGACGACGCGCTGGATGCGCTCGATCGAGCGGGCTCGCCCGGTCGCGGGATCGACCTCGATCAGGGCGGCGTTGAAGACGACCGGCCCCGAGCCAACCTCGAAGCGCGTCGGCAGGCCGTTGATGAAGCGCGGCAGGACGGTCCGGGGCTCGAAGCCGATGATGCTGTGGAGCGGCCCCGTCATCCCCAGGTCGCTCTGGTAGGCCGTGCCCCGGGGCATGATCCGCTCGTCGCCGGTGACGACGTGGGTGTGGGTGCCGACCACCGCGCTGACCCGGCCGTCCAGGTGCACCCCGAAGGCGTTCTTCTCGCTCGTCAGCTCGCAGTGGAAGTCGACCAGCCGGATCGGCGGCAGCGACTCCGAGGCCTCGTCGAGCAGGCGGTCCGCCTCGGTGAAGGGGTTCTCGATCGGCATCATGTAGGTTCGGCCCTGGAAGTTGAGGACCGCCAGCTCGGTGCCGTCCGCCGCCTCGAAGACGCCCCAGCCCCGGCCCGGCACGCCGTCGGTGCCGTAGTTGTGCGGCCGCAGGATCCGCTCGTCGTGCTCCAGGTGCGGATAGATCTCGCGCTTGTCCCAGATGTGGTTGCCGGACGTGATGACATCGACGCCGGCCGCGAAGAGCGCGTCGGCCGTCGATGGCGTGAGGCCCATCCCGCCGGCCAGGTTCTCGCCGTTGGCGGTGACGAAGGCGAGCTCCAGCTCGCGGCGGAGGTCGGGCAGGAGACGCTCGACCGCCTGGCGCCCGGGGCGGCCGATGACGTCGCCGATCATCAGCGCCCGCCAGGGGTGCCCGCTCGGGCGCTCCCGCGGCGCGGCGGGCTCGGCCACCTACTTGGCGTACTCGACGGCCCGCGTCTCGCGGATGACCGTGACTTTGATCTGGCCGGGATAGGTCAGGGTCTGCTCGATCTTGCGGACCACGTCGCGCGCGAGGCGGCTGGCCGTCACGTCGTCGATCTGGTTGGGCCGGACCAGGATGCGGACCTCGCGGCCGGCCTGGACGGCGAAGCTCCGCTCGACCCCCTCGAAGCTCTCCGCGATCGCCTGGAGGTCCTCCAGGCGCCGCACGTAGGTCTCCATCGATTCGCCGCGCGCGCCGGGCCGCGACGCGCTGATCGCGTCGGCGACCTGGACGATCGGCGCCTCCAGGCAGGCGTACTCCACCTCCTGGTGATGGGCCGCGATCCCGTTGATCACCTTGAAGGGGAGGTTGTGCCGCTGGGCGATCTGGGCGCCGATCGCCGCATGGGGCCCTTCCACCTCGTGGTCGACGGCCTTGCCGATGTCGTGGAGGAGGCCGCCCATCCGGGAAGCGGCCACGTCGCCGCCCAGCTCCGCGGCGATGATGGCGGCCAGGCGGCTCGTCTCGACCACGTGGTTGAGCACGTTCTGGCCGTAGCTCGTCCGGAACTTGAGCCGCCCGAGCAGCTTGATCACCTCCGGTGGCAGGCCCGGCACGCCGGCGTCGTAGACGGCCTGCTCACCGGCCTGGCGGATCACCAGGTCGACCTCGGCCCGGGCCTTGCCGACGACCTCCTCGATCCGGCCGGGATGGATGCGGCCGTCCTGGATGAGCTTGGTCAGGGCCACCCGGGCGACCTCGCGGCGAACGGGGTCGAAGCCGGACAGGACGACCGTCTCGGGGGTGTCGTCGATGATCAGGTCCACGCCGGTCGCCTGCTCGAGGGCCCGGATGTTGCGGCCCTCGCGGCCGATGATCCGGCCCTTCATCTCGTCCGACGGCAGGTGGACTGTCGTCACGGTGTGCTCGGCGGTGTGGTCGGCCGCCACGCGCTGCATGGCGGTGACGATGATCTCGCTGGCCTTCTCGTTGGCCTCGTCGCGGGCCTGGCGCTCGATGGACCGGGCAAGCCGCACCGCGTCGTGTTCGGCGTCCTCGCGGACGGCCTCCAGCAGCAGCTCCTTGGCCTGGCCGGCGGAGAGCCCGCTGACCTGTTCCAGGGCGGCCGTCCGCTCCTGGCTGAGGCGGGCCAGCTCCTCGCGCTGGCGTTCCAGCTCGCGCTCGCGTTCGATCAGCTTGCGGTCGCGCTGCTCGAGCATGTCGGAGCGTTGGTCGAGCTGCTCGTCCCGCTGGAGGAGCCGGCTCTCCAGGGCGGCCAGCTCGGTCCGCCGGGCGCGCGCCTCGTCCTCCGCCTCGCGCTGCAGGCGGAGCTTCTCGTCCTTGGCCTCGAGGATCAGCTCCTTCTGCTGGGCCCGGGCCTCGGCGACGATCCGCGCGGACTTCTCCTGGGCGCCCCGGATCGACTGCGCGGCCAGGAGCCCGCGGCCGACGAATCCAAGGGCGAGCCCGCCGGCGGCGCCCAATAGCAGGACGACCGCCAGCAGAGCGGCATTGTCGGGCATCTGTACGTGCCTCCCATCCGGCCGTCGCGGGGCCGGAGGTACGGTGGAAGTTCGGGCGGCGGCGGCCCGGTGGGCCGGTCGGGGCGGAGCGATCGCCTCGCCCGCCCTCCGGCCGCTTCCGGATGGGACGCCGGCCGCATGTTCGATTATGGGCGCGCCACTCGCGATCGCGGCGCTGGGAACGTCTGCGGCGTAGCCTACGGCCGGCCGGGCCGAGGGTCAACCGCACGATCCCGTCGGCCTCCTCGGCCGTGTCCCGCCGGACGGGCCGAGGGTCGGGACGCGGTCGGCCCGGGCTCACCCTCCGTCCCGTCCGGCGCGGGCGTCTCCGGCAGATCGCCCGCCGGCGCCTCCGGCAGGCGGCCGGCGACCGCCCGGCAGACGTCGGGGTCGAAGCCGTTGCGCGCGAGCAGCGCGTAGGCGCGCTGGCGCCGGACGCGCGGGTCGGTGATCCGGGCGAGGGCCGCCGAGCGCCGGGCGATGAGGCGCTCCGCGGCGAGCTCGTCGGGGTCCGCGGCGGGCGGTGCCGGGACGGGCGCGCCCGAGGCTTCCGCCCGGCCCTCGCCGGGAGACGTGGCGCCTTCCCGGCGCGCGGCGAGGACCGCGTCGACCACGTCGCGGTCCACGCCCCGGCGCTGCAGCTCGCGGCGCAGGGCCGCCTCCCCCCGCGGATGGGCCCGGTCCCGCGACTCCACCCAGGCGCGGGCGAAGGCCGCGTCATCCAGGTAGCCGGCGGCGATCAGCCGCGCCAGGACCTGCTCCACGAGGGAGGGCACGTAGCCCGCCCCCAGGAGGCGGCCGCGGACCTCGGTGACGGAGCGCGGGCGGGCCTCCAGCAGCCGCGCCGCCGCGTCGAGGGGGACCGCCGGGTCCGTGACGCTCGCGCGCACGGCGCGGCGCTCGGCCCGCGTGGGCGGCGACCCGCGACGGCCTCGCCCGGTCCGCTCCGGCACCTCTGCCTACTCGGCCTCTTCGATCCCCTCGACCGGTACCCGGGCATCGCTCATCTTGGCCCGGATCTGGCGTTCGATCTCCGCCTCGATATCGGGGTTCGCCTTGAGGAAGTCCTTGGCCGCTTCCCGGCCCTGGCCGAGGCGAGTCTCGCCGAAGGTGAACCAGGCACCGGTCTTGGTGACGGCGTCCATCGCCACACCGACGTCCAGGAGCCCGCCCGCCCGGCTGATCCCCTCGCCGTACATGATGTCGAACTCGGCGACCCGGAACGGCGGTGCCACCTTGTTCTTGACGACCTTGACCCGGACCCGCGTGCCGATGGACTCTGTCCCGGACTTGATCGTCTCGATCCGCCGGATGTCCAGCCGGACTGTGGCGTAGAACTTGAGGGCCCGGCCGCCGGGGGTGGTCTCCGGGTTGCCGAACATCACCCCGATCTTCTCCCGCAGCTGGTTCGTGAAGACCAGGGCCGTGTTGGAACGGCTGACGGCGCCGGTCAGCTTGCGCAGGGCCTGGCTCATGAGGCGGGCCTGGATGCCGACGAAGGAGTCGCCCATCTCGCCCTCGATCTCCGCCCGCGGCACCAGGGCGGCCACCGAGTCGACGACGACGCAATCCACGCCGCCGGAGCGGATGAGGGTCTCGGTGATCTCCAGGGCCTGCTCGCCGGTGTCCGGCTGGCTGACGAGGAGCTCGTCGACGTTGACGCCGCAGGCTCGCGCGTAGCCGGGGTCCAGGGCGTGCTCGACGTCGATGAAGGCGGCGGTGCCTCCCCTGCGCTGGGCCTCGGCGAGGATGTGCTGGCAGAGCGTGGTCTTGCCCGACGACTCCGGGCCGAAGACCTCGGTGACCCGCCCGCGGGGAATCCCGCCGACGCCCAGCGCCAGGTCGAGGGCGATCGACCCGGAGGGGATGATGTCGACCTGCTGCCGCTCGGCCGAGCCGAGCCGCATGATGGAGCCGCGGCCGAACTGCTTCTCGATGGCCAGGATGGCGGCGTCGACGGCCTTCGTCCGCTCGCCGTTCGCCCGCTCGCCCGGGCGAGCGTCGGCTCCCCGGTCCCCGATGATCGCCATCCGTCTGCTCCTGTCGGTGCTGCTGCCGCGGGGCGAGGGCGTCAGGATTCCTCCTCCTGCTCCGGCTCCACGGCGCGCGGCTTGCGCTTGGGCTTGATCAGCTCCACGGAGCTGGGCGGTTCCAGGAGTGGCTGGATCCTGGTCTTCTGCGCGTCCTTCGGCTTCTTCTTCTGTTCCCGGTGGGGGCGGTCCCGCGAACCCATCTCCATCGCCTCCACGTGCGACTGAGGGTAGACCCGTCTCATTCACGCCGACTGCACCCCGACTGCACGCGCGCTTGACGGCGCGGCGCGTGAACGGAGTTCGGGAAGACTGGCAGGGAACGTACCGGCTCGCAGCGCGGCGCGGATCCTGGCCATGAAGTCTAGGGTGAAGGTCAGGTTGTGACAAGTCGCCAGGCGGTAGGCCAGCAGCTCCTGGGCCCGGAACAGGTGGGCCAGGTAGGCCCGCGAGAAACGGCGGCAGAGCAGGCAGGGGCAGTCTTCCTGGACCGGAGCTGGATCATCCAGGAAGCGCTGGTTGCGGATATTCAGGCGGCCGCCGGGGACCCACAGCTGGCCGTTGCGGGCGACCCGGGCGGGCAGCACCGAGTCGAAGAGGTCCACACCGCGCTCGACCGCCGCCAGCAGGTCGGCCGGCGAGCCGAGCCCCATCAGGTAGCGCGGCCGCGGATCGCCGGCCAGCTCGTCGACCGCCAGGTCGATCGTCGTCGCCCGCTGCTCGGGGGTCTCGTCGCCGGCCAGGCCGCCCAGGCAGATCCCGTCGAAGGGGAGCCCGGCGATGAACCGGGTGGAGGCCGCCCGCAGGTCCGGCTCGAGGCCGCCCTGGACGATGCCGAAGAGCGCCTGGTCCGGCCGCCGGTGGGCGGCCAGCGAGCGCTCGGCCCAGCGGTGCGTCCGCTCCGCCGCCTCGGCCACGACCGGTCGGGGCGACGAGGGCGCGACCGGCTGGTCGAGGGCGACTGCGACGTCGGCGCCGAGCGCCTCCTGGACCGCGATCGCGTGCTCCGGCGAGAAGCGCTGGAGGGAGCCGTCGAGGTGGCTGCGGAACGTGACCGCCTCGTCGTCGACGACCCGTAGGTCGCCAAGCGAGACGACCTGGAAGCCGCCGGAGTCGGTCAGGATCGGCCGGTCCCAGGCCATGAAGCGGTGGAGCCCGCCGAGCCGGGCGATCCGCTCGTGGCCGGGCCGCAGCGCGAGGTGGTAGGTGTTGGCCAGGATGATGCTGGCGCCGACCGCGTGCAGGTCGTCCGGGTCGAGCGCCTTGACCGTCGCGTTCGTGCCGACCGGCATGAACTGGGGCGTCTCGACGACGCCGTGCGGCAGCTCGAGGCGGCCCAGGCGGGCCCGTGTCGGGCCCGAGGACGGCGGCGGGGCCAGGACCTCGAAGCGGGCCGCGCCCAACCTAGCGGCGCCCGGGAGGCACGGGCCGCGGCCAGCTCCGGCCGAGCGGTGCGCGCACGCTCACTCCTCGGCCGGAGCCGTGGGAGCGGCGCCGGCAGGCGTCTCCCAGAGCGCGGGCTGCTCCGGCTCCGCGCGTCGCGGCGGCGGGATCTCGAAGCCGAGCCCGGCCAGGTGCTGGCGGGCGGCGTCGGTGGCGATGCGGCCCTGCGGCGTGCGGTCGAGGAAGCCGAGGCGCAGCAGGAACGGCTCGTAGACATCCTCGATCGTCTCGATCTCCTCCGACATGACCGCCGCCAGGGCGGCCACGCCGACCGGGCCCGAGCCGAACTTCTGGATGATCGCGGCCAGCAGCTTGCGGTCCGTGCCGTCGAGGCCCGCACCGTCGATGTCGAGAGCGGCGAGGGCCGTATCCGCGGTCGCGGCGTCGACCCGGCCGTCGCCGTGGACCTGGGCCCAGTCGCGCACGCGGCGCAGGAGGCGGTTGACCACCCGCGGGGTGCCGCGACCGCGACGCGCGATGGCCCGCGCCCCGTCACGGTCCAGCTCGACGTCGAGGAGGCGGGCCGAGCGCTCGACGATCGCGGTCAGGTCCCCGTCGTCGTAGAAGTCGAGCCGGTAGCTGGCCCCGAAGCGATCGCGCAGCGGTCCGCTGATCCGGCCCGCCCGGGTGGTCGCCCCGACGACGGTGAACGGCTTGAGGGTCAGCCGCAGCGACCGGGCGGAGGGACCTTTGCCGATCATGACGTCGAGCGCGTAGTCCTCCATGGCCGGGTAGAGGATCTCCTCCACGGCCCGGTTGAGGCGGTGGATCTCGTCGATGAAGAGGACGTCGCGCTCGTCCAGCGAGGTCAGGACGGCGGCCAGGTCCCCCGCCCGCTCGACCGCCGGGCCGGACGTGTAGCGGATGCTGACGCCGAGTTCGCGGGCGATGATCGTGGCCAGGGTCGTCTTGCCGAGGCCCGGCGGTCCGTAGAGCAGGACGTGGTCGGCGGCCTCGGCCCGCCCGCGGGCGGCCGCCAGCAGCACCGAGAGGTTGGCCTTGACCTCGCGCTGGCCGACATACTCGTCGAGGGTCCGCGGTCGGAGGGTCCGCTCGGCGGCCATGTCCGCCTCGTCGAGGACGTCCGCCGCCAGGATCCGTTCGTGATCGTCGTTCACGGCACGGAGTCTATCACCGGGCCCGGCATTTCGTACGGATGTTCTACGTCGCGCGGCGGTCGACCGGTCCTCGCAGGAGCGTCCGCAGGGCCGACTTCACGCGCTCCTCGAGCGACCCCCCGGCCCCCGGCTCGGCCAGGGCGGCGCGGGCAGCCTGGCGGGCTTCCGCCAGGCTGTAGCCCAGGGCCTGCAGGGCGGCCACGACCTCGCCCTCGCCGCCTGTCCCCGCTGCCGCGGCGGCGCTGCCGGCGGTCGCGGCGGCCAGGCCGGCCGCGGCCACCTTCTCCTTGAGCTCCAGGACGATCCGGGCCGCCAGGCGCTTGCCCACGCCGGGGGTGGCGACGAGGACCGCCTGGTCCTCCTGGAGGATCGCCAGCTGGAGATCGGCGACCGGTCGGGAACCGACGATCGCGAGAGCGACCTTCGGCCCGACCCCGGTGACGGTGAGCAGGAGGGTGAAGAAGCCCAGCTCCTCCGGGCTCCGGAAGCCGTACAGCGCCTGCAGGTCCTCGCGGACGAGATGGTGGGTGTGGAGCCGCAGTCGCTCGCCGGGGCGGGCGCCCGACAGGACGGCCGGCGCCGCGAAGATCCGGTAGCCGATCCCCCCGACCTCGAGAACCAGCGAGTCGGCGGCCACCGCCCCGACAAGCCCGTCGACCGAGGCGATCACCGCGCCGCCTCAGGAGGCGCTGCGGCGCTCGACGGAGCGGGTAGCCGATCCCTTCGGCGCGGCGTGCCCGGCGTTCTGCCGGCGGAGCGCGTCGCGGACGGCGCGTTCGAACGGGGTGACGCCGCGGACGACGGGCGCCGCGGCCGAGCGGTCCAGGAGGCCGACGGTGGTCCGGTCCACGGAGCGCTCCCGGTTGGCGACGCAGATGGCGACCGCGAGGGCGTCGGCGGCGTCGTCCGGCGTGGGCAGCTCGACCGTGCCGAGGACCGCCTGGACCATCCGCTGGACCTGGTCCTTGGTCGCCCGGCCGTGGCCTGCCGTGGCGACCTTGACCTCGTTCGGTGTCGCCTCGCGGACGGGGATGCCGTGCTGGGCGGCAGCCAGCAGCACGACGCCGCGCGCCTGGCCGACGGCGAAGGCCGTCTGGGCGTTGCGGGTGAAGAAGAGCCGCTCCACCGCGACCAGGTCCGGGTGGTGCAGCTCGATCATGTCCGTCACCAGGTCGTGGACCGCTTCGAGCCGCTCGGCGAGCGGCAGCTCGGGGGCGGTCTCGAGACACCCGTAGTCGACCGACCGGAGGCGGCCGCCGGTCCGCTCGATGATCCCGTAGCCGAGGGCGGCCGTCCCGGGGTCGATCCCGAGGACGATCACCCTGCGACCTCGGCAAGGAGCTCTTCGGGGATCTCGAAGTTGGCCGTCACTCGCTGGACGTCGTCGAGGTCCTCGAGCACCTCGACCAGGCGCAGGGCCTGGCGCGCCTTTCCCGCATCGAGCTCGACGTGCTGTTTGGCGGTCATCGTCACTTCGGCGGAATCGACCTTGACGCCGGCCGCCTCGAGCTGGCGGCGGACCGACTCGAGGTCACCCGGGCCCGTGTAGACCTCCATCGGCTCGGTCCCGGTGTCCACGTCATCCGCGCCGGCATCGATCGCCAGCAGGCCGACCTCGTCCCGGTCCGCAGTCACGGCCGAGATCGTGATCACGCCGCGCGGCTCGAACTGCCAGGCGACGCTGCCCGCTCCGGCCAGCTGACCGCCGGCCTTGGAGAAGATCGAGCGCACGTCGGCCGCCGTGCGGTTCCGGTTGTCGGTGGCCGCCTCGACGAGCACGGCCACCCCGCCCGGACCGTACCCCTCGTAGGTGATCTCCTCGAACTGCTCGCCCTCGCCGCTTCCGGAGGCACGCTCGATGGCCCGCTTGATCGTGTCGGCCGGCATGTTCACGGAGCGCGCCTTCTCGACCGCCAGCCGGAGCCGGAAGTTGCCGTCGGGATCGGGCCCACCCTGGCGCACGGCGACCGCGATCTCGCGACCGACCTTGGTGAAGAGAGCGCCGCGCTTGACGTCGTTGACGCCCTTCTGGCGCTTGATCTGCGCCCACTTGGAATGACCGGACATCGGGCGTGAGTATAGCGGCGGAGAGCGGTCTATGATGGCCGAACGGCGGGTCGAGCGCCTCCTTCCGTCCTGCCCGAGCGCCGCTCCGGCGGCCCGTCTCACCCTGTGGCCGACCGTCAGACGAGGACCCACGAGCCGATGACCAGCAAGAGCGTCGACCTCCCCCACCTTCGCAGCGTCGTCCTGGCCTCCCATGCCGGGGTGGGCAAGACGACGCTGGCCGAGCACCTCCTGCACGCCGCCGGGGCGATCAGCCGCCTGGGCAGGGTCGACGACGGCACGGCAAGCCTGGACTTCGAGCCGGAGGAGCAGAAGCGCCACCAGTCGCTGTCCCTGGCGGTCGCCACGCTGGAGCACGACGGCACGCGGGTCACCCTGGTCGACACGCCCGGTTACGCGGAATTCAGCGCCGAGGTCGTGGAGGGTTTCGCGGCGGCCGACGGGGCCCTGCTGCTGATGGACGCCTCCGGGGGCGTGGAGGCGGGCCTGGAGAACGCGGTCGCCGTCGCTCGGTCCAGCGGCACGGCGGCCTGCTTCTTCATCAACAAGGCCGACCGGGAGAACGCCAACCCGAGCGCCGCGCTCGACGCGCTGCGGGCCTCGTTCGGGACCAAGATCGCCCCGCTGCAGCTGGCCATCGGCGCGGCCGACACGTTCGCCGGCTACGTCGACCTGGTCCACCGCAGGGCCTACCGGCTGGAAGGCGGCAAGGAGGTCGAGGCCGCCGTACCGGCCGAGCTGGCGGCCGAGGTCGACCGCCGCCGCGACCAGCTGCTTGAGGCGGCGGTCGAGGCCGATGACGACGTCATGACCAAATACCTCGAGGGCGAGGAGATCTCCGACGCGGAGCTGGAGGCCTGCCTGCGCAAGGGCGTCCGCGAGTCGCTCCTGGCGCCGGTCCTGGTCGGCAGCGCCGTCCGGGGGATCGGGCTCCGTGGCCTCCTGGACGCCATCGTCCGCTACCTGCCGTCCCCCACCGACCGGGGACCACTCACCGCCCTCGACCCTGCCGGGTCGGCGGTGGCGGTGACCGCCAACCCGGAGGGCCCGCTCGTGGCCCGCGTCTTCAAGACCACGGCCGACCCCTTCGTCGGCCGCCTGACGTACCTGCGGATCGTGTCCGGGACGCTGGCCGGCCAGGGCCATGCCTGGAATGCCAGCCGCTCCGAGGACGAGCGGATCGGCCAGCTCCTCCTGCTCCACGGCAAGGACCAGGAGCCGGTCGGCCAACTCAGGGCCGGCGAGATCGGGGCCGTCGCCAAGCTCTCGGTGACGGGCACCGGTGACACGCTCTCGTCCCGGGAGCAGCCGCTCACCCTGCCGCCACTCCGCTTCCCCGACCCGACCCTGCAGGTCGCGATCGAGCCGCAGACCAAGGCGGACCTGGACAAGCTCGGCCAGGCCCTCCAGCGGATGCTGGAGGAAGAGCCCGCGGCGCGTGTCCAGCGGAGCGACACCGGCGAGCAGGTCCTGCTGGCGATGGGCGATGCGCACATCGCGGTCCTGGGCGAGCGGCTCAAGCGCAAGTTCGGGGCGGCGATCGTGACCCGGACGCCGCGGGTCCCCTACCGCGAGACGATCCGCGGCAGGACCCAGGTCCACGGCCGCTACAAGAAGCAGACCGGCGGCCACGGGATGTTCGCCGACGTCTGGCTGGAGCTGGAGCCCAACCCGGGCGGCGGCCTCGAGTTCGCGGAGCGGGTGGTCGGCGGAGTCGTCCCCCGCCAGTTCTTCCCCGGCGTGGAGAAGGGTGTCCGGGAGACAGCGGCCGAGGGGGTCCTGGCGGGCTACCCGCTGAGCGACTTCAAGGCGACCCTCTACGACGGCTCGTTCCATCCGGTCGACTCCAACGAGCTCTCCTTCAAGATCGCCTCGTCGATGGCCCTCAAGCAGGGGGTCCTGGAGTCGAAGCCGGTCCTGATGGAGCCGATCATGGCGGTCGGGGTCCGGGTGCCCGAGCAGTACATGGGCGACGTCAACCGCGACCTCAACGGCCGGCGCGGGCGGGTCCTGGGCATGGATCCGGCGGACAACGGGATGCAGGTGATCACCGCCCATGTGCCGCAGGCCGAGCTCTTCAGCTACGCCACCGAGCTCCGTTCGCTGACGGGCGGCCGAGGCACCTTCACCGCGACCCTGGACCACTACGAGGACGTGCCGGCCCACCTCGCCGAGAAGATCGTCGAGGCGCACAAGAAGGAGGTCGCCGCCGAGGCGCACTGAGCCGGCCACGGTCGTGGATGAACCCACCCGTCGTGACCGGCGGCGCCGCAGTCACCTCCTCGACCTGGAGGCCGACGCAGCACTTCGCCGCCCGGCTCTCCTCGGTACTGCCGGAGGAACTGACCCTCACGCCGCGCAGCCCGCCGGCATCGGCGCCCGGCATCGGCGCCAAGTCGGCACCACAACGGCCGGCACACCTGCGTTCGGCGCTCAGCTCGATTCGAGGGCAAGCGCCTCGGCGAGGTCGATCCTCCCCTCGTAGAGAGCGCGGCCGATGATGACGCCGACGCAGCCGATCTCGCGGACCGCGCGCAGGTCGTCGAAGTCGCTCATCCCGCCGGAGGCGACGACCGCGCCGGCCCCGGTCCGGACCAGGCGCTCCAGGAGCCCGAGGTCCGGCCCCCTCAGCAGGCCGTCCTGTTCGACGGCCGTCACCACGAACCGCTCGACGCCGCGCCCGGCGAGGCCGATCAGCGCCGCCTCCGCGTCGATCCCCGGCGCGCCCTCGCGCCAGGCCTCACCCACGGCGCGGCCGGCGCGGACATCCAGCCCGACGGCGATCCGGTCCGCGCCGTGGCGCGCGACGAGTCCGGCGGCGAGGTTCGAGTCGTGCAGGGCCGCGGTCCCCAGGACCACTCGGCGAACGCCGCTCGCGAGGGCGGCGTCCACGTGCCAGCGGTCCCGCAGCCCGCCACCGAGCTCGCACGCGGCCGCGCCACCGAGCGCGGTCACGATCGCCGCCACGACCTCCGACTGCCGGGGTCTCCCCTCGCGCGCACCGTCCAGGTCCACCACGTGGATCCAGCGAGCACCCGCCGCGGCGAACCCGCGGGCCACCTCGTCGGGCCGGCCGTGGTAGATCGTCTCCCGCTGGAAGTCGCCCTGCGCCAGGCGGACCACCCGGCCGCGGCGCAGGTCGATGGCCGGGATCACATCGAACACGATTGCCTCCGCCCTGCGGGCAACGTGGTACCCTGCTAGCGTATTAGCGCAGTAACACGTTAGCACGAGTGAACGAGCAATGAACGAGGAGACCGGCGGCTGGCGCACCGCCGACGTGGACGACCTGCTGCGAGCGTTGCTCCAACTCGAGACGGAGGGCGAGGCGGCCGCCTTCCTGCGGGACCTCTGCACGCTGGGTGAACTCCACGACCTCGCCCAGCGCTGGGCGGTGGTCCGGTTGCTAGACGCAGGGCTCCACTACGCGGCGATCGCCCGGCGGACCGGTGCCAGCACGGCCACGATCACCCGTATCGCCTCGTGGCTCCACCACGGCGAAGGCGGCTACCGCCTGGCGCTGGCCCGGGCGAGGGCCGCCGATGCGCGTGCCGCGCGGCCGGGCGAGCCGGGGCCCGACGCCGCATCCGGAGCGGTCACCATCGGCCGGGCCACCCCGAGCGGGCGGGCGGCGCGGTGAGGGGCCGCCTGCGACTGGCGGTCCCGAACAAGGGCCGCCTGGTTGAACCGACCCTCGAGCTGCTGCGGGATGCCGGCCTCGTCTTCGAGGCCCACGACCGGAGCCTCGTGGCGCGGGTCGAGAACCACGACCTCGACATCCTCTTCGTGCGGACGAACGACGTCATCGAGTTCGTCGGCGACGGCGTGGCCGATCTCGGAGTGACCGGCCTGGACCTGATCGCGGAGGCGGGCGCCGAGCTCCCGCAGCTGCGGCGTCTCGGCTTCGGGCGCTGCCGGCTGGCGGTCGCGGCCCCGGACGACTCGCCCTTTCGCGCCGTGGAGGACCTGGCCGGGCTCCGGGTCGCGACCGCCCACCCCGAGACGACCCGGCGCTACTTCGCCGGCCGACAGATCGCCATCGATGTCGTTCCCCTCTCGGGCGCCGTGGAGGTCGCCCCGCGCCTGGGCCTCGCCGAGGCCATCGTCGATCTCGTCTCGACCGGCTCCACCCTCGCCACCAACGGCCTCCGGCCCCTCGGCGACGTGCTGGCCTCCGAGGCGGTCCTCGTCGCCAACCCGGCGGCGCTCGGCGACCGGGCGGCGACGATCGAGGCTCTCGACACGATGGTCTCGAGCGTCCTCGCGGCGCGCGATCGGAAGTACCTGATGATGAATGCCCCGGCGGCCAGGCTCGGCGAGTTGACCGGCCTGCTGCCTGGCCTCTCCTCGCCGTCGGTCATCCCCCTCGCCGAGTCCGGCCTGGTCGCCATCCACGCCGTCGTCGAGGCAGCCGCCGTCTGGAGCCTGCTCCCCCGCCTGAGGGCCGCCGGCGGGTCGGGAATCCTGATCCTGCCGATCGAGAAGCTCGTCCCGTGAGCGCCGCGGCCGTCCGCCTGCAGCGCCTGGACCTGGCCCGCTCCGACGACCCGGCCGTGGCGGCCGAGGTGCGTCGCCTCGTCCGGCGGGGCGCGGCCCCGGACCCAACGGTCCGCGAAGGAGCACGGACGATCCTGGCCGACGTCCGCGGCCACGGCGATGCCGCGGTCCGCGAGGCGAACCGCCGCTTCGGCGGCGGCCTCTCCGACGGGCGCCTGACCCTCACCGCGGACGAACTGGCCGCGGCTGCCCGGGACCTGCCGGGCGCCGTCCGGAGCGGCCTCGAGACCATGATCGCCAACGTCCGGCGGTTCGCCGAGGCGCAGCTCCCGGCCACGACGCGCACCCAGATCGTCCCCGGCATCGAGATCGAGCGCCGCTGGACGCCGCTGCGGCGGGTCGGGGTCTACGCCCCGGGCGGGACGGCCCCCTACCCGAGCTCGCTGGTCATGGGCGTCGTGCCCGCCCGCGTGGCCGGCGTCGACGAGGTGATCGTCGCCTCGCCGGCCGGCCCCGACGGGCGCTTCGACCCGGTCCTGGCGGGTGCGGCCGGGCTCCTGGCGGTCGATCGCGTGGTCGTCGCCGGCGGCGCGCAGGCCGTTGGCGCGCTGGCCTTCGGGCTGGCGGAGGCCGGTCTCGAGCCGGTCGACCG
This sequence comes from Chloroflexota bacterium, assembly GCA_021789435.1. Lineage (GTDB taxonomy): Bacteria > Chloroflexota > Limnocylindria > Limnocylindrales > CSP1-4 > JAJYJO01. The sequence goes on from JAJYJO010000010.1 coordinate 19,547, forward strand.
CATCGTCGGACCGGGCAACGCCTGGGTGACCGCGGCCAAGCTCGAGGTCTTCGGCGAGGTCGGCATCGACCTGCCGGCGGGCCCCTCGGAGGTGATGGTCCTGGCGGACGGCTCGGCCGACCCGGCCCACGTGGCCGCCGACCTGCTGAGCCAGGCGGAGCACGGCCCGGACTCCCCTGCCCTGCTCGTGACGACCGAGCCGCAGCTGGCCGAGGCCGTCGAGGTCGAGCTCGGACGCCAGCTCGTCTCGGCGTCTCGCCGCGCGATCCTGGAGCGGTCTCTCGCCGCGGGCGCGCTCGTCGTCCTGGCGCCGGACCGGGCGGCTGCCCTGGCCTTCGTCGACGCCTACGCGCCCGAGCACCTCTCCGTGGTGGTGGAGGAGACGGAGGGGGCCGTGGCCGCGCTCCACAACGCCGGGTCGCTCTTCGTGGGGCCGTACGCCCCGGAGTCGGCCGGCGACTACGCCTCCGGCGCGAACCACGTGCTGCCGACGGGCGGCCTGGCCCGCTCCTGCGGCGCGCTCTCCGTCGCCGACTTCGGGAAGTACGTCCAAGTCCAGCGGATTGACCGCGCCGGGCTGAGCGCCATCCGCGCCGCGGTCGATGCGGTGGCCACGGCCGAGGGGCTGCTGGCACACCGGGCGGCGGTCGAGATCCGTTTCGCGGAGGCGGAGCCGTGGGAGCGGTGAGCCCCGCCGGCGCGCTCGGGTCGCTCCTCGGCACCGAGCCGGCCGCCTACGCCTGGGAGCCGTCGAGCGAGGAGATCGCCCGGCAGACCGGGCTGCCGATCACGGCCATCGTCCGCTTCGACACCAACACGCGACCGGCGCCGCCGGCGCTGGTCGCCCGAGTGCTCACGGCGGGCGCCTTCCGGCCGGGGCTCTCCGAGTACCCGCCGAACGACTACGGGCCGCTCGCCCGGGCCGCCGCGGCGGCCTACGGCGTCGAGCCCGAGGAGATCGTCGTCGGGGCCGGCGCGGACGAGATCCTGGACCTGGTCGCCCGGGCGTGGCTCCGCCCCGGCGAGGCGGCCATCGTGCCCACGCCCACCTACGCCATGTACCGGGTCGTGACCGAGCAGCGCGGAGCCCGGGTCCACGAGGTGCCCCGCCGCGGGCCGGGCGAGGCCTGGGCCCTGGACGTGGCCGCCATTCGGGCGGCGGCCCGGGAGGCGGCCCTGGTCTGGCTGTGTGACCCGAACAATCCGACCGGCCGCGCCGAGGCGCCCGGGACGCTGCCGGGGCTGCTGGCGAGCCTGGCCGGCGACGCGGCTCTCGACGGACGGCCGGCGCCGCTCGTGGCCGTCGACGAGGCCTACGCGGAGTTCGTCGACAGTTCCGCCCTGGCCCTGCTCGACAGCTACGCCCGGCTGATCGTGGTCCGGACGGTGAGCAAGGCATACGGCCTGGCCGGCCTCCGAGTCGGCTTCGGAATCGCCAGGCGGCCGGTGCTCGAGCCGGTCGAGCACCACCGCCCCCCCGGGCCGGTCTCGACGGTCTCGGCGGCGATCGCGGCCGCCGCCCTGGCAGAGCCGGCGATCGCCCGCTCGTTCGTGGTCGAGACCGGCGTCGAGCGGGAGCGCCTGGCGGCTGGCCTGGCCGCCGTCGGCTGGCGCGTCGAGCCGTCGGTGGCGAACTTCCTGCTGGTCCGGTTCGGATCTCCGGCCGTGGCCGGCCGGGCCGCCGCCGCGCTGCTGCGACGTGGCCTCGTGGCGCGGACCTTCGGACCCGACCACCCGCTCGCCGCCGCGCTCCGCCTGACGGTGCGGACGCCGGCCGAGGACGACCGGCTGCTGGAGGCCGCCGCGGAGGCGGCCCGGGAGGAAGCGCCATGACGCCGGCGTCCGCTGGCTACGAGGTGACGGTCGAGGGAGCGGGAGCGGCCAGTGTCGAGCGCCGGACGCGCGAGACGCAGGTCCGCGTCGCCCTCCGGCTCGCCGGCGAAGGGCTGGCGGAGATCGAGACCGGGATCGGCTTCTACGACCACCTGCTGGCCTCCCTCGCCCACCACGCCCTGTTCGACCTGGAGGTCCGGGCGAGCGGCGACCTCGCCGTGGACGAGCACCACACGGTCGAGGACGTCGCCCTGGTGCTCGGGACCGCTCTCGGCGCGGCGCTGGGCGAGCGCGCCGGCATCGCCCGCTTCGGCGATGCGGCGGTGCCGATGGACGAGGCCGTGGCCACGGCGGTCGTGGACGTCGGTGGCCGGCCCTACGCCGTCGTCGACCTGCCCTTCCGCGGTGAGCGTGCCGGGACGCTGCCGCTCCAGCTGGTCGATCATGCTCTCGAGGCGCTGGCGCGGACCGCCGGCGTCACGCTCCACCTCCGCGGCACCGGCCGCAACGATCACCACTTGGCCGAAGCTGCCTTCAAGGCCCTCGGCCGCGCCCTGCGGGCCGCGTGCGAGCCCGATCCGCGGCGCGGCGGCGCGGTCGCCTCGACCAAGGGCCGGCTCGGGTGAGCCCGGTAGCGCGGGCGTCCGGTGCCTCGTCGGCCGGTCGGCCGGTCGGCGGGGCGCCGCGGATCGGCGTCGTCGACTACGGGGCGGGGAACCTGGTCAGCATCGGCCAGGCCCTGGCCCGGGTCGGGGCCGAGGTGCGCCGGGTGCGCCGGAGCGACGACCTGCACGACGTGCAGGGCCTGGTGGTTCCCGGGGTCGGAGCCGCCGGGCCGGCCATGCGCCGCCTGGGCCGGACCGGCCTGGTGGAGCCGCTCCGCGACTGGGTTGCAGCCGACCGGCCCTTCCTGGGCATCTGCCTCGGCCTGCAGCTCCTCTTCGAGGGCAGCGACGAGGACGGGGCCGAGACGCTCGGTCTGCTGGCCGGGCGGACGGTCATGCTCGAAAGCGCTCCGCGCCTCCCGCACATCGGCTGGAACCAGGTGGAGCGGCGACGCGCGCACCCGCTCTTCGCCGGGATCGCGCCGGCGGCCGACTTCTACTTCGTGCACTCCTATGCCGGTCGCCCGGCCGGGACCGAGGGGGAGGCGGCGATCCTGGCCGAGACGGAGCACGGCCGCCGGTTCGTGAGCGCCGTCGCGCGCGGAGCGCTGCTCGGCGTGCAGTTCCATCCCGAGCGGAGTGCCGGGGACGGCCTCCGCCTGCTGGCCAACTTCGTCGCGATCGCGGCCGAGGGCGGTGGGCGGGCGAGAGTCCGGCCGGAAGCCGTCTCGTGCTGACGCGCCGGGTCGTGCCCTGCCTGGACGTTGCCGACGGCCGGGTGGTGAAGGGCACGCGCTTCATCGACCTCCGCGACGAGGGCGATCCCGCGGAGCTCGCCGAACGCTACGTCCGCGAGGGCGCAGACGAGATCGTCTTCCTCGACATCGCGGCCGCTCCCGCCGGGCGGGCCACGCTCCTCGATGCGGTCCGGCGGACCGCCGGGCGGGCCTTCGTGCCGCTGACGGTGGGCGGCGGTGTCCACAGCGTGCCCGAGATGCGGGCCGTCCTGCGCTCCGGCGCCGACAAGGTGAGCCTCAACACGGCGGCGGTCGCGGACCCGGACCTGGTCCGTCGCTGCGCGCGGGCCTTCGGCCGGCAGGCGGTTGTGGTCGCGATCGACACGCGCGCCCGCCCCAAAGGCGGCTGGGAGGTCGTCGTCCGCGGCGGGCGGCAGCCGACGGGGCGGGACGCCCTCGCCTGGGCGGAGCGCGCCGCAGAGCTCGGCGCCGGTGAGCTGCTGGTCACCTCGATGGACCGCGACGGAACCGGCGAGGGCTTCGACCTCGCCCTGCTGCGGGCCGTCGCCGAGCGGGTGTCGGTGCCGGTCATCGCCTCGGGGGGCGCAGCCGGGCCGGCCGACTTCGTCGCGGCCGTCCGCGCCGGGGCGGACGCGGTCCTCGCGGCCTCGATCTTCCATCGCCGGATCCACGCCATCGCCGACGTGAAGGCCGCCATGGCGCGGGCCGGCATCCGGGTCCGGGCGGCCGGCGCAATCGGCGCGGGGGCCGTGGCGTGAAGACGCCCGACGACCTGCGTTTCGGGCCGGACGGGCTCCTGCCGGGGATCGTCCAGGACGGCAGCGACGGTCGCGTCCTGATGCTCGGCTACCTCGACGCGGAGGCGTTGGCGGCGACGCTGCGCAGCGGCGAGGTCCATTTCCACTCCCGCTCGCGCGCTCGCCTCTGGCGGAAGGGCGAGACGAGCGGCAACGTCCTGCGCCTGCTCGACCTGGCAGCGGACTGCGACGGAGACGCGCTGCTCCTGCAGGTCCGCCCGGCCGGGCCGACCTGCCATCGCGGCACGCGCAGCTGCTTCGACCCGGCGCCGTCCGCCGCGACGCGGTCGTCCGCCGCGGCGCGGTCGTCCGCTGCTGAACGCGGCGTGGGTCCCGGCGAGTCGGCGGTGGAGTCTTCGGTCGATTCTCCCGGCGAGCCTGCCGCGCAACACGCCGCCGAGACCGCGGAGGGCTTCGCCTGGCTCGATCAGCTGTGGGCTACCATCGTCGCCCGTCGGACAGCCGCTGACCCGGCCTCGAGCTACACCGCCCGACTGCTCGCCGGCGGCGTGGACGCCGCGGCCCGCAAGGTGGCCGAGGAGGCCACCGAGGTGGTGCTGGCCGCCAAGGACGACGCGGCCGCGGAGGCGTCCGGCGCGGCGCGCTCCTCCACGCGGTCCGCCCTGGCCGGCGAGGCGGCGGACCTCGTCTACCACGCGCTCGTCCTGCTTGCCGAGCGCGGACTGAGGCCCGCCCAGGTGATCGACCGGCTGCGCGACCGCCACCGGCCGTAGGCGAGGGCCGTTCCGGATCTCGACACGACCCCGCGGCGCCTCCGGATCGCCGCGGGTCCCAACCGGCGCCGACCGGCCGGAGCCACCCCGGTCTACACTCGGCCCGGCCCCGTCGCCCGTCGCCTGTCGGCCGGCGGCGCGACCGTCGGCTCCCGCCACCAGGTGTCGCGTGGATCCCACCGAGCGCTTCTCCGACCGCGCCGCCGCCTATGCCCGGGGCCGGCCCGGCTACCCGGCCCGAATGGCCCCGACCGTGCTCGCCGAGCTCGGCCTGGGCGAGGACGCGGTCGTGGCCGACCTCGGCAGTGGCACCGGGCTGTCGTCCGAGCCGTTCCTGCGGGCCGGACTGCGCGTCATCGGCGTCGAGCCGAACGCCGCGATGCGAGCCGGGAGCGAGCGTCATCTTGCCGCCGAGCCACGCTTTCGCACCCTCCCTGGGACGGCCGAGGCGACGGGCCTGCCGCCGGGCTCGGTGGACCTGGTGATCGCCGCCCAGGCCTTCCACTGGTTCGACGTCGTGGCCGCCCGGGCCGAGGCCCTCCGGATCCTGCGCCGGCCGGCCCGCGCCGCCGTGATCTGGAACGAGCGGCTGGCGACCGGCTCGCCGTTCGCCGAGGGCTACGAGCGCCTGCTGCGGGAGTCCTGTCCCGACTACCCCGCGATCCACGGCCGCCAGGGCGACCCCGCCCGCCTGGCGGCCTTCTTCGGCGGGCAGGGCTGGCGTCGGCTGACCTTCGCCAACCCCTCCGAGCTCGACTTCGACCTGCTCGTCGACCGCCTGCAGTCGGCCTCCTACACGCCGGCCCCCGGCAGCGCCGGGCACGCCGCCCTGCTCGCCCGGCTGGAGCGCCTCTTCGCGCTCAACGAGCGGGGCGGGCACGTCACCATGGAGCACGAGACGCGCGTCCACCTCGGCAGCCTGGCCGAGCCGTCCGAGCCCTCGGAGTAGTCGGACTCGCCGCCCCGGCCTCGTCGACGCAGCCCGGCCGAACGGCTACGCTCGCCGGCGGCCTACCCGCAGGGTGCGCCGGCCCGAGCGCAGCACCAGGTAGCGCCCTGCGATGGGCGGCGGGACCGGCGCGTCGGGGGCGCTCACCCGCTGGTCGTTGACCGAGAAACCGCCCTGGGCGATCGCCCGCCGCGCCTCGCCGTTGGAGGCGTAGAGGCCGCTCGAGACACCGAGCGCCAGGGCCCCCGCCGCGACCTCGGCGTCGCCGAACTCGAAGTGGTCGACCGCTCCGAAGAGCACCTCAAGCACCGCCGGATCGCGCATCGGCTCCCGCCCGAAGGCGGACCGGCTGACACGGTCCTGGAGCTCCGCCTCCGCCTCGCCGTGGACCCGGGCGGTCACCTCGCGGGCCAGGGCACGCTGGGCGGCGCGCTCCTCCGGTCGCTCCGCCTGGGCGGCCTCCAGCGCCTCCACTTCGGTCCGCGGGAGGAGCGTGAAGAAGCGCAGGTAGCGGGCCACGTCCCGGTCGTCGGCATTGAGCCAGTACTGGAAGAAGTGGTAGGGCGAGGTCAGTCCGGCCGAGAGCCAGATGTTGTCGCCGGCCTCGCTCTTGCCGAACTTCGCCCCGCCCGGGCTGGTCAGGAGCGGGTAGGCCAGGCCGTGGGCCGGCTCCTCGCCGCCGCCGGCCCTCTCCACCCGTCGGATCAGCTCGAGCCCGGCCGTGATGTTGCCCCACTGGTCGGCTCCGCCGGCCTGCAGCTCCACGCCCATCGTCCGGTAGAGGTGAAGGAAGTCGTAGGCCTGGAGGAGCATGTAGCTGAACTCGGTGAAGCTGATGCCCCGGTCCAGGCGGAGCTGGACCGAATCCTTGCCCAGCATGTACGGCACGGTGAAGTGCTTGCCGACGTCCCGCAGGAAATCGAGCAGGCCGACCGGCGCCAGCCATTCGGCGTTGTCGACCAGCAATGCCGCGTTCGCGGTCCCTGGCGAGAAGTCGAGGAAGCGGGCAAGCTGATCGCGGATGGCGGCCGCGTTGGCAGCCAGGGTCGTCCGGTCCAGGAGCGAGCGCTCGGTGGAGCGGCCGGACGGATCCCCGATCATGCCGGTGCCCCCGCCGACGACCGCGACCGGCGTCCCGCCGGCCCGCTGGAGGTGGACCAGGCCCATGATCGGCACCAGGCTGCCGATGTGGAGCGAGGCCGCGGTGGGGTCGAAGCCGTTGTAGGCGCGGATCGGCCGGCCGCTGGCGAGGCGGCGCGGCAGGCCGGGGGTCGCCTCGTGGAGCATGCCCCGCCAGCGCAGCTCGTCGAGCAGCCCTTCCAGGCGGGGAGCCTCCGCCACGCTCACCGGAGGCCGGCGGGAGCGCCGCCGGCCGGCCGGCGCGTCACAGGCCGCGACCGCGGCGCGTCCGGGGAAGGCCGACCTGGGGGGCAGTCCATACGGGAGACTATGCTATCGTGCCCCGAGCCATGCAGACCAGCCTCGCCCGCCGTGAGCGGCGCCGCCGCAACGGCAACGCCCACCGGCCCGGCGGGGGGCGGACCGGCCGTCGCCTGGCCGTCGCCCTCCCCCTCTTCCTGCTCGGCACCATCGTCTTCCTGGGCGTCGTGGGCATGGTCGCCGCGGTGGGCGCCTTCTCCTATTACAGCCAGGGCCTCCAGGATCCCAAGCAGCTGCTGGCGAACCTGACCTTCAGCCAGGAGACGGTCGTCGAGGACCGCACCGGCAAGGTCCAGCTGGCCCGCTTCGGCCAGGAGCAGCGCAAGGTCGTGACCTACGCGGAGATCCCGCCGGTCGTGATCGACGCCACGGTCGCGACCGAGGATCACACCTTCTGGCAGAACGCGGGCTTCGACCCGGCCGGCATCGTCTCGGCCGGCCTCGACACGCTCAGCGGCAGCGAACGCGGCGCCTCGACGATCACCCAGCAGCTCGTCCGCGAACGGCTGCTGCCGGCGGACGTGCTGGCCGGCAACAAGTACGAGCGCAAGATCAAGGAGATCATCCAGTCGATCCGGCTCACCCAGGAGTACCCGGGCCGGGCCGGCAAAGAGACGATCATCACCGACTACCTCAACCAGAACTACTACGGCAACCAGAGCTACGGCATCGCCGCGGCGGCCCGCAGCTACTTCGGCGTCAGCGACCTCTCCAAGCTGACCCTCGCCCAGGCGGCCATCCTGGCCGCCATTCCGCAGGCGCCCACCGACTACGACCTGGTCAAGAACGCGGTCGTCCAGTCCGACGGCAAGCTCGTCGTGCCGGCCAGCAGCCCGATCGTCGTCCGGCGCAACTACATCCTCGACCAGATGGAGCGCTACACCGCCAGCGAGCCCGGCGGCATGCTCACCGCCGGCCAGTTCAGCGCGGCCGACTTCTCGGCCGCCAAGGCGGAGCCGGTCGTCCTGGCCCCCCAGGTCCAGGCGAACTGGAAGGCCCCCCAGTTCGTCTGGCAGGTCCGCCACCAGCTCGGTTCGATCCTCTGTGGCGCCGACCTCGCCGACCAGTGCGAGAAGGTCGACACCGGTGGCTACACGGTCGTCACGACCCTCGACTGGACGATGCAGCAGTCGCTTGAGAAGTGGCTCAAGGCAGCGGCGGTCGCTCCGAACCTCGCCAATCGCTCCGAGACGATCCAGTACCTCAAGGACCTGGGCGTCGGCACGCCGAGCTGGGTGATGAACCTGCGGGGCAAGAACGTCCACAACGCCGCCATGGCCGCCCTCGACTACCGGACCGGCCAGATCTACGCCTATGCCGGCTCGGCCAACTACTACTCGACGACGAGCAGCAAGCAGTTCCAGCCCCAGTTCGACGTCCTCTCCGACGGCTGGCGCCAACCCGGGTCGTCGTTCAAGCCGGTCAACTACATCACCGGGGTCGACGACCACACGATCACCGCCTCGACGCTCTTCATGGACGTCGCCACCGACTTCGGCGGCGGGTACATCCCGATGGACGCCGACCACCTGGAGCGGGGGCCGGTCCGGATGCGCGAGGCGCTCGAGTTCTCCCTCAACATCCCGGCCATCAAGGCCGCCCTGATCAGCGGCGTCGGCCACGTCTACGCCGAGGCCCAGAAGTTCGGCATCCGCTTCGAGACACCGGCTTCCCAGGTCGGGGCCTCGATCGGGATCGGCACCCTGGAGGTCCACCCGATCGACCTGCTCAGCGCCTACGGGGCGATCGCCGACGGGGGCACCCTGATGCCGCGGACGACGATCCTCGCCATCGAGGACGCCAGCGGCAAGCAGATCTGGCCGACGGCACCGGCGCAGGGGACCCAGGTCGCGAGCCCCCAGGCGGCCTACATCGTCACCAACGTCCTGGCCGGCAACACCAACCCCTCGCTCAACCCGATCTGGGCACAGTGGCGCCTGATCGACAACGGCAGGCGCCGCCCGGCGACCCTCAAGACCGGCACCTCCGACAACACGATCGACCTTTTCGCCGGCGGCTGGGTCGCCCCGCCGACCGACCCGACCAAGCCCGCCCTCGTGGCGGTCGCCTGGGCCGGCAACAGTGACAACTCGCCGCCCGCCCCCGTCTTCTCGATCGACATGACGGCGCCGCTCTGGGAGTCGTTCATGGACGAGGCCACCAAGGGCACCCCGATCGTCGACTTCAAGCAGCCTCCGGGGATCGTGACGACCACGATCGACGCCTACAGCGGCCTGCTGCCCGGCCCATTCACCACCCGGACGGTCAACGAGGTCTACATCGCGGGCACCCAGCCGACCCAGGTCGACAACACCAAGGTCCCGGTCCAGATCGACCAGGCCTCGGGCAAGCTCTGGACCGACGGCTGCGCGGGGCCCTCGGTGACCAAGGGCTTCCTCGATCTCTCCAACGTCGAGTCCGGCTTCCCCCAGTGGCAGAAGTACGACCGGCTTTGGGTGGCCCGGGCCCAGCGGGGCACCGGCGTGGGGGGCAGCGCCGGCGCGGCCGGGCGAACGAGCTACTTCTTCAACGTCTACGTCGCCCCGTTCGGGCTGACTTGGGGCGCGCCGTTCGCGCCCACCGCCACCTGCACGCCGGCGCCGTCGCCCTCGCCCGTGTGCGACCCGACGCTCGCCTCCTGCCCGCCGATCCCGAGCTGCGATCCGACCCAGACGAGCTGCCCCTCGTTGCCGCCGGGAACGCCCCTCCCGTCGATCGTCCCCAGCCCGACCCCGGTGACCACCCAGAGACCCGGGAAGTCGTCGGCGCCGCCGCAGGCACCCGCGCCGTGATGCGCTAGCCGGCCCGTTCGCGGCCCAGAAGTCCGCGCCCCAGGCCGATCCACTCGCCGAGCTCCTCCACCTCGAAGACGACGCTCCAGGCGGCGTAGGCGAGGACCCCCAACCCACCGCCCAGGCCGACCTCGACGATCAGGCCGAGCGTGTTGAGGTGGCGGCCCAGGAGGGCCTCCACACCGAGGCCGGCGCCCAGGCCGACGGCCGAGGCCAGGGCGGCGCCGGCCACGAAGACGACGATCGAGCGGCCCAGGCCGAGCAGCTCGATCCCCGGCACCCGCCGGAGCAGCAGTCCGAACAGGATGGCCGCCTCCACCCACGCCCCCAGGCCGATCGCGAGAGCCAGGCCGTTCAGCCCGAGCGGGCCGATCAGCAGGATCGCCCCGGCGACGTCGACCGCCACGGCGGCCAGGGCGGCCGCCACCGGCGTGCGGGTGTCCTGGAAGGCGAAGAAGGCCGGCGCCAGGATCGCCACCAGGACGTGGCCGCCCAGGCCGACCAGGAACACGGAGAGCGTCGCGGCGGTCAGGTCCACGTCGTGCGGCGTGAAGTCGCCGTGGCCGAAGAGGATGGCGACGATCGGCCGCCCGAAGACGAACATCAGGCCGGTGGCCGGGGCGACGACGAAGAAGAGCTGGCGCAGGGCGCGTCCCACAACCCCCGCGAAACGGCCCATCTCACCGGCCACGACGGCCTGGGAGAGAGCCGGCAGCAGGACCACGCCGAGCGGCACGCCCAGGATGCCGACCGGGATGAGCAGCACGGTGAAGGCGACCGTGTAGACGGACAGCGCGCCCGTCCCCAGGCTCGTCGCGAACATGGTGTTGACCAGGAAGACGATCTGGGTGGCCCCGGTCCCGAGGGCGCGCGGCGCCAGCAGCAGCAGGATCCGGCGGGTGGCCGCGTCGCGCAGGTCCAGGACCGGCCGGTAGCGCAGGCCGCGCCCGAGGAGCGGCGGCAGCTGGACGCCCAGGTGGGCGACCGCGCCGAGGGCGACGCCGGCCGCGACGCCGGTGACGCCCATCGTGGGCGCGAGCAGGATCGCGGCGGCGATGATGGCCACGTTGTAGGCGATGGGGGCCAGGGTGGGCGCGCCGAAGGAGTTGAGCGCGTTCAGCAGCGCCCCGGCCGTCGCCCCGAGGGTCAGGAAGATCGGCGAGACGAGCATGACCCGGGTGAGCTGGACCACGAGCTCGGCCTGGGCCGGGGCGAACGTCGGGGTGATCAGGGGCATCAGGACCGGCGCCGCCACCGCCAGCACCAGGGCCAGCGGCACCAGGACGAGGACCGCCAGGTCGAAGATGGTCGAGACGACCCGCCAGGCCCGCTCCTCCTCGCCGGCCCCCAGGAGCTCCGTGACGACCGGGATCAGGGCGGATCCGACGGCGCCCGCCGCGACCAGCTGGAAGAGCGTGTCTGGAATGCGGAAGGCGGCCAGGAACGCGTCGAGGTCGCGACTGGCCCCGAACTGGTTGGTGATGACCGCCAGGCGCGCCCAGCCGAGGACGCGGGAGGCCAGGAAGCCGATGGTGACGATGAGGCCGGCCCGGGCGATGGAGCGGCCGCCCAGGGCGGGCGCGGGGCGGGCAGGATTGTCGGCGGCCAGGCGACGGCTCCTCACTCCCTCGCCCGCGCGTTCCGGCAGCGCCGGGTTGTCGGGCGGGCCGATTGTCGCATCGCGCGCGGCGGCCGGTCCAACCGCGCGCGCCCCGGCGGCTACAGGTTGACGACCGTCGCCCCGTCGCCGCCCTCGCCGCGACCGCCGGGGCGCCAGCCGGTGACGAGAGGATGGCCGCCGGCACGCTCCCGCACCGCGTCCCGCAGCGCCCCGGTGCCCAGGCCGTGGACCACGGTCACCCGGTCCAGGCCGGCCAGGGCTGCGTCGTCGAGGTAGCGGTCGAGCAGATCCAGCGCCTCCGCCACCGTGGCGCCGCGGAGGTCCAGCGACGAGGCCACGGTCCGGGCCCGCTGCAGCCGGAGCTCGCTCGCCGGGCCGGCCACGCCCTCGAGCTCGGAGCCGCGCCTTCCCGAGCGGGGCTCCGCCCGCGTCGACGATCCCGGCGCCGCGCCGACGGCCGGCTCCAGGTCGTCGAGCCGCACCGTGACCCGCAGTCCGCCGGCCTCCAGCGTGGCGCGCCGGCCGCCGCGGTCGATGGCCGCGACGCGACCCTCCCAGCCCTGGCTGCGGCTCCGGGCCCGCGCCCCCACCTGCCAGTCGGCCGGTGCCGCGACCCGCGCGGGCGGCTCGGGCGCCGCCGGGGCCGGCAGCCGCTCCAGGCGGGCCTCGGCGCGGGCCATCGCCGCCTCCAGGCTCGGCGCGGTGACCGTCTCGCGTTCCAGCGCGCGGCGGGTGGCGCGGACCTCGCCCCGCAGCTCGTCCACCAGCCGCTCGGCCTCCTCCCGGGCGGCCCTGACCGCCTCGTCGCGCTCCCGCCGCGCCCGCCGCCGCTCCTCCTCCGCCGCCCGGCGATCCTCCGCCGCCCGCGTCTCGGCGAGCCTGGCCCGGGCCAGCGCATCCACCGTCTCGCCACGCTCCGCCTTGATCGCGGCGAGGGTCGCCTCGAAGGCCTGCTGGGACTCCGTCAGGCGGGAGCGCGCTTCGGCGACGATCTCCGGCGGCAGGCCCAGCCGCTCGGCGATCGCGAAGGCCTGGCTCGTGCCCGGCAGGCCGATCGTCAGGCGGTAGGTCGGGCTGAGGGTCTCGAGGTCGAACTCGACCGAGGCGTTGCGGGCGGCCGGGGTCGTGTGGGCGTAGGCCTTGAGCTCGGCGTAGTGCGTCGTCGCCGCGACGAGCGCGCCGGCCCGGATGAAGCGGTCGAGGAGCGCCTGGGCCAGCGCCGAGCCCTCCGTCGGATCGGTCCCCGCGCCCAGCTCGTCGAGCAGGACCAGCGTCCCCGGCCGGGCCTGGTGGACGATCCGGACGATGGCCTGGAGGTGACCGGAGAACGTCGAGAGCGATTGGGCGATCGACTGCTCGTCGCCGATGTCGGCAAAGACATCCTCCAGGACCGGCAGGCTGCTGCCCCTGTCGGCCGGGATGTGGAGGCCGGCCTGGTGCATCAGGCAGAGGAGGCCGATCGTGCGCAGGGCGACGGTCTTGCCGCCGGTGTTGGGGCCGGTGATGAGGAGGGCCGTGTAGTCGCCGCCCAGGCGGACGTCGATCGGGACGACGCGGCCCGAGAGGCCGGGATGGCGGGCGCCGAGCAGGCTGAGCTCGGGCCGCCCGGCGATCTCGGCCCGGACGGCGTCCATCTCCTCGGCCAGGCGCGCCTTGGCGGTCCACAGGTCGAAGCGGGCGAGCGCCTCGAGGGTCTCGCGCAGGGCCCGGGCGTTGACGGCCACCAGGCCCGAGAGCTCGTCGAGGATCCGCTCCACCTCCTCGCGCTCGGCCAGCTGCGCCTCGCGCCAGGCGTTGCCCAGCTCGACGACGACGAGCGGCTCCACGAAGAGGGTCTGGCCGCTGCCGGAGGCGTCGTGGACGATCCCGCGGACGCGGCCGCGGGCCTCCGAGCGGACCGGCAGCACGTAGCGCCCGTTGCGGAGGGTGACGATCGGCTCCTGGAGTGCGCCCTGGAGTTCGCCCGAGTGGACGAGCGTGTCGAGCCGGCCCCGCAGGCGATCGTAGGCGACCCGCACGGCGCGGCGCAGGCCGCCGAGGCGCGGCGAGGCCGTGTCGAGCAGCTCGCCGACCGGATCGAAGCTGCGGGCGAGGACGCTCCGCAGGCCGGGCAGCGGGTGCAGCTCGCGCCCAAGGTCGCGCAGCAGCGGTCGCCGCTCGCCGGCCAGTGCGTCGGCCAGGCGCGAGGCGCTCTCGAGCGTGGCGGCGATCTCCAGGAAGTGCTCCGCGTCCAGGCGGCCGCCCCGGGCCGCCCGCTCCACCCAGGGGCCGATGTCGCGGGCACCGCCGATCCCCGCGCCCGGGTGCTCGGCGGTGAAGCCGCGGGCCTGCTCCGTCTCGTCGAGGCCGCGCGCCACGATCACCGGGTCCGGCGACGGCTCGAGCGCCTCGGCCAGGCGCCGTCCCGGCGCGAAGGCGGTGGCGGCCGCCAGGCGCGACCGGACGAGCGGGTACTCCAGCAGGGTGATCGAGCGCGAGTCCATCAGCCGGCGCCGGCCACCCGCCGGGCGTGGTCCCTGCCGGGCGCGCTGTCCGCGTCCAGCAGCCGCCACGGGAGCGCCGTCCAGGGCGGCCCCGCGTAGGCGACGCCGACCCGCGGCGTCGCCAGGACTCGGGGCGCCGCCTCGCCGGCCGGGGCGGCCTCCAGCCGGAGGAGCGAGGCCGGGTCGCACAGGTCGCGGCCATCGTCCGCCGCGCGGGCGATCGCGAAGGCCGCGCAGACGAGGCCAGGCCCGACCGCCAGCCGGACGTCGGGGAGACGCGCCAGGCGCCGCGCCTCGGCGGTCCGCCAGGCGGCGCCGGCGGCCCGGTGGACCCGGCTGCCGTGCTCCAGGCGGGCGGCCCGCATCCGGTCCGTTCCGGCGAGCGGCTCAACCGCGCGGACCAGGAGCGCCGCCGGTCGGCCCTCCGGCTCGGTCACCACGTTCAGGCAGTCGTACATCCCGTAGACAAGGTACACGTAGGCGAAGCCCGGCGGACCGAACATCGGGGCGCTGCGGCCGGTCCGGCCGAAGCGCGCGTGCGAGGCCCGATCCTCCTCGCCGATGTAAGCCTCGACCTCGACGATCCGGCCGACCCGCCGGCCACCGTCGGGATCCTCGCGGACGAGCCGGGCGCCCAGCAGGGCGCGCCCGGCGGCCAGGCTGTCGGTCGCGAGCAGGCGCCGCGGGAAGGCCTGCTCGCTCAGCGGCGGAAGGCCTGCGCGAGGTCGCCCGGGATCAGGCCGCCGAAGAGCAGCACGAAGCCAGGAATCAGCACGTCCCGGAAGAAGCCGTGGACCTGCGAGCCGTCGACCGCGTCGGCCAGGGTCCGCAGGAAGCCGAGCTCGCCGGCGAAGGGCGCAACCGTGCTCCAGGAGAAGGAATCGAGGATGACGATCCCGAAGCCGACCAGCATGAGCGCCTCCAGCACGCCGAGGAGGCCGCCCACGATCTCGTCCACGATCGGCGCCCGGGACCAGAGCGGAGTGCGCCGGTAGAAGCCCTGGATGGCGATCGAGAAGGTCACCGTGAAGGCCACGAAGAGCGTCCCGAAGCCGATCATGTAGCTGTAGTCGCGGGGGAACGTCCAGTTGCTGGCCAGGAAGGCTCCGAGCGGGTCGCGCAGGTTCGCCGCGACCAGGAAGGCGAAGAGCATGGACAGGATGCCGAGCAGGCGCCGGATCACGCCCTGGACGAAGCCCAGGATGAAGGCGGCCACGATGCCCAGGACGACGAGCAGGTCGAAGACGTTGCTCGATCGGATGATATCGGCCAGGTTCACGCCCTCACCTCATGCGTGACGCGGCCGCGATGCCCTTCGAGCGCCCCCGCCGCGGGCGAAGCGTAGCAGCGTGTCTCGGGCAGTCGCAACCGGTCGGCTTCGGAAGCGGTGCGGCGGTGAACCCGGCAGGGAGACGGCGGTCCTGGTGTCAGGTGCGCAGGCGGGCGCCCAGGCGCGTCGCCAGGGCGGCTCCGACGGCGCCGACCGTGGCCTCGATCTCCGCGTCGGTGAGGGTCCGCTCGCCGGCCTGGAGGAGGAGGCGGTAGGCCAGGCTCTTCTCGCCGCCCGCGAGCGGGGCGCCGCGGTAAATGTCGAAGAGGCGCACGCCGCGGAGGAGCTCCCCGCCGGCCTCGGAGACGACCGCGGCGACCTCCGCGGCCGGCCGATCCTCCGCCACCACGACGGCCAGGTCGCGCTCCACGGCCGGGACCCGTGGCAGCGGCAGGGCGCGCGGGGCCGCGAGCTGGCCGTCCGCCAGGCCCCGGATCGCCAGCTCCGCCAGGTAGACGCGCTCGCCGCGCAGCTCCCAGGCCGCCAGGACGTCCGGATGCAGCTCGGCGACGCGGCCGGCCAGCGCCCCGTCCCCCGCGACGGCGAGCAGCGCCCGGCCCGGGTGGAAGGGTCGACCGCGGCGGTCAGGGCGGTAGGCGGGGCCCGGAAGGCCCAGGCGGCGGCAGAGGAGCTCCACGATCCCCTTCGCGTCGCCCAAGTCCCAGGCTCGCGGCGGGCGGTCCCACGACCGCGGGGCGGCCTGCCCCGAGAGGAGGAAGCCCAGGCGCCACCACTCCCGCGTGCCGTCCCCGTCCCGCGCGTAGCCCTTGCCGGCCTCGAAGATCGCCACGTCCGGCGTGCCGTGGCGCTCGTTGGCCGCCAGGACGTCCAGGAGGCTGACCCCGAGGTGCCGACGCAGCACCGAGTGCTGCACGGCGAGGGCGTTGGTGACGCGGATCGGGTCCCCGCCCGCCGGCTCGTCGGCCGCCACGACGGGCTCGACCGCATCGTCCGGCCAGCCGAGCCGCGCCTCGTCGTCAGGACCGACCAGGGCGTGCGTGACCACCTCGGTCAGGCCTGCTCCGGCGAGCGTCGCCCGGACCATGTCGCGAAGCTCCAGCGGCGAAGGCCGGTAGGCCGGCATCAGGGTGTCGGGGAGCGTCGCCGGGACCCGCTCGTAGCCGTGGACCCGGGCGATCTCCTCGGCCACGTCGGCCTCGATCGCCAGGTCCCGCCGCCAGGTTGGCACCAGGGCGACGTAGACGTCTCCCGGGACGCCCTCGGCCAGGAGGGCCTGCGGGCCGAGGGCGACCGGTACCGGCTCAGCCGGCATGCCCGCCTCCGTCTCGATCCCGACCCGCTCCAGCAGGGAGCGCTGCTCGTCGACGGGCAGCGTCTCCCCGAGCAGGCGATTGACCTGCGAGGGCCGGAACGGCAGCCGCAGGCGATCCGGCTCCTCGGGCGCCGTGTCGATCCGGCCGGCGGCCGCCCGGCCGCCGGCCCATTCGAGGACCAGCTGCGCGCAGCGGTCGGCCCCGATCCGGGCCAGGGCCACCTCCTGGCCCTTCTCGAAGCGGAGGCTGGCCTCCGAGCGCAGCCCGAAGCGCTGGCCCGTGCGGCGGATGCTGATCGGATCGAAGATGGCGGACTCGACCACCAGCTCGGTCGTGCCGTCCCAGACCTCGCTGGCGGCCCCGCCCATGACCCCGGCGATCCCCAGGGGCCCGCGGCGGTCGGCGATGAGCAGGGTGGCCGGGTCGAGCGTCCGGGCCACGTGGTCGAGCGTCTCCAGCTGCTCGCCCGGCTCGGCCCGCCGGACGACGATCCGGGCGCGCCCGTCCGGGTCACGCGCGATCGTCGCCGCGTCGAAGATGTGGATCGGCTTGCCGAGCTCCAGCATCACGTAGTTCGACGCGTCGACGACGTTGCTGACCGGCCGCATCCCGGCAGCCTGGAGGCGCATCTGGACGCGGTCCGGCGACGGCCCGACCTTCACGCCGCTCACCCAGCGACCGACGAACCGGCTGCAGAGGTCCCGGTCGTGGACCTCCACGGCCAGCCGCTCCGCCACCGGGCCGGCGGCCTCGGCGACCCAGATCTCCGGGAAGCGGACCGGGGCCCCCGTCACGGCCGAGATCTCGCGGGCCAGGCCGATGAGCGAGAGAGCGTCGCCGCGGTTCGGCTTGACGTCCACGTCCAGGACGACATCGCCGTACAGCTCGCTCAGGGTCGCGCCGACCGGCACGTCGGGCGGCAGGATCAGGATCCCCTCCGCGTCGGTCGTCAGCCGGAGCTCGTCCCCCGAGCAGAGCATCCCCTCGGAGACGACGCCCATCTTCTCGGTCCGCTCTATGGGCCGATCGCCCGGCAGCACGGCTCCGGGCAGGGCCACCGGGACCCGCTGACCCGGCGCGATGTTGGTCGCCCCGCAGACGATCCGGAGCGGACTCCCCTCCCCGACCCGGACGGTCGTCAGCGAGAGCCGGTCGGCCCGCGGGTGCTTCTCCACGCTCAGCAGCTCGCCGACCACCACCGATCGCCAGTCGGCCCCCCAGCGCTCGATCCCCTCGACCTCCATGCCCAGCAGGGTCAGGCGCTCCGCCAGCTCCTCCGGCTCGAGGTCGACCTCGATGTAGTCGCGCAGCCAGTTGAGGGGGACTCTCATCGGAACTGCTCCAGGAAGCGGAGGTCATCCTCCAGGTAGAGCCGCAGGTCGCCGACGGCGTGGCGGAGGTTGGCGATCCGCTCGACGCCCATGCCGAAGGCGAAGCCCTGGTAGCGCTCGGGATCGATGCCGCCGTACTGGAGGACGACCGGGTGGACCATCCCGGCGCCCAGGATCGTCATCCAGCCGGTCCGGCTGCAGGCGGGGCAGCCGGACCCGCCGCAGACCACGCACTGGACGTCGAAGGCCACGGAGGGCTCCGTGAACGGGTAGTAGCCCGGCCGGAAGCGCGTGGCCCGCTCCCGGCCGAAGAGGGCGTGGGCGAACTCGTCGAGGAGACCGCGAAGGTCGGCCATGGTCGTCCCCTCGTCGACCATCAGGCCCTCCACCTGGAAGAACTCGAAGCCATGGCTGGCGTCGACCGCCTCGTAGCGGAAGCAGCGGCCCGGCAGAAGCGCCCGGATCGGCGGGCGCGCCTGTTCCATGACCCGGATCTGGCCCGGCGAGGTATGGGTCCGCAGCAGGCGGCCCTCGACGTCGACGTAGAGGGTGTCCCAGAGGTCGCGCGAGGGATGGTCCGGTGGGATGTTGAGCATCTGGAAGTTGGTCAGGTCGTCCTCGACCTCGGGGCCCTCGTAGACGACGAACCCGAACTGGCCGAAGACCTCCGCGATGGCCGCCACGGTCTCGGGGATCGGGTGCAGGCTCCCGCGGCCGATCGTCCGGCCGGGCGTGGTCACGTCGACGCCCTCGGCCGCCAGGCGGGCCGCCCGGGCCTCCGAGCGCAGCGCGGCGCCGCGCCCGGCCAGGGCCGTCTCCACGGCGACCCGGACCTCGTTGGCCACCGCCCCGACCCGCGGCCGGTCGTCCGCCGGCAGGGTGCCGATGCCGCGCAGGACGGCGGTCAGCTCGCCCTTCCTGCCCAGGAAGCGGATCGCCACCTGGTCGAGCGCGGCTTCGTCGGATGCTCCGGCGACCGCCGCCAGCGCGTCGTCGCGCAGGCGCCGCAGCTCACCGCTCAGGCTGTCGAAGTCCACCGTGGTCTCGTCCTCGCACTGCTGCTCCGCTCCGGCCGGCCGGAGAACGGGAGACCCTCGATCCGTCCGGGGACGAGTCGAGGGCTCGCGGTACCACCCCGCTTCCCGGGCCGCGGCGCACTCCGCCCCGGCCCGGACGCTCGGGCGGCCCGCTATCGGGGGCCGGCCGGCCCGCCTACCCACCCCCGCTCGGTGAAGGTTTCAGCGGACGGCTCGGGAGTGAACCGGCGGGAACCTGCCCGGACGGGCTTCCAGTCGCGGCCCATCCTCCCTGGGGGGAGGTCGGCCCCGCCGCCTCTCCGTCGTCGCCGACGGTCTTCAGCTGTGGGGCGCCCGGCCCGGCCGGCCGCCCGATCCCCGGGTCAGGAGCCCCGGGCCACCTGGGTGATCTGCTCGAAGGTTGCTGTGTCGCGCACCGCGATGTCGGCCAGGATCTTGCGGTCCAGCGCGACGCCGGCCGTCTTGAGACCGGCCATCAGCTTGCCGTAGGTCAGCCCGTGCTGGCGGGCGGCGGCGTTGATCCGGAGGATCCAGAGGGCCCGGAACTGGCGCTTGCGCTGCTTCCGGTCGCGCGTGGCATAGGCCATCGCGTGGAGGAGAGCCTCGCGGGCGGGCTTGACGAGCCGGGAGCGGGTCCCCTTGCGGCCCTCGGCGGCATTGTGGAGGCGCTTGTGGCGGCGGTGGGCAGTGACGCCCCGCTTGACGCGCGGCATGGTCTCGGCAGGCTCCTACAGGTACGGCAGGAGGCGGCGCACCTTGGCCAGCGCCTCCGGGCCGATGATCGACTTGCCGGCGTAGCGCCGGGTGCGGCTCGACGACTTGAGCTCCAGGTGGTGGCCGCGCCACGACCGGACGCGGTAGAGCTTGCCGCTGCCGGTGACCCCGATGCTCTTCTGGGTCCGCTTGTGGGTCTTCAACTTCGGCACGCTGGCCTCACTCTCCTGTCGTGGCTGCCGGCGAAGGCGGCTGGGCCTCCGGGCCGGCCGGCGGTGGAGCCGGGGGCGGGTTCTGCGGCTGGACCGCCGCGGCGGCGGGCGGCGGAGGCTCGTGGCTCCTGGGCTTGTGGGTGGAGGCGACGCTGATGTGCATCGACTTGCCCTCGAGCAACGGAGCCCGTTCGACGACGCCGTGCTCCTTGATCTGGTCGGCGAACTTGGCGAGCAGGTCGCGACCGATCTGGGGATGGGTCAGCTCGCGGCCGCGGAACTGGACGGCGACCTTGATTCGATCCCCGTCCTCCAGGAACTCGATCGCCCGCCGGACCTTCGTCTCGAAGTCGCCCTGGCCGATCTTCGGCTTCAGGCGGACCTCCTTGAAGGAGACGGCGCGCTGCTTGCGCTTGGCTTCCTTCTCCCGCTTGGTCAGCTCGTACTTGTACTGGCCGAAGTCGAGGAGCCGGGTCACGGGCGGCGAGGCCATCGGAGCGACCTCGACAAGGTCGTAGCCGCGCTCCTGCGCGAGTCTCAGGGCTTCCGGCGTGGGCATGACGCCCAGCTGGGCTCCTTCCTCATCGATGACCCGGACCTGGGGGACACGGATCATCTGGTTGACGCGCAGGTCTCGACTGATGGCTCACCCCTTCGTGCGTGTTCCGGTTGCAGAAAGACGCGTCCCGGGCAGGCTGAACCCGGGCGCACGCCCGCGGGAATATAGCACAGGGCTTCCGCGCCGGGCAACGAATGGGGCGGCCCGGCGGCACGCGGGCGCGGGTGCGCGGTGCGCGGTGCGGGCCGCCCGACACACGTGGCGGCCGGGCGGCGTGCACGGGGACGGGCGAGCCGGGACGCCGCTCGCACCGGTCAGGCCTCCCGGCGGGCGGCCTCCGCCGCCAGCCGATCCCCCAGCTCCTCCCAGCCGACGACGGCCAGCTGTTCACCGCCGCGGGTCCGGGGCGCCGCGGTCCGGGCGGCGACCTCGCGGTCGCCCAGGACCAGCATGTACGGGACCTTCTGCTCCTGGGCCACCCGGATCTTGTTCTGCATCCGCGAGTCGGTGTCGTCCACCTCGACTCGCAGGCGGCGCCCGGCGAGGAGCGCGGCCAGCTCCCGGCCCGCCTCCACGTGGCGGTCAGCGATGGGGATCACCACGGCCTGGACCGGCGCGACCCAAAACGGGAAGGCGCCGCCGAAGTGCTCGGTCAGGACGCCGATGAACCGCTCCAGCGAGCCGTAGATCGCGCGGTGGATGGCCACCGGCCGCCGCTGCTGGCCGCGCTCGTCCGTGTACCAGAGGTCGAAACGCTCCGGCAGCATGACCAGGTCGACCTGGATCGTGGCCGTCTGCCACTCGCGGCCCAGGGCATCCTCGACCTGGATGTCGATCTTGGGAGCGTAGAAGGCGCCGTCCCCGGCCTTGATCCGGTAGGCCACCCCGGAGCGGTCGAGGACCTCCCGCATCATCGTCTCCGCCTGCTCCCAGAGCGCAGGGTTGCCCAGCGCGCCGTCCGGGCGCGTACCGAAGGTGAACCGCGGCTGGAGGCCGAACCAGCCGTAGGCCTCCCGGACTTCGCCCATCAGGGCCTCGATCTCCGAGCCGATCTGGTCCGGCCGGATGTAGATGTGGGCGTCGTCCGTGACGAACTGGCGGACCCGGGTGAGGCCGTGCAGGACGCCCGAGCGCTCGTTGCGGTGGAGCCGGCCGTACTCCGCCAGGCGGAGCGGGAGGTCGCGGTAGGAGCGGACCCGGCTGCGGTAGATGAACGTGCTCTCGGGGCAGTTCATCGGCTTGAGGCTGTACTCCTGGTCCTCCACGTCCAGCCGGAACATGCTGGCGTCATAGTGGTCCCAATGGCCGGACTGCTCCCAGAGCCGCTTGTGGACCAGGATCGGCGTGCTGATCTCCTGGTAGCCACGCCGCTCCTGGAGCTCACGGATCGCCGCCTCGAGGGTTCGGTAGAGCTGCCAGCCCTTCGGGTGCCAGAAGGCGGAGCCGGGGCTGACATCGTGGAAGCTGAAGAGATCGAGCTGGACGCCCAGCCGGCGGTGGTCGCGGCGCCTGGCCTCCTCTCGCCGCCAGAGGAAGGCGTCGAGCTCCGCCCGGCTCGGCCAGACCGTGCCGTAGATGCGCTGGAGCATCGGGCGCTTCTCGTCGCCGCGCCAGTAGGCGCCGGCGACCGAAAGGAGCTTGAGCGGACCGACTCGGCCGGTCGACGCGACGTGAGGCCCCTTGCAGAGGTCGACGAAGCTCCCGTGCCGATAGGCGGAGGTCGGCGGCATCGGCTCGCCGGCCGCCAGGGCACGCGCCGCGAGATCGTCCAGGATCTCGACCTTAAAGGGCTGGCCGCGCTCCTCGAAGAAGCGGCGACCCTCGGCCGGCGGGAACTCGCTGCGGACGAACGGGTGGTCGGCCGCGACGCTGGCCCGCATCCGCTCCTCGATCGCGCCCAGGTCGTCCGGGGTGAGCGGCCGCGGCAGCAGGAAGTCGTAGTAGAAGCCGTCCTCGATGGCCGGCCCGATCCCGAGCTTCGCCTCAGGGAAGAGCTCCAGGACCGCCTCCGCCATGACGTGCGCCGCGGAGTGGCGCATCGCGTCAAGCTCGCTCTGAGCGCCGGCGTCCAGCAGCTCCTCCGCCGAGCCCCGCTCGGGCGCAACCATCTCGTCGGCAGGTTCCGCCGGCGCGCCGGAGCCCGCTGCCTGGCCCTGCGCGGCCGGCGGCCGCTCCCCGTGGTTCTCGACGCTCATTCTGCCTCTCCCGAATCAGAACGCCTCTCGTCCTGCGACAGGACGAGAGGCTCGGCTCCCGCGGTTCCACCCGCCTTCGCGGCCCGGACCCTCTCCGGGGACCGGCGCCGCGCGCTCGTGCCGCGCTCACGGGCGGATCCCGGGCCGGTTCGCCGGCCGCTCACGGGCGGTGCCGCGCCGGTGGTCTGCCGCCGCGACTCCCAGCCTCAGGCCGCGGCTCTCTGGGGCGCCTGCCGGCGGGGCGTGTCCCGCTCGACGCTTTCTGCGATGGTGGGCGGTAGAGGACTTGAACCTCTGGCCTCATGCATGTCAAGCATGCGCTCTAACCAACTGAGCTAACCGCCCGATGTTTCGCGCTCGACCAGAGCATATAACGGGATGCCGCTGCAGGCTTGTCGTTTGGAGCACAATCCCCGCTCGAGAAGGTCCAGGAGCGCGTGGCAGGCGGGATTTGGAGGTTGTCCCCCGATTTGTTGAAGTAGGGCGGTGGTCCGCCATCTGAGGCCTTGCGTCTGGCAAGGTTCGGGGTGTCCTGCAAGACGCCCGCAGAGAAGGAGGACCACCGTGGGAAAGAAGATACCCGTGATGACAGTCGCCGAGCCGGCGGCCGCGGCCCGCCTCGCCGGCCTGCCACTGGA
>JAJYJO010000100.1 GCA_021789435.1 Chloroflexota bacterium
GTCCTACCCAAGCCCGCCCGCCGGGCTCCCGGGCAACCAGGTTGACATGCTGGTCTTCCTCGGCACGCTGCGCTAGCCAGGCCCAGTTTCCCGAGGCGCGCTCGTCCGTCTGGGCCCCTCGGATGGGGGTCGGGCCAAGGCCTCACGCCACCGAGCTCAGGGCGTCGACAATCCACTCGGGCAGCACGATGCGGCATGTGGGAACTGGCGGTGCAAGCCCTCTCGCCCCGACCATTCCCAGCTCTGATTGCACAGTCAACGATCCATTCCGCATGGAAACCCTCGGTGCAGCTGGCCGACATCAAGAAGGCTCTGGCTCTGAAACGCGTCCCTACCCTGGCCCAGATCGTGCCGTACCTCGACAGCAGGGACCCGACGATCGGTGCCGTGGTCAACCGGCTGTTGCGGGTCATCTTCTCGGAGATCCGGTTCCACCCAGACAGGACGCCCGAGCCACGGGCGAGGGAGTTCTTCGTGCTCCTCCTGGAGGACACCTATCGCTATCTGAAGGGTTCGCCATGGAGCACGTGAGCGCCATCGAGCGGGCCAGCTACGCCGCCGCCGCGAACCTGCTCTGGTCGCTCGGGTGGTCGATCGGCGAGCCCTTCTACAGCGCCCTCCAGGCGACCCTCGGCTTCCACCTCGGCTGCGCGGTCGACTTCCTCGTCGTCATCGGCCTCTACAGCCTGGCCACCTGGCTGCCCTGGGACTGGTTCGGGAAGGCGGAGCGCGTCCGGGCCGCACCCGCTGTCGCCGGCACGACCGGCTATGCTGGTCGCCCATGACGGCCGAACCGCGCGCTGGCGCTCCTCGACCGGCGATGCCCCGCAACCCGGGCCGCCACGACCTGGGGCTGAGGGCCAGCCTCCTCTTCCCCGATCGCGAGATCGTCGAGCGCTACTACGTCCCGCTGGTCTACACGGCCTGCCGGACCTGCTACTCGGAGCTGGAGCCGGACGAGATCTTCCGCCGGGCGGTCGACGGCCGGGTCGATCCCGACCGCCAGCGCGAGCTGATCGGGCGGGTGATCGAGTCGGGGCACGGCTCGACCATCGAGCACATCGTCTTCACCTTCGGCATCAGCGGCGTGAGCCGGACCCTCTCGCACCAGCTCGTCCGCCACCGGGCCGGCGTCGCCTTCGACCAGCAGAGCCAGCGCTACGTCAAGTACAAGGGCGCCTCCACCATGGAGCCCGGCTCGATCGCCGAGGCCGAGCCGGCTCTCCGCGAGCGCTACGAGGGCCAGATCGCCGGGGCCCTCGACCTCTACGGCGACCTGCTGGCGGCCGGCATCCCGGGCGAGGACGCCCGCTTCGTCTTCCCGAATGCCACTCGCACCAACCTGGTGATGACGGCCAACTTCCGGGCCCTCATCCACATGTCCGGCCTCCGCCTCTGCACGATGGCGCAGTGGGAGATCCGCCGCCTGTTCCAGCTGATCCGGCACGAGATCTTCGCCGTCAGCCCGTTCCTGGGCAGCTTCCTGGCCCCCAAGTGCGTCCCCCTGGGCTACTGCGACGAGGCGGGCAACCGGGACGGCCACTGCCCGATCCGGCCGCACAAGGACGCCGTCCTGGCCGCCTGGGCCGAGCGCGCGAAGGGGTCCCGGGCCGGGCGGGAGCTGCCGGCGCCGGAAGCCGCCGACGCGGAGGCGACGCCCTGAGCATCCGTCTCCAGTTCGACCGGATCCCCCCGGGGGTCGAGGTGGGCCCGCATCGGCACGGCGTGGAGACGGTCGTCTACGTCGCCGGCGGCGAGCTGGTCTTCGAATACGGCGAGGAGCTGGAGCGGCGGGTGGCCGTCCACCCCGGCGACGTCCTCTACGAGGCGCCGGCCGAGCAGCACCTGGTCCGCAACGAGGGCACGGTCGACGCCCTGGCGCTCCTGGCCGCGACCGATCCGGACCCGCGCCAGCCGGGCCTGGTCCTCCGGCGCTGGGAGTCCGAGGAGGATCCGGTCCGGCGGCGCGACGAGGCGGCCGTGGTGACCGAGGACGGCGTTCGCCGCCGGCTCCTCGTCCGGCCCGGGGACTTCGGCAGCGCCACCTTCACCGTCTCCGAGGTCGAGCTCGATCCGGGCGCCGACGAGGGCTGGCATCGCCACCCGCTCGCCGAGCATGTGCTGGTGGTGTTCGAGGGGCGGGGCGTCGTCCAGGTCGGCCCGATCGAGGAGACGCTGGAGCCCCTCAAGGGGATCCGGGTCGAGCCCGGCCTCGTCCACCGGGTGGAGAACACGGGCCGGACGCTGCTCCGCTACTACGTCTGCGCCAGCCCGGGGACCGATCCCAGCGTGGACCGTCAGCCGGCGACGGCGCCGCCCCGCCGGCTCGACGCCTAGGGTCGGGGGCCCCAGGGTTGCGGGGCCGACTCCTCGTCGGTGAGCCCCGCCACGAATCGCAGCAGGACCCTGGCGAGCCTGGGACCCGCCTCCGCGCCGGCCTGCAGGACCTCCTCGTGGCTGAGCGGCCGGCCGGTGATGCCGGCCCCCTGGTTGGTCACCAGGGAGACGCCGCAGATGGGCAGGCGCGCCCAGCGGGCGGCGATCGCCTCGAGGACCGTGGACATGCCGACGGCGTCAGCCCCGAGGGTCCGCAGCATCCGGACCTCCGCCGGGGTCTCGTAGGCCGGGCCCGGCAGCCCGGCGTAGACGCCCTCCTCCAGCCGGATGCCCTCGGCGTCGGCGGCCCGGTGCAGCCGGCCGCGCAGCCCGGGGTCCCATGCCGCGGTCAGGTCCGGGAAGCGGTCGCCGAGCTCGTCCGCGTTGGGCCCCAGGAGCGGTGTCCGCCCGGTCAGGTTCAGGTGGTCGGCGATGGCCATCAGCGTCCCGGCGGCGAAGGCAGGGTTCAGCCCGCCGGCGGCGTTCGTAAGCACGATCGTGGAGGCGCCGAGCCGGCCCATGAGCAGGACGGGCTGGACTATCAGGCCCGGTGCGAT
Source organism: Chloroflexota bacterium (assembly GCA_021789435.1). Classification (GTDB taxonomy): domain Bacteria; phylum Chloroflexota; class Limnocylindria; order Limnocylindrales; family CSP1-4; genus JAJYJO01. Next base: position 2,934 of record JAJYJO010000100.1, read on the forward strand.
GCCCTCGTAGAGGTGGAATCGCCCCTGGAGCAGGACCGCTGGCACGCCGCCCAGCCGGCCCAGGACGAGCCGGCCGGCGTGGCCGGGCGCCGTCGCCGCCGGCCAGCCGGGGAGCTCGGCGAAGGGGAGAGCCACCGGGCGCTCCAGCTCGTCGACCAGGCCGCCCAGCCCGGAGCCGAGGACGATCCCCACCCGCGGCACGAGGTGGGTCCGCGCGCGGACGACGTCGACGAGCGCCGCCAGGCGGGCCGGCTGCTCGCGCGGCGAGATCTCGCGCGCCGGGTCCGGGTCCCGGGACCCTGCTTGGTCGCCGGGTGGGTCCACCGGAGAGGGTGAGAGCGGCAACGGCATCCGGACCTCCAGGGAACGCTGCTTCGGGCGCCTGCCCGGCCCGGAAACCCTGCGCGGAGGAGCCGGGTGGTCCGGTGGGTCGCCCCGGCCCGGGCCGCCGGACGGGCAGGTCGTGGCGGACAGAGAAGCGCCCGAAGCGACCGGCTGAGCTGGAACGGCCTTGATGCGATCTCGGCTGTTCTCGGTCCCTGACGGCCCCTTCGGGCAAGCCGGACGATACGGGCGCACGGCAGCAGGGGTCAATCGCCTTATCCACCAAGCGGGGGCCGGATCCGGCCTGTCTTGTCCACGGCCGCGCGGGCAGTGTGGAGAACGTGTGGACAAAGGCCGCGGGCCCGGGACCACGCCGAGGCCGAAGCCGGAGCGGGGCGGGAGCCTTTGGGCGACGTCTGGCCGGCAAGCGGCGCCCCCGCGCACCGCGCCCACCTCGCGACGCGAGCACCGGGCGACCCCGAAGGTACCGTCCTCGAGTCCGTCGGACTGTGGACCGGCATGGTCGCGGGTGGTGCCTGCGGCGGGCCGCTCGTCGGTGGGTCCGGGGTGGGTCCGGTACCACTGGGCCGCTCTGTCGGTACCTCTAGCGGAGTGCACCGGACCGCAACTGGGGCCGAGAATGCCGAAGCCTCGAGACCTGTACGACCTGGAGGGGTTCTTCCGAGATGGCCACCACCGAACCGCGGGCGGGGTTCCGGCTTCCCTGGAGCACCGATCACCGGAGCGATACCGACGAGTCGGCCGCGGTCGAGGCCGACGGCGGGGCCACGACGGCCATGCCCGAGCCGATCGGCGCCCGGACCACGTCGGAGGCCGAGGCGCCGTCCGGCAACCGCGAGGCCGACCAGCAGACGGGCCCCTCGTCCCCCTGGGAACGGACCTGGGGATCGAGCGCCGCGCCGATGACGTCGGCCGCGGTGCCCGTGCCGCCAACCGCCGCACGCGCGCACCCCGTCGCCGAGGCGCACCCCGCCGCCGTCGCGCCGCCCGTTGCCGCTCCCTCCCGCCGGCCCAGCAAGTTCCTGGCCGACCTGACGCGGGCGATGCAGGCGGCCGCCGAGAGCGCCCGGGCCGCGACGCTCGAGCAGGTCCATGCCGACGCCAAGATCTGCACCGAGCGGATCCACACCGGGTCGGCCGACGAGGCCGCGGAGCTCCGGCGGCGCTGCGACGAGGACGTGGCCGGGATCCGCGACTGGTCGAAGGCCGAGATCGCGCGAGTCCGCGAGGAGACGGATCGGCGCATCGCCGGCCGCAAGGAGAACCTCGAGTTCGACCTCGAGGAGCACGCCGCCCGAATCGAGCGACGGATCGAGGCGATCCAGGCCAGGATCGCCGATTTCGAGACGGAGATGGCCGGCTTCTTCGACCGGCTCCTCCAGGAGGAGGACCCGAGCCTCTTCGCGGCCATGGCCTCCAACCTCCCCGAGCCGCCCGCCTTCGACGAGATCCTCGAGGCCGGAGGGCCGGGCGCGGCACGCGCCGAGGCGGGAGCCGGCGGCGGCGTGGCCGTGGCCACCGCGCCCGAGGCGACGGCCACCGAACCCGGCGCTGAGGCCACGGCGGCGGAGGCCTCCACGACCGATGTGACGGCCGAGTCCCACGACGAGACCATGGCCGGGGCGATCGATGCCGCAGGTCCGGACGAGCCCGCGTCGGAGGCGCAGCCTGCCGACGCCGAGGCCGCCGAACCGGCGGTCATCCCCGACACCGCCGAGACCGGAGAGACGACAACGGCCGAGGCTGGAGCGGCCGCACCGGCGGACGAGGTGACCACGCCCGACGAAGGAGCCCTGACCGGCGCCGGGACCGAGTCCGCCGAAGAGGCCGTCACCGAAGAGGCCGTCACCGAAGAGGCCGAGACGCCGGCGGAGCCGGAGGCGGCCTCGGATCCCCGCCTGGCGGCGCTGGGCCTCACCCCGGACTTCGCCGAGGCGGAGGCGGAGGCGGCCGTCGACGCGGCCCAGAGCGAGGACGCGATCGTCGAGCTGGGCGAAGAGTCGCTGGCCGCCCGACTGGCCGGCCTGGTCCCGTCGGCGACGGGCGACCCGATCCACTCGACTGCGCGACCGGCCGCCAGCCTTCACACGCAGGTCGTGGTGGTCGGCCTGGTCAGCGTCGCCAGCATCGCCGGCTTCAAGCGCCAGCTCGGGCGGCTGCCCGACGTCCAGAACGTGGGCGTGTCGTCCGGCCCCGACGGCGAGTTCGTCTTCACGGTCGCCCACGGCGACGAGATCGTCCTGCGCGACGTCATCCCCACCCTGCCCGGCTTCCAGGCCCGCGTCACCGGCATCGGCGACGGCATCGTCAACGTCTCGGCCCGGGACCCCGAGGCCGAGGGCTGAACGGCCCTCTCGGGCGAGGAGGAGGACCGATGGGCCGTCCCGGCGTGGTCATCGCCCTGCCGCCCGAGGAGGAGGCCGTTGTCAGCCATGCGCTCGCCGAGGCCGGCTTCGAAGCCATCCATGTCCGCCGGCCGGACGAGCTGGAAGCGGTCCTCGCCAGCCGGCGCGACATCGCCGTCGGCATCCTCGACGGGGAGACCGACTTCGACGAGTCGCTCGATTACTACTCGCTGCTCCACGCCGACGGTCGGGAGATCCCGGCCCTGATGGTCGTCTCGCCGCGGGCGCTGGAGCGGCTCACCGCGGGCACCGATCGCACCGCCGTCGACGACGAGTACTTCAGCCGGCCCTACTCGGCCGAGTCGATCCGCTGGCGGGTCGAGGCCATGCTGATCCGGGCCCAGACCGTGGACGACGGCAGCGGCGCGGTCCTCCAGGGCGGACCGATCGACACCGGAGACTGGGCCCACCGGGCGACCGTCGTCGCGGTCTTCAACCCCAAGGGCGGAGTCGGCAAGACGACGGTCGCGCTCAACCTGGCCGCCTCGCTGCAGGTCCGGCGCGGCCAGCACGTCCTCCTCCTCGACGCGGACACCGTCACCGGGCATGTCGCCTCGTCGCTGGGGCTGGAGCACGTCCGGACCGTCGCCGATGCCTGGGCCGACGAGCCCGAGGGCGGGCCACGGGAGGGCCTGGCGCAGCTCGCGGCGGAGCATCCCTCCGGCCTCCGCGTCGCGGTCCTCTCCGCGAGCCCCCTCCACACCGAGGTCCTGGAACCGGTCCGCGTCGCCGCCGCGGTGGCTGCCGCACGTCGCGGCCTGGACTTCATCGTGGTCGACATGCATCCCGACTACGGCCAGCTGAACCGGTCGCTCTTCGAGCGTGCCGACCGGATCCTGGTGCCCGTGACCCCGGACGTGCCCGCCCTGCGGGCCGCGGTCCAGTTCCGCGATGTGGCGGCCGAGCTCGGGCTCCGGGAGCGACTCGCGATGGTGGTCAATCGCGCCAACAGCGGAATATCGGTGGCCGACATGGAGCGCACGGTCGGCATGCCGGCCCTGGCGCTGGTCCGCTCGGCCGGGCTCCTCTTCGTGCGGGCCGCCAACGAGGGCCGGACCGTCGTCGAGCGCTTCCCCCGGGAGCGCGTCAACGACGACTTCCAGGCCCTGGCCGATCGAATGATGCCGCAGGCTCAGCGGGCGCCCGCATCCCACCCGGCCGCGCGCGGGCTCTTCGGCCGGACCAAGGAGCCCGTCCGGGCCTAGTGCCCGGCCCGTCCCGACCGCCGCGGCCCGTGGCCGGCCGCGCCCACCCGCTTTCCGCTCCTGCCACTTCGGCGGCGCGCGGCGATCAGCGCGCCCGGTCCGTCCAGCTGACCCCGCCCAGCGGCTGTCCCGGCAGCGTCGGGTGAGGGGCCTTGGTCCGCCTGTCGATCTGGCGCACGCCGCGCAGGTACGAGCGGTTGACGAGGAGCACGTCCACCTCCGCGTCGCCGACGCGAAGATCGCCGAGGTAGGCCTCGGCCTCGGTTACCGGCACGAACAGCTCCGTCGCCCGGTCCAGGAGGCGCTCCGGCTCAGAGCCGGGGTGGAGGTAGACCGTCCCGAAGACCCGGTAGGGCGTGACCTCCAGGGCGACGTCGTAGGCGACCTTGTGGACGCGGTGGGCGGCCCTCTCCTCCTCGCCGAGCGGCGGCAGGCTCCCCTCCCCGGCCACGACCAGGATCAAGTCGTAGGGATCGATGCTCCTCAGGCCCGGGACCGGCTGGAAGGGCTGCGAGCCGTCGGCCGGCGCCCAGGAGACATCGGAGATGGCGATCGCCTCCCGCCGGTTGAGGGCGTCGGAGAGGCGGCCGTCGATGTGCATCAGGCCGATCAGGCGCCATTCCTCGGTCAGCCCGTCGAAGGCGACGCCATGGTCGCCGGCCGAAGGGCGGGGAGCGCCACCCGGCGCCGGCGACGGCGGCGGTTCGCCACGGCGGCGAAACAGGTTGAAAGGCATCAGGCCAGCCCGGTCGTGGCGGACCCCGCCGAAGGGTCGGCCGGCCGCGCGGTGGGCGCCGTGAGGGACGGCGCCGGCTGCCCGGCGATCGCCCGGATCTCTCGCCGGCTCGCGCCGGACAGGCCCACGATCACGTCTTCCTCCTGGCACCGGCGGCGCTCGGTGACGCTCGCATTCTAGCGGCCGGCTCGGCGCCGCCGGCCGGCCCACACAGCCCCGCAGCACCCGTCAGTCGGGTGTCAGTCGGTCCCCTGCGAGAGCTCCTCCTCGCTCGGCGCCGGGCCCTCCTCCGCCTGCGCCCCGGCCAGCCCCTCCACCTCGCCCGCGGTGCCCGCACCACCGGGCCCCGGGGCCCGCGTCAGGATGACCCGCTGGGGCCGCGGGATCTCGATCCCGGCCGCGTGGAACGCGTCGAGCAGCCGCTTGCGCAGCTCGCCGGCGACCGCCCACTGTTCCGAGGCGCGGACCGTGCCCTGGATCTTGAGGGTGATGCCGAACTCGCCCAGGGCGTCCACGCGCTGGAGGCGCGGCGGCTCGAGGATCCGGCGCTTCCAGGCGGGATCCCCGGCCAGCTCGCGACCGACCCGGTCGGCGACCTCCGCGGCCAGCCCGGTGTCGGTCCCGTAGACGACCTGGATCGCGAGGTTGACCCGGGCCCAGACTCGGGTGAGGTTGGAGGCGACCGTGATCTGGCCGTGGGGGACGGAGTGGACCGTGCCGTCATCGTCGCGAAGGGTCGTCCGTCGCAGGCTGAAGTCCTCGACGACGCCCGAGACACCGGCGATCCTGACCACGTCGCCCTTGCCGAACTGGTTCTCGACCAGGATCAGGGCGCCGGCCAGATAGTCCTTGACCAGCGACTGCGCCCCGAGGCCGACGGCGATGCCCACGATGCCCAGGCCGGCGATGGCCGGCCCGATGTCGTACTGCAGGACGCTCTGCAGGATCATCAGCCCGGCGATCACCACGATGAAGAAGCGGAGGACGTTCGTCCCCAGGCTCTCCAGCGTGTCCATCCGCTTCTTGAGCTCCACGGCGCTCAGCTCCTGGGCCGTCCCCTCCGTCGCCTCGCGATCCATGAGCGCCTTGATCAGGCCGTGGACGAAGAGCCGGGCCAGGCGCAGGGTGACGAAGGCGACGAGGACGATGATCGCCGCCCCGACGAGGCCGGCGAAGGCGGCGCGCGCCCAGCGCTCCAGGTCGGCGCCGGTCAGGCCCGCCAGGGCGAGGGCGTCGGCACCGGCCGACGGGCTGGGGCTGGGGGTAGGGGCGGCCATGCCGATAGCCTAGCCGCCCGCCGGCGCG
>JAJYJO010000011.1 GCA_021789435.1 Chloroflexota bacterium
GCTCGGAGAGCGGCCACCTGCCGGCCCGCGATCTGACTGAGGGTCCGCGCCAGGTCACTGACCTCGGCGCGGGTCAGTGCCAGCCAGGCTATCGCAGCGCCCGCGGCGAACAGCATCGCCGCGGGCTGGGAGAGCGTCCGCACAGCGAGTGTCATCTCCACGAGTGCGACGGCGGCAAACGCCACGCGCCAGTCTCGCGCGGGGATCGTCAATCGCCCCAACACGACGACAGCACTAGCTTCCGCGACAGCGGACCAGACCCACGAGATGCTCGTCGCCCAAGCCACTCCATCGAGTCCCATGTGTGGCAGCAGCACCAGCACGCCGACGTACTTGATGGCCAGGTTCGCCAGGCCGATGCCGAGCCAGATCCGATAGTAGCCAAGCGGCAGAAGAGCCGCGCCGACCGACCAGGTGATGGCTTTGAAGACATTGCCGGCCATCTGGATGGCCAGTGGATCGACAGCCCCACGAAATCTCGATGAGTAGAGGAGGAGCACGATCGGCTCCCCAAAAGCCACCGACAACAGCAAGAATGGCACTGAGACGGCCAACATCAGACGCATCCCATGGCCCAGCTCAAAGGCTGCGTCGCGCGGTCGGCCAGACGTCAGCAGCTCGGTCAGGCGCGGGAAGAGATAGAAGGACGTGGAGGACAGAAGCAGCTCAAGGTAGGTGTCAGAGATCGCGGATACCGGCTGGTAGACGCCGCTTTGCTCTAGGCCCAGGACGCGAGCGATGTCGGTCCGGATGAGCAGGCTGACGAGTGTACTGGCTATGCCTAAGATGACGCCGGCCAGCCCGAGCTGGATCACGGGACGAAGCGTCACCCAGTCAAAGGGAAGATGTCGCCGCCATGCGCGTGCCCGTATCACCCACGGTTCGCGCCGATAGTAGATTCCGAACTGGACCACGGCTATCAGGGAGGTGGCCACCACGGCTCCGGTGAGCCCAAAGGCAACCACGAGACCGACCGTGAGGAGCAGCGAGGCGAGAGTGGTAGCGATATTCGCGCGGGCGAGCGACCCGATCAGGACGAATCCCTGAAGGATCTGTGAATACCCTGCAGTCAGAAGGCCGAGCGGAATTGCCGCAGCCGAGATCGCCACGAGTGGCGCGTAGCGCTCATCGCCCATCACGATGGCGGAAATGACGGGCGAGAGCGCCAGCGTCACCAGGCCCATGATGACGCCGACGATCGGCGGGACGATCAGGGAGTACCTGATCAGCCAGTCAACCCGATCCGGCGACCCAGCGGACCGGGCCGCAGCGATGGCGCGGGTGGCCCCCTGGCCGCTGAATGCCGATCCCGCGGTGGTGATGAACGTGTTGTAGACGCCAAGGTTGGCGAGCGCACCGACGCCCGCAGGCCCAAGCAAGACGGCCACCAACTTGGAGCGGAACAGGGCCACGACTACGCCGGTCACCGAGGAAGCCAGCGTCAGAACAGAGGCGGTGATCAGTTCCGCCCCACTACTCCTTGGTACGGTCGCGGGCACGACGGGCCCGGGCTGGGACCTACGCTCGATCGTGCCCTCGGTGAAGTCGGCGATTGCACCGACCTCGGCTGGCGAGCTGGTCTGGGCCGATCGGTCACCGGCCCGATGAGAAGGCACCTCGCCACCGGCCACGGTCCTATTGCCTCCGGGTGGACCTATACCGCGGCCCGCCTCGCCGTGTACCACTCGATCGTCCGCGCGAGGCCAGCCTCGAATGACGTTCGGGCGACGAAGCCGAAGCGCTCGCGCGCCCGGGTGGTGTCAAGGGCGCGCCGCGGCTGGCCGTCCGGCTTTGAGGGGTCCCAGCGGATCTCGCCGGCGAAGCCGGTCAGCCGGGCGATCACCGCGACCAGGTCCCGGATGGTGATCTCCTCGCCGACGCCCAGATTGACCGGATCGGCCCCGTCGTACCGCTCGGCCGCCAGGACGATGCCGTCGGCGGCGTCCTCGACGTAGAGGAACTCGCGCGAGGCCGCGCCCGTGCCCCACACGTCCACATGATCCGCCCCGTCGTCGCGGGCGTCGACGCACTTCTTGATGAGCGCCGGGATCACGTGCGAGCTCCCAGGGTCGAAGTTGTCGCCCGGGCCGTAGAGGTTCACGGGGATCAGGAAGATCGCGTTGAACTCGTACTGCTCCCGATCCGCCTGTGCCTGGACCAGCAGCATCTTCTTGGCCAGCCCGTACGGCGCGTTGGTCTCCTCGGGATAGCCGTTCCAGAGGTCGTCTTCATGGAACGGAACCGGGGTGAACTTCGGATACGAGCAGACGGTTCCGATCTGGACGAACTTGCCGACCCCGGCCAGGCGGGCAGCCTCCATCATCTGCACTCCCATGATGGCGTTCTCGTAGAAGAACCGGCCGGGGTTCTCGCGGTTTGCCCCGATCCCGCCGACGACCGCGGCCAGGTGCATGACGAGATCCGGCCGACCGTCGGCGAGCGCCCGATCCACCCCGTCCCTCGTCCGGAGGTCGTAGTCGGCGCTGCGCGGGACGAAGATCTCGTTGGCGCCGGCCGCCCGAAGGCGGCCGACGACGGCGGTGCCGAGGAAGCCTGCCCCGCCCGTGACCATGACCCGGTGGTCGGCCCAGAACGAGCTCATCAGCCGGCCGTCGGTGAGGGCTGGTTGACCAGGAAGGCGGCCGGATCCAGTCCGGCGGCAGCCAGGTCGCTCTCCAGCATGATCCGGACGAGCTCCCGGAACCCGACCCGCGCCCGCCAGCCGAGCTTCTCCGCAGCCTTGGAGGCGTCGCCACAGAGCTCGTCCACCTCCGTCGGCCGGAAGTAGCGCGGGTCGATCTCCACGTGCGCCTGCCAGTCCAGGCCGACCTGGCCAAAGGCCACTTCGACGAACTGGCGGACCGAGTGCATCTCGCCGGTCGCGATCACGAAGTCATCGGGCGCGGGCTGCTGGAGCATGCCCCACATCGCCTCGACGTACTCCGGGGCGTAGCCCCAGTCGCGGCGAGCGTCGAGGTTGCCGAGGTAGAGGGTGGTCTCCCGCCCGGCGAGGATGTCGGCCACGCCGCGCGTCACCTTGCGCGTCACGAATGTCCGGCCGCGCCGCGGCGATTCGTGGTTGAAGAGGATGCCGTTGGCGGCGAAGAGGCCGTAGGCCTCCCGGTACTGGATCGTCATCCAATGGGCGAACACCTTCGAGACGCCGTAAGGGCTGCGGGGATAGAAGGGGGTCGTCTCCCGCTGCGGGGTCTCCCGGGCCTTGCCGAACATCTCGCTCGAACCGGCCTGGTAGAAGCGGATGGGCCAGTCCGCATGGCGGACGGCCTCGAGCAAGCGCAGGTTGCCCATCCCGGTGGTGTCGGCGGTGAACTCCGGCATCTCGAAGCTCACCTTCACGTGGCTCTGCGCGCCCAGGTTGTAGACCTCGTCGGGCCGGATGGTGTTCAGGGTGTTGATCAGCGAGGACGAGTCGGAGAGGTCGCCGTAGTAGAGGTGCAGCGGGACGTCCGGCTGGTGCGGGTCGCGATAGAGGTGGTCGATCCGCCCCGTCGAGAAAGAGCTCGAACGGCGGATCAGGCCGTGGACTTCGTAGCCCTTGCCGAGCAGCAGCTCCGCGAGGTACGAGCCGTCCTGGCCGGTGATCCCGGTGATGAGGGCCTTCTTGGACATGCTCGAGCGGACTCCCGTGGCAGGCACTCGGGCGGTCGCTGCGGTGCCTTTGCGCGCAAGGGTAGCCGATGGTCCGCGCCCGGCGCTGCGCAATCGGCTGGAACGTCTCGTCCGTCCGTCGAACTGGAGGCACGCACCTGCCGCTCGGCCCAGGCTCGCTCTGAGCGTGTTCCGCCGGTCCGGCGCCCGCTCGGCCGCGCTGAGTCTTCGACGTTTCGACGTGACCAAGTAGCAGATCTAGCTTGGACCGGCTGGCCGGAATGTTGCAGGGACTGCCAGCTGCCTTGGCGCCCGAGGCGCCGGATCAGCAAGCGAAGGCGTTAGCGGCCCTCACCGTTGATCACCGCGGGCACCGTCCGGGCCAGGATCTTGAGGTCCAGCCAGAAGGACCACGAGTCGATGTACTCGAGGTCGGTCTCCACCCAGCGGTCGAACTCGGGTTCGCGGCGGCCGCGGATCTGCCAGAGGCCGGTCATGCCCGGCTTCATCGACAGCCGGCGACGGTGCCAGACATCGTAGTTGGCGACCTCCCCGGGGAGCGGCGGGCGAGGACCCACCAGGCTCATCTGGCCGCGCAGGACGTTCCACAGCTGGGGCAGCTCGTCGAGCGAGGTCCGCCGTAGCCAGCGCCCCACCCTGGTGGTCCGCGGATCGTTGGTCATCTTGAAGGCGTGCCCGTTGACCTCGTTGTGGTGCAGCAACTCCTCGAGCTCTTCCTCGGCCCCGTCGCGCATGGTCCGGAACTTGACCACCCGGAAGAGGCGGCCGTGCAGGCCGACCCGCTCCTGCCGGAAGTGGACGGGGCCGGGCGAATCGAGCTTGACCAGGGCGGCGAGAACGACGAAGACCGGAGACAGCAGGACCAGCAGAGCGGCCGACCCGGCCACGTCCAGGAGGCGCTTGGCCATCAGGGCGACGGTGCGGTCCGGGCCGTTGACGAGGGAGTAGACGGGGACCCCGTCCACCTCCTCCAGGAGCCCCCGCGACACCGTCCGCTCCGAGACGGCGACGGGGATGCGCACGATCCGCCCTTCCTCCTCGCAGAGGCGGGCGATGGCGTCGATCTCCTCGGAGGCGGAGAGCGGGAGGCAGATGGCCACCTCGTCGATGATCCGCGAGTGGAGCACGTACTCCAGGGCCTCGAGCTGGCCCAGCACCGGCCGGCGCAGCGGTACTCCATCGTCCTCCGTGCCGGCCTGGAGATGGCCCACGACGACCAGGCCGAGCTCGTGGTGCGCCTCCACGAGCTCGGCGAACGCCCGGGCCCGGGGACTGGCGCCCACGACCAGCATGAAGCGGGTGTAGCGGCCGCGCGAGCGGAGGACCCGCAGGAAGAGCCGGAGGGCGATCCGGGTGGCCAGCGCCGCCACGGCTAGGGTCGGGAACAGGACGATGAGCAGGAGCCGGCTGACGTCCGGCAGCTTCAGCCAGAACAGGACGGCCAGCGTGCCGAGGGCGAAGATCAGCGTCGCCTGCGCGATGTCCAGCGCCTGGCCGCGCAAGGTCCAGCGGGCACGCTGGCGGTAGAGCCCGTGGGCCCACAGCACCGCCACCCAGCCGACCGCGAAGGCGACAAGGGCGAGCTCGGGGTTGCGGACCGTCGCCGCGAGCTGATCGGCGAAGCTCTGGCGACCGAACCGGGCGACGGAGACGGCGACGGCCACTGTGGCAGCCAGGCCCGCGTCCGCGAGCATGAGGACCGCCCGGAAGATCACGGCGTGGCGGCGGATCATCTCCCCCTCGATCGAGTCTGCCGGGGACCCCTCCGGACCGGAGCGACGCCCGACATTCTACCCCGCACCGCCAGCCCCGCAGTCGGCCCGGCGACACCGACTTGACCGGCACGCTGTCGTGTTCCGGTAGCGACCGGCTCTTCGGGTTGCCTTCTGGACGCCTGTGCTACAGTCCGGGCGCTTTGGCAACCATGGCTCGCCGGTCGGCCGCCCGCCGACCGTCACCCTCGCTCGCCGCCTTCCTCTCCTTCCTCTGGCCGGGGCTCGGCCAGGCCTATGCCGGGCGCTGGAAGCTCGCGGCCTGGTTCGCCGCCCCGCTCCTGGTGCTGCTTCTCTACTTCGCGTTCCTTGCCCTGCACGGCGTGGAGTATCTCGGCGCCCAGCTGATCGTCCCCTCGTTCGCCTTCGCGCTCCTGGTCGCCGTGGTCATCCTGGGCGCCTGGCGCCTGGCGGCGATCGGCCACGCCTACGCCATGGCCGCGCCGGCCGCCCGCGCGAGCCGCCGGCGGGGCCAGCTCGTCCTCGCGCTCCTGGCGCTCCTGGTCGTCGGTTCGCACGCCCTGGCCGGCTACTACACCTGGGCCTTCTACGACGCCGGGTCGCGCATCTTCCAGGGGCCGGGCGACAACGGGGGGACTGCGGCCGCAACGCCCAACCCGAGCGACACCAGCGCGGCCGGCAACTTCCAGGGGGTGGTCCCCTACGCCACGCCGGCCAGCGCGAGCTCGCGGATCAACATCCTGCTCACCGGCATCGACGCCTACCGGACCCGCTCGGAAGCGCTCAACGACACCATCCTGGTGGTGAGCATCGATCCCGCCAACCACACCGCGGTGATGATCAGCATCCCCCGCGATACGTCCGATTTCCCGCTCTACTTCGGCGGTACCTTCCAGGGCAAGATCAACTCGCTCATGACGTGGGCCTATCTCTACCCGAAGCAGTTCCCGGATCCGCCGGTCACGACGCTCGAGAAGGAGGTGGGCTACATCCTGGGGATCCCGATCCACTACTACGCGGCGCTCGACCTGGCCGGTTTCGCCCGGATGGTTGACCTGGTGGGCGGGGTGGACGTCGTCAACCCGAAGCCGATCCAGGATCCGCTCTACGACTGGCTGGACGGCAGCAAGCCGGGGTTCTACCTGACGGCGGGGCCGCACCATCTGGACGGCAGGCTGGCGCTGGCCTACGTCCGCTCCCGGCAGGGCGTGGGCGACAACGACTACACCCGTGCGGCGCGCCAGCAGCAGGTCCTGGTGGCGCTCAAGCAGAAGATGGTCCAGCCGTCGATGATCACCAGGTTGCCGGCCCTGCTCGATGCCGCGGCCACGACGATCAAGACGGACTTCCCGGCCGATCGCGTGGGCGACATGCTGAACGTGGCGAAGCAGATCGGCGACAGCGCGATCCAGAAGTACGTCCTGGGCCCGCCCTACAACTACCACCCGGACTCTTCGACGACGGGTGGCGTCTGGACGAGCCGGCTCTACATGGACAAGGTGGCGGCCCTCTCCGTGCAGCTCTTCGGGACGGACAGCGCGTACTACAAGGCGAGCCAGGCTCCGGCGCCATCGCCTTCAACGGGGCCGTAGCGGGGAGTCCTCCTTGGTCTGGCGAGCGACGTCGGCCGGCGGTTCGACGTCGGCCGGCGGCTCGGTCGGGCGCTGAGCCTTTCCCGAACGGGCTTGTGCCGGCTGGCGCGACGGCGGCCGGCCCGTGAGTCTTTGAGGCCGCTTCAAGCACGCCCTCCTGAGAGGATGCTGGCAGGCGCCATCGATCGGGGGCAGAATGGCGCCGCCCACGAGCAGGACCTATGGGCGACAGAGACAGCGAGCAAGATCACTGGTCGACGGGCGGGGGCAGGACGCCGAGGCTCCGCCACGAGCTGGGGCTGCGGCTAGGGGCGCCGGTCGAGCATCTGGTCGCGCCGCTGCCGGCCCTCCTGCTGGCGCTTGCCGCCCTGGCCTCGTTCGCCTACGCCCTGCTGGCCAGTCGCGGTGCGCTGGTGCGGATCCTGGCCTTCATCCCACTCGACGTGACCGATGCCGATCCGCTGGTCGGGGTGCTCTCGGGGATCGGGCTGGCCGCCGTGGCAGTCGGCCTGCATCGCCGCAAGCGGCTGGCCTGGTGGTTCGCGGTCGCCACCCTGGCGGTGGCGCTCTTCGAGCAGGCCGTTGCCCTCGAGTACCCGGTCGGGGTTGTCGTGATCGGCGGAATCCTGGGCGTCCTGCTGGCGGACCGCCGGCGCTATCGAGTGGAGACGGGGCACCGATGGGCTCGGGTGGCCGGTGGCCTCCTGGTCTTCGCGGCCCTGGCGGCCCTGGCCGAGACCCTCCTCTTCATCGCCAGCACCGGGACCTGGCCCGGGCCCCTGAGTGCGCTCGCGGACGCCACGTCGAGCGCGGCCGCCTCGCTGGGGATGAGCGACGCGATGGGCGACCAGGTGCTCCACGTGGCGAGCCGCGGCGGCCTGCTCGCCCTCCTGCTCCTGCTCGCCCGCCTGCCGGTGGTCCTCGGGGCCCTGGGGGTGCTCGCCACGGTGCCCGAGCCCGAGCCGGACCCCGTGGTCCGCTCGCGGGCGGCGGCGATCGCGGCCCGCTATGGCCACGGCGCCCTCCTGCCGTTCCAGCTCGGTCGTGACAAGCTGGTCTTCGAGCCGGCGGGGCTCGAGGGGGTGGTCGTCTACGGTCTCGCCGGCCGGATGGCCGTGATGCTCGGCGACCCGATCGGGCCGCCTGACGCTCTGCCCTTCCTTTGGGCCGCCTTCGTCGACCACTGCGCCCGGCTGGACCGGATCCCCGTCGTCTATCAGGCCAGCGGCCTTGGCCGGGCGGCCCTGCTCGGGGCCGGCTTCCAGATGATGCGCGTCGGGCACGAGGCGGTGCTCGACCTCGACGGCGTTGCTCGTCGGGAGCCTGGCGGCCGGGGTCGCGACGCTGGCCGCCGACTGGATCGCCGTCAGCGCGCTGGCGGGCCTGGCCGCGGCCGCGGCGCTGTACGGACCGGTCTTCCTGCGCGAGACTTCCGCCGCCCTGGGTGCCGACGCGACCCAGGGTTCGTTCGATCCGGGTGGCTGGGTTCTGACGCTCGTGTCACTGATCACGGGCGGCATCCTGGTCGGGTGGGCCGGCGCGACGCTGGGCGGCGCGATCCGGCCGTCGCTGGTGGCCGCCTGGGCGGTCGTCCGGCAGGGAGGTCGGGGGCCCCGGGGCCGGCTCGAGATCCGTCGTCCGATTGCGGTCGTCCTCGTCGTCTGCCTGCTGGCGGTAACGATGCCGGCGCTTGGCGCGATGCTGAACTTCGCCCCGGATTCGCTGATGCGGCACGGCGGGGCGCCCCTGCCCGCCCTGGTCCAGGGCAACAACGACACCCCGCCAGGTCTGAGCCTCCTGCCGACAGCGCCTGGTGACGCGCCCGGCCCAAGCCCGACGCCGTCGCTCTCACCGTCGCCATCGCCGAGCCCGGACGCCACGCCGGTCGCTCGGCCGTGGCTGGCCTGGCGTCCGACCGGTGCCGGGACCGTCCTCGTCGACAACCTGCCGGCCCCCTGGGTCGGCGGTGTTAGCACGACCGACGATGTCAGCGTCTACCTGCCGCCCGGCTACGACCGGAGCCCCGGCCGCCGCTACCCCGTGCTCTACGAGGCGCCGACGCCCTACTACTTCTGGGACGGGGCCACGGACGCGAAGACGGTGCTCGACGCTCTCATCGACAGTGGCGCGATCCCGGCCTCCATCGTGGTGTTCATCGACTCGGGCAGCTCGCCTTACCCGGACACGGAGTGCGTGGACTCGTTCGACGGCCGCGAGTGGCTCGACCGCTATGTCGCGGAAACGGTCGTCCCATGGGTTGACCGCCATTTCCGCACGATCGCCCAGCCCGCCGCGCGGGCCATCTTCGGCATGTCCCAGGGCGGCTATTGCGCGGCGATCCTGGCCCTCCATCACGCGGACGTCTTCGGCGCCGAGATTTCGTTCAGCGGTTACTACCAGGCCGGGATCGGCAGCGTCAACTCGCTTCTGCCCTTCGGCGGTGACGCGGCGTTGCTCGCCGCCGATTCGCCCATGGTGGTGGCCGGTCGCCTGCCGGTAGCCCAGCGGGCTGGCCTCTACTTCGTCCTGGTCGCGGACCCGAGCCAGTCCTTCTACGGCCCGCAGGCGGCCACCTTCGCCCGGACGCTGGCGACGGACGGCTATCCGCAACTCACCCTGGCGGCGGCGGTGCCGCACGGCTGGACGCAGGTTCGCCAGGAGTTCCCAGCGGCACTCGAGGCGGTGGCGACCCGCCAGGCGGCTGTCGGGGTCTTCGGCTAGATGCGACGGCCGGCCGGCGGACTGCGCTCCCCGATGATGGCCGTTGCGGCGGCCCTGGCCTTCGCGGTCGTGGCGGCTGTCAGCTGGCTGGCGGTCGGGATGGCCCAGCCGGTGGCATCGCCCACGGCCGGCCGGCTGGCGGCGCTGCCCTCGCCGTCCGCCGCGCCGTCGACGACCGCGGCGAGCCCTGCACCCAGCCCGTCGATCGCGGTCACGCCGTCGCCAAGCCCGTCAGCGACTCCGCGCACCACCCCGCGCCCGATGCCGCACGCGGCCGGCGCCCCGACGGTCAATCCCGCCGCGCTGCTTGCCGCGCGCCCCTGGCTCGCCTGGCGTCCATCGGGCGCCGGCCGGGTGGCCTTCTACAACCTGCCCGCTCCCTGGATCGGCGGCCCGGCGACCGACGACGTGGCCGTCTACCTTCCGCCCGGCTACGACCGGAGCCCGGGCCGGCGCTATCCGGTCCTCTACGAGGCGCCCACGCCGTACTCATTCTGGGAGGGAGAGACCGGCGCCAGGTTTACGCTCGACGCCCTGATCGACGAAGGCGCCATCCCGGCCTCCATCGTCGTCTTCGTCGACTCGGGCAGTGGTCCGTACTCCGACCTGCAGTGCGCGAACACCTACGACGGCCGGGAATGGCTCGATACGTTCATCGGCCAGACGGTGGTCGGCTGGGTCGACGCCCACTTCCGGACCATCGCCGCCGCGCCTGCCCGAGCCGTCTTCGGGATGTCCAACGGCGGGTACTGCGCGGCCATCTTGGGCCTCCATCATCCCACCGTCTTCGGAGCCGAGATCTCGTTCAGCGGCTACTACCAGGTCACGGCCGTGGCAGCAGCGGAGATCCCCTTCGGCTATGAGGCGGCACTGATGGCTGCCGCCTCGCCACTCGACGCGGCTGGCATGCTTTCCGCGTCCGAGCGGTCCGGGATCTTCTTCCTCCTGGTCGCCGATCCCTACCAGTCCTTCTACGCGTCGCAAGCGAGCGCCTTCGCAGCGGTGCTGGCGCGCGATGGCTATCCGCACAGCGTCCTGTGGACCGGAATCCCTCACGGCTGGAGCCAGGTGAACGCCGAGTTCGCCCGGACGCTCGAGCTGGTGGCCGCCCGAGAGGTCGCGACGGGCGTCTTCCGGTAGCCGTCAGACTCCGGGCGTGTCCGCGAATCCGCTCGGGTGGCCGGAGTGCCAGCGCCAGGCACTCTGGGCGATCTCGGCCAAACCGCGTTTGGCTGCCCACGAGAGAACGGCCGCGGCACGGCTCGTGTCCGCCCAGATCGCCGCGACATCGCCCGCGCGGCGGGGGGCGACCTCTGTTCGGATGCCTCGCCCACTTGCGGCTTCGACCGCCAGGACAACCTGCCGGACGGACGCAGGCCGACCCGAGCCGACGTTCAGGACGCATGATTCGCCGCCCCGGGCAAGGTGCTCCAGGGCCGCCAGGTGCGCCTCGGCAAGATCCAGGACGTGGACGTAATCGCGGACCGCCGTGCCGTCCGGGGTCGCGTAGTCCGCGCCGAAGACCCGCAACGTAGACCCTGTGAGGGCGGCGCGCATCGCTGCCGGGACCAGATTCTGCGCGCCCGTCCAGTCCTCGCCGAGACTGCCGTCGGGCCAGGCGCCGGCGGCATTGAAGTAGCGCAGTGTGACATGGCGCAGGTGCCCGGCCCGGTCGAGCGACGCGAGCATCCGCTCGACCGCCAGCTTGCTCTCGCCGTAGGGGTTGGCCGGCTCGGGAACGGCGCTCTCGCTGATCGGGGGGCGGGCAGGCTCACCGTAGACGGCACAGGTCGAGGAGTTGACGAGCAGGCCGACGCGGGCAGCCCGGGCGGCCTCGACGAGGCTGAGGCTGCCACAGACGTTGTTGCGGAAGTAGCGTTCCGGCTTCCGCATCGATTCCTCGACGGACTTGAAGGCGGCGAAATGGAGCACGGCCTCGATCCGCCGGTCGCGCAGGAGATCGCGGATCAGTCCCGTTTCAGCGAGATCCGCCACGACCAGGGGAACGCGGCCGACTGCCTCCCGATGGCCGGTCGAGAGGTTGTCGACCACCGTGACCTCGTGGCCGTGTTCCGCCAGGAGGCGCACGGTGTGCGACCCGACATAGCCCGCGCCGCCGGTGACGAGGAGCCGCATCTCAGCCGGCCAGCGCGCGCCCGAGCTCCGCGACCACCCGCTCGACCTCGCCGTCGGTGAGATCCGGGTAGATCGGCAGCGAGATCTCCCGGGCGTACTCCGCCGCGGCGACCGGCAGGTCCTCCGGCCGGTAGCCGTAGGTCCGCCGGTAGTAGGGGTGGAGGTGGAGCGGGATGAAATGGACGCTGGTGCCGATGCCGGCCGCTGCCAGCCGGTCGATCACCTCGCCCCGCCGTTCCGCGGCCGCGCCCCGCAGGCGCAAAGGGTAGAGGTGCCAGGCCGCGACCTCGTCCGCGCCGGGCGCGTCCGGCAGCTGGACCCGCTCGGCCAGGCCGCCGGGCGCTGCGGCGAAGGCGGCCGCGTAGCAGCCGGCGACGCGCTCGCGCGCCAGCCGCATCTCCTCCGCCCGTTGCAGCTGGACCAGGCCGATCGCCGCCGCCAGGTCGGCCAGGTTGTACTTGAAGCCGACCTCCTCGATCTCGTAGTACCAGCTGCCGCCGGCCGTGTAGCGTTTCCAGGCGTCGCGGCTGATGCCGTGCAGGCGCATCATCCGGGCGCGGTCGGCGATCGCGTCCGAGTTCGTGACGAGCATGCCCCCTTCGCCGGTGGTGACGGTCTTGGTGGCGTAGAAGCTGAGCGCCCCCGCCTCCCCGAAGGCGCCTGCCGCCACGCCGCCGCGGGAGGCCGGGATGGCGTGGGCGGCGTCCTCCACGACGGCGATGCCGCGGCCCCGGGCGAGCTCCAGGATCGGGCCCATCTCGGCGACCCGGCCGCCGTAGTGGACGACCTGGATCGCCTTCGTCGCCGGGCGGAGCTGCGCCTCCAGGGTCTCGGCCGTGACGTTGAGCGTGCGGGCGTCGACGTCCGCCAGGCGTGGCCGCGCCCCCAGGTAGCGGACCACCTCGCCGGAGGAGGCGAAGGTGTAGGTCGGCACGACCACCTCGTCCTCCGGCCCGATCCCGAGCGCCTCGAGGGCCAGGTGGAGGGCCGCCGTGGCGGAGTTGACGGCGACCGCGTGGCGGGTTCCGACGGCCGCGGCCACGGCTTCCTCGAAGGCGAGTGCGCGCTGGCCGGTCGTGAGCCAGCCCGAGTCGAGCACTTCCAGGACGGCGGCGCGTTCCTCGGCGCCGATCGAGGGCCGGTGGAAAGGGATCCGGGCCGGGCCGGTCGCGCTCAAGCCGCGCTCAGGCCGTGGCCTGCGGCTGCGCCGCCGGCACCTTCGGGTGGACGGCGGCCCCGGCCGGCGACCCGAGCGAGCGCACCCGCTGGAGCAGCTCGCGGACGGCGGTCTCGTCCCGCTCCTGGGCCGCCAGCTCCAGCCGACCAGCCAGGCTCTCGGCCAGCTCGATCAGCTGCGGGCTGTCCTCCGCCCGGGCCCGGAGGATCCCCTCGTGGGCCGTCCGGTCGGTCGTCTCGTGGTCGTAGAAGAGGGTCTCGTGGAGCCGCTCTCCCGCCCGCAGCCCCGTGTAGACGACCGGGACCTTCTCGGGGTCCATGCCGGAGAGCCGGATCAGGTCGCGGGCCAGGTCCACGATCCGGACCGGCGCCCCCATGTCCAGGACGTAGACGTCGCCGCTGGTGGCGGTGGAGCCCGCCTCCAGGATCAGGCTGACCGCCTCCGGGATCGTCATGAAGTAGCGGGTCGTCTCCGGATGGGTGATCGTCAGCGGCCGGCCCTCCGCCAGCTGGCGCTGGAACGTCGGGATGACGCTGCCGCTGGAGCCCAGGACGTTGCCGAAGCGGACGGCGACGTAGTTCTGGCCCGTCCGCCGCGCGGCGGAGACCGTCAGCAGCTCGGCCACACGCTTGGTGGCGCCCATGGCGCTGACCGGGTCGACGGCCTTGTCGGTCGAGATCAGGACGAACCGCTCCACGCCGTGGCGCTCGCAGGCGGTCAGGACGTTGCGGGTGCCGACCACGTTGGTCATCACGCCCTCGGCGGCGTGCTGCTCGACGATCGGGACGTGCTTGAGGGCCGCCGCGTGGAAGACGACGTCGGGCCGGACGGTGGCGACGATCGACTCGACGGCGGGCAGCGAGCGGATGTCGCACAGGATCATCTCCAGCGCGACGCCGGCCTGGGCGTGGTCGGCCAGCTCGCGCTCGATCGACCAGAGGGCCTCCTCGTGGTTGTCCAGGACGGTCAGCCGGCGGGGGCCGAGGGCCAGGATCTGGCGGGCCAGCTCGCTCCCGATGGAGCCGCCGCCGCCGGTGACGAGGACGCTGGCGCCGCTCAGGTAGCCGGCAACGGCCTCCGTGTCGATGGCGATCGGCTCGCGGCGCAGCAGGTCGTCCACGCTGACCCGGCGGATCCGGTTGAGGCGCAGCTCGCCGGAGAAGATCTCGCGCAGGTAGGGGACCGTCCGGACCTCCAGGCCGGCGGCCCGGCCGAGCTCGAAGGCGCGGCGGACCACCGGGCCCGGGGATGAGGGCATCGCCACCAGCAGCTGCTGCGCGTCCGACTTGCGGACCGCCCGCTCGAGCTGCTCCAGGCCGCCGAAGACGGGCCGGTTGAGCAGGCGCACCCCCTTCTTGGCCGGGTCGTCGTCCAGGAAGCCGACCACCCGGATGCGGGCCGCCGGATCGCGGTCGGCCATCCGGGTGACGGTCACCCCCGCTTCGCCGGCCCCGTAGACGAGGGTCGCGACGCCCTGCTCGGCGTCGGTCCCCCCGGACAGCCCGCGCCGCTCCAGGCTGGCCCGGACGGCGAAGCGCCCGCCGCCCACGAGGGCCAGGCTGACCAGCGCCTCGATCGCGAAGACGGAACGCGGGAAGCCCAGGGTTCCGGGCGCGTGGGCCAGGCCCAGGGCCAGGAAGACGACGAAGGTGAGGGCGGTCCCGAGCACCACCGCCTCGGCCAGCATGAACATCTCCTGGACCGAGGCGTAGCGCCACTCGCGGCGGTAGAGGCCGAAGGCCAGGTAGACGGGAGGCATGACGAGGAGCGGCAGGAGGGCGGCCGGCAGGTAGGGGCTGAGATCGCGGCCGATGTTGCTGGCGTCGAAGCGCAGGGCGAAGCTGATGGCGATCGAGACGGCGGTGACGACGATGTCGTAGACGAAGAGGTGCCGGCCACGGGGCACGAAGCCGAAGGTGCCGGGCCCGGACCCCGGCCGGTCGGTGGCGCTCATGTGGGCAGGCCGGCTTTCGCGCCGAGCTCGGCTGTGGCGCCGACCTCCGCCGCCGGGCTGACCTCCGCCGCCGGGCTGACCTCCGCCGCCGGGCCGGGCTCCGCCGCGGGTCCCAGCTCCGCCGCCAGGGTCGAAGGCAGCTCGATCCGCCGCCCGGCCAGGGCCCGCGGCGTCTGGGCCAGGATCCAGAGGTCCAGCTCCGGAGAGCGGTGGCGGAGATAGGCCGCGTCGAGACGGAGCTTGGCAGGCAGCACCACCTCGCGATAGTGGCGCTCCGGGTCGGCCGTGTCGAGGCGGGCCGTCTCGTCCGCGTAGAAGAGCTGGGTCAGGCCCGTCATCCCCGGCCGCGCGGTGAAGACCGCCCGGTGGAGCGGCTGGCCCAGGTCGACGAAGGCGGGATCCTCCGGGCGGGGCCCGACCAGTCGCATCTCGCCGCGGGCCACGTTCCAGAGCTGCGGCAGCTCGTCCAGCCGGAACCGGCGGAGGAGACGCCCGACCCGGGTGAGCCGGGCATCGCCGGCGACCGTCAGGGCCGGGCCGCCGCTCGCCGGCCGCCAGGCCATCGTCCGCAGCTTGAAGCAGGTGAAGGGCCGGCCGCCGTCCCCGATGCGTGTCGCCGCATAGACGGCCGGACCGGGAGTCTCCAGCCTGACCGCCGCGGCCAGCGCCGCCAGCAGCGGGAGGGTCAGGCCCGCGGCCAGCAGGCCGAGGATGCGCTGGAGCGGATCGGGCACGAGCGGCGGGGACCTCCTGGTCGAACGGCGCCGCGATGATACTCCACCGCCGACCGGGGTCCGCCGGCGGGCTCCGGGATGCGGTGGCTCCGCCGGCCGTCCTCAGCGCGCGGGCGCGGAGCTCGACGCCTCCCGGGCGGGCCACGCGGCTGCCTCGTGTCCGAGCGGGTGGAGGTCGGCATCGGCCGGGTCGTGCCGGAGGCGCGCTGACGCCAGGCCGAGGCCGCCCAGGGCGACGGCCAGCCACCAGCCCGGCACCGGCAGAGCCGACGTCAGCCCGAGAGCCAGCCAGAGCAGGCTCGGCTTCAGGGCCAGCAGCGCCGGGAGCCCGGGCAGGAAGCCGTGGGTATAGAGGGAGGGGGAGGCGACGATGCTGGCGAGCCCGAGCGCGCTCAGCCCGCTCCGGCCGCCCGGGATCAGGGCAGCCAGGACGGCAAACGCAGCCAGGACCAGGTAGACGGCGTAGGGCAGGAAGCGCGGGAGGGCATACGCGTAGAACGTGGACGGGAAGGAGGCCTGAGATCGCTGGTAGGCGAAGAGCCCGTCGATCCACTGCGTCCAGCGATCGATCCCGGTCAGCGGCACGCTGACCAGAACGAGCGCGAGCAGGACGAAGAGGCCGGCGAAGAGCGCCGCCAGCCGGCGCTGGCGCACCAGCCAGAGCGCCGGCACCCCGGCCTGGAGCTTGAAGACCGGACCCAGGACCAGCACTTCTCCGCGCCAGAAGGCAAGAGCGAACAGGAGGAACGCCGGCACTGCGACGTTGCCGACGTAGAGGCCCTGGGCGAAGGGGGGCCAGGCGAGCAGGACGATCGACCAGCGCCAGGGAAGGCCGAGGGCGCGCAGCGATCCGATGGCTGCCAGGGAGCCGGCTGTCTCCCAGAGGAGCTCCGCGGCCGCCAGGGGCAGGCGCGCCAGGGCCCCGAAGAGCGGGAGCGTCAGCGGTGGATAGACGAACGGGAAGTGGGTCGGGTCCGGCAGGCTGCCGCGCAGCGGTTCCGCGAGGTAGACCGGCGCCCCGGCCAGGAAGCGCGCGCCCGCATCGAGGTAGAGCCGGAGGTCTCGCATGGCCAGCCCCTGAAACAGGGAGACGTCGGTCAGCCCCGCCGCCACCGCGGCCTCCAGCGCCAGGCAGTCGAGGGCCACGGGGTGGCGGCGACGGCCTGTTCCGGCCAGTGCGCCGACGACCACTCCCGCGACCACGAGGGCACCCAGCAGGTCGGCCGGCCCGGTCACCGGTCGCGCCACCGGTGCCAGCCGCGCGGCGACCACCGCCAGGCCGCCGGCCGCCCCGGCCACCAGGGCGCGCCAGAAGACGCCCCGACCGGCGACACCCTCCGGCGCCGCACGGCTGCCGAGCAAGGCCGCCGCGGCTGGCACCACCGCGGCCAGCCAGGCGCTGCGGAACGGGAGGCCGGGCGCGACTGGCGCGCTGCCGGCGGCGACCAGGTAGATGCCGAGCAGGACTGCCAGCGGAGCCGTCAGCCCTGCGTTGGCCGGGATCCGCTCGGAGAGCCCCCACGTCAACGCCCTGCTTCGCGGGTGGGTCACGCCGGGCGTGCGCATCATCGCCGCCTGAGCGGCTGGTCGTCCGGAACCGGCATGCTGGATCCCTCCGCGCTCAGCCGGCAGTCTACGTCGGCCGCGCAGGCGAACAGCCCGAGCGAGCGCGGAGCGACTGACTGCCAATTCGGGCCAGGTCGCCCCTGTACACTCCACCGATGCGCCGACCGATCGAGGGATGGCCTCGTTCCGCAGTGCTCGTCGGTGCAGCGGCCTTCGTCATCGCGGTGGGTGTCGCCCTCTACGTGGTGCGGCCGTTCCACACGGGAACGCTCGGTTACGACGCGGCCGCCTCGATCCTCTATTTCGATCGGCTCATGGCGGGCCGGCATCTCGAGGCGTTCCTCGGGGCCACCCCCAAGCCGTTGCTCACCGTCACCTACGGCCTCGTCCACTCGGTGGCACCGGATTGGCGCGCGATCTCCTGGCTCGCCATTCTCGCTTACGGAACCGGAATCGCCACGTCGGCCGTGCTCGCCCATCGCCTCGGAGGCATCATCGCGGCCGGTTTCGTCACCGCCGCGCTCATCGGGTCGGCCGAGCTGCTCCAGGACGTCGACCTCGCCTACGCAGTCTCGTGGGCCCTCATCTTCTGGAGTGCCGCGGGCCTGCTGGTCACGAGTGTTCGGCCGCGGTACGCGTGGGCCGGGGTCGCTCTGGCCCTGGCTGGTCTGGCGCGGTTCGAGACGCTCATCGTGACCGGAAGCGCCGCGCTGATCCTCGGCCTCGGGTTCGTTGCCGCCAGGTCGCAGACACGCGATGCCCACTGGGTCCGCGCTCGAGTCCCGATCCTGCTCGGGTTTCTCACCCTGCCTGTCCAGGGGGTCCACGACTGGCTCCTGACGGGCGATCCGCTGTACTCCGAGTCGGTGCCCGTGCTCTCGTCCGCTGGTCTCCACCTGCCAGGGGTGGCCGGCGTCCTCGGAGCGATCGGTGCCCACTACGCTGCGGAGCCGATCCTCCTGCTCCTGGCCCTGCTGGGGATGCTGACCCTTTGGGGCCGAAGTCCCGACGTCGCCGCCGGTGTGATCGCCCTCGTCGTCGGCGTGCTTCTCTTCCTCGTCTACCTGGCCTCTCGGGGGATCTACGTCTCCGACCGGTACATCGCACCGGTCGACGTCGGACTGACGTTCGCGGCGAGCCTCGGGGTCGCCTCCATTCGGTTCCGCTCACTTGCCCGCCGGGTCCGGGCGATCCGTCTTCGCGCTGCGGCCCCGATCTTGGCTGCCGCGGGAGGCGCGGTCATCGCCGTGGCCGTGATTCGCCCGTTCGGCCCACTGGATCGCCCGACCCGCAGCGACGTGACGTTCAACGGGATCTTCCACCGTGACCTCGAACGGCTGACCCCGGTGATCCTGGAGTCGCTCGGCGGCCGGTCAGGACTCCCGAGCTTCCCGGACGACGGGACCGCGACCACGCACACGGGGTCGCGGGCCATCCTTCTGGCGCCCGTTCTGGCGGTGCCCCAGCTCTCCCTGGACCTGGACCTGCCGCTCTCGGCGATCACTGGCACGCAGGGGCCATTGGTCACGACCGACGGCAGATACCCGCAGCCGGGACAGCTCCTGCTTCATTACATCGGCCGGGATGATCCCGAGTCCGCCTTCAGGCTCTTCGAGGTGCGCAGCCCCACGACCAGGGGTGCAATCGCGATCGACCCCGTCGAGGTCGATCCGGCAGGCCGGTTCTGGCTCGTCAGGATCCGCTGACACAAGGTCCGTCGGGCAGCCGATCGACCGGGACGTGCCTGCGGGCCCGCTAGACTAGGGCCCAAACCCGCGGGCGAGAAGTGGAGGGGCCCTCTGAGCGACCTGCGAGCCCGGACGAAGCTCCTGGGGCAGACGGGAATCCGCCTCGCGATCGGCCCACTGCCGGCCGTTCTCCCGGCCGTCCTGGCGAGCCTGGCGGTCTTCGCGCTCCTGGCCGCATTCATCGCGGTCGACCCGGCCCGCGGCGTGACCGGCAGCAACAGCCCCTTCACCGACGAGGCCTGGAACGTCCTCAACGCCCGGAACTTCGTCGTTCTCGGTCGCTGGTCGACCGACGGCTGGGACCGCCAGCTGGTGAGCATCCCCTTCATGGTGGCCCAGGTCCTCGCCTTCCAGCTGGGTGGCGTGGGAATCGTCCAGGCCAGGCTCGTGAGCGTGGTCGCCACGGCCCTCACGGTCCTGGCCATCGGCTGGGGCCTCCGCAGGGCGCTGGGGACTGGCCCGGCCATCCTCGGTGCGCTTGCCCTCGGCTCGTGCGCCCTGTTCATCTACTACGGTCGCCTCGCCCTCCTGGAACCGAGTGTGGCGCTGTGGCTGACGCTTGGTGGCCTGCTCGTGCTGGCGGCCGACGGGCGCCGGGCCGCGCTGACCGGCATCGCCGCCGGCCTCTGCTTCGGCGCGGCCATCGGCACCAAGCCGAACGCCGCTTTCGCCGTGGTGGGTCTGCTGGCGGCGGTCGCCGTGGCCGACGGCTGGAGATCGGCGGCGGTTCGCCGCTGGGTGGCCGGTGCGCTGGCCACGCTGCTGGTTCTCGGCCTGGCCTGGACGCTGCTCGTCTACCTCCCGAACCGCGCCCAGGTGGCGGCCGTCCTCCAGAGCTGGCCGACCGAGCAGCTGCCCCGCACGGCCGGCGAGCTCTGGCGCAGGGTGATCGGCTACTTCTTCATCGAGAACGACACGACGCTCGGGCTCGCCGGGCCCCTCCTGATCGGTGGCAGCGCCGGCGGCCTGGTCGCCCTCGCCACCTGGCGGCAGCGCAGCCCGCTGGAGCGCCGGCTTGTGGCGGCCGCGGGCGGCTGGGCGGCGGCGAGCTTCGCCGTCCTGGCCGCGCTCCCGTACCACCCCAATCGGTATGCGGTCCCGATCATGCCGGCGATGGCCATCCTGCTGGCCGTGGGCGCAGCCATCCTGGTCGGTCGGTTGCGCACGGCGCTTCCGGCTTCCGGGCTGCTGCTCGCCGGGTTCGCGGTGGCGGCCGCGGTGACCGTGCCGGGCCTGCTTCGCTACCAGACCTGGATCGACTCCAGCGGCTCGACGCTGCCGGGGATTCAGGCTCGCCTGGCGGACGCGGTCCCGCCGGGCGCCGTTGTCGAAGGCCGCTACGCCCCGCTCTTCCTGATGCGGGCCCCGGTCGTCACCCTCTTCAGCGTTTCGGCCTGGAACCTGAACGAGGGCGACCTCTACCGGACGCGCGGCGTGCGCTGGGTGCTGACGTCCGCCGACGACATCCCGAGCTGGGCGGAGGGTCCCGAGGCCGCGGCCTGGGCGGCCCGGCAGGTGGTCTCCTGCGCTCCCTGGGGCGCCGAGCCCAGCGTCTGCCTGTACCGACTCCCGTGATGGGCGGCGGCCCGGCCGCGCAGGCCCCGCGGATGATCGGCCCGGCCGCCGGCCGCTCGCGGACCGCGCCGCCGGCGGGCAGGCCGGTGACAGAGTCCGACCCTCCCATGCACTCGGACCCGCCGGCTCGCCGACCTCGCCTGCTGCTCTACGGCATGTATGACCCGTCGAAGCAGGCCAGCGCCCCGGTGGTTCGCATCGCACGGCTCGCCGCGGCCCTGGGACAGACGTGCGATCTCCAGGTCATCACCGGCGATCGCGTCGGACGGGCGCGGGGCGCCGCGCGCTGGCTGCTGCGCCGAGCCTGGCGCGATGTCGACGCGGTCTACGTCGAAGCCGCGTCGTCGGCGCCGATGCCCCAGGACCTCCTCCTCATGACCCTGGTTCGACTGTCGGGTCGCCCGCTCGGCATCTACTTCCGCGACGCGTACCAGCTCTTCCGCGATCTCTACCCGGCGCCCGGTGCCAGGGGCTTCCTCAACGACCTTCTCTGGCGGTTGACGCTGCCGCTCGCCCGCCGCCTGGCCACCCATCGGTTCACCCCGTCTGCGGGCCTGGCGCGCGCCCTGGGGATGACCGACGCCGTTCTGCTGGCGCCCGGCACGGATCCGGACCTGCCCGACCTGGGGGCCGGAGCTGGCCATCGGGTCGCCTACGTGGGCGCGTTCGGGGCGGCCGACGGCCTGCCGCTCCTGATCGAGGCGATGGCGACGGTCCGGGCCACCGTGCCCGACGCCGAGCTGCTCCTGGTCGGGCCCGCGCCTCCGGCCGGACTCGCCGGGGAGGCCCCGCCCTGGGTGGAGTTCCGGCGAGCCGGCCGGGCCGAGCTCCCCGCCCTGCTGGCCGGGGCGCGCCTGTGCGTCATCCCGCGGCCGATCACCGCCTACGCCGACCTGGCCGTCCCGATCAAGCTGATGGACTACCTGAGTTACGGCAAGCCGATCGTCGCCACCGCGGCTCGCGAGACCCGCTCGATCCTGGAGCCGGCGGGGGCCGGCCTGCTGGCCGCCGACAGCCCGACCGCCCTCGCGGAGGCGATCGTCCGGGTCCTGCTCGACGCCGACCTGGCCGCCGACCTGGCTGCGGCCGCTCGGCGCCTGGCCGTAGCTCCCGGCTCCACCTGGCAGGCGCGAGCCGCGACCATCGTCGCCACGCTGCTGCCGGACCGGCCCCGTCCGTGACCGGCGCGCCCCTGATCTCGATGGGTGCGCTCCCGGCCGCTCCCGCCCCGGCCCCGGCGTATACTCCCGGCGCCCGCGTTGCGGCCGTTCGGGCGGCCCGGGCCGCGGGCATCACGAGGAGGTCCCGCTGAGAACGGACGGCCGGTTGCCGCCCTCGGACGCGCCGGTCCCGCCACGGTCCGCGCCCCGCGCGTTGGGCCGTTCCGCTCACCTCGGCCTCCTGCGCGACGACCCGATCACGCTCTTTCCGGCATTCGTCCTCGCGTTCGCGGCCCTGGCCATGGTCGTCTTCGGCGGCTACGTGCCGCAGCATGCCGACGTCCAGAGCGCGGGCCGCCTCTTCCAGATCGCCGCCGGGCTCGCGGCGGCGATCGTCGCCTGGCTCTGCGTGGTCCGGCCGTGGCCGGGCCTGGTCGCCTGGGTCGTGGCGATGCCACTCGTCAACGTCGCCCGCTCGCAGCTGACGCCCCTCGGCATCCAGCTCATCCCAACGACGGTCTTCGTCATCGCGCTCGCGTTCGGCTGGGCGCTCCAGCGCCGCCGACCCAGCCCCGCGGACCGGGCCGCCGCCCGTTCGCGCCTGGAGCCGGTCGCCGCCGCCGCCGCCCTGGCGATCGTGGGCCTCGCCGTGGTCGCCACCCTGGCCGCAGCCCGGCCGGCGGCGTCGTTGCCGATCGCCCTCCATGGACTCGTCGAGCCGGCCGTCGTCGGGCTGCTGGCGGTCCTGCTCCGGCCGCGCCGTTCGCAGCTGGCCGTGCTGTTGGCCGCCATGGCCGCCTCGGTCGCCCTG
The DNA here is from genome assembly GCA_021789435.1 of Chloroflexota bacterium. Taxonomy (GTDB): domain Bacteria; phylum Chloroflexota; class Limnocylindria; order Limnocylindrales; family CSP1-4; genus JAJYJO01. Next base: position 22,538 of record JAJYJO010000011.1, read on the forward strand.
GCCTCGGTCTTCAACCTGGTCCGGATCGCCACGCTGGTCCACTCGTTGAGCCAGCTGGAGCTGGAGCGTGTCCTCTTCGCCCGGCTCACCTACTACAACGTCGGGTTGTTCGGGGTGATGCTGACGATCTCCATCCCACTGGCGGTCGGGGCGATCCTGGCGCGCGCCCGCCTGGCGGAGATCGCCGCCCGGGCCGGCCTGCGCGGGGTGACCCCGGCCCTCACCGGCTGGCTGGCCGCGGGAGCCCTGGTCATCTCGGTCGCGGCGCTGATCCTGACCTACTCCAAGAGCGCCTGGCTGAGCTGTGGAGCGGCCCTCGTGCTGCTGGCCCTGCTCGCCGCGCCGACCTGGCGCCTGCGCGGTGGGCTGATCCTGGGGGTCGCGGTCGTATCGGCTGCGGTGGTGCCATGGCCCTCGTGGGTCCTCCAGCCGATCGCCCCGGGAGCGGCATCGGCCTACCTGCGGCTGGTGACGGACATCGAAGGATCCAACCGGCTCGCCTCCTGGGACCCGAACTCGGCGGTCGGCGAGGTGTCGATCGTCGAGCGCGCCCTGGCCACCGAAGCGGCCTTCGAGATGGCCCGCGATCACCCGCTGCTGGGCGTCGGCCCGGGTGGCTTCGAGGCGGCCTACGCCACGACCTACCGGCCGAAGACCAGCACCCGCGAGCTGGCCGCCGCTCACGACATGCTGCCCAACATCGCCGCCGAGTTCGGGATCCCGGCGGCCCTCCTGGTGACCTTCGCCTTCGGGGCGGCGATCGTGGGCGCCTGGCGCGCCTGGCGAGCGACCGGAGGGCCTGAACGCCATCTGGCCGCAGCCGCGCTGGCGGCGATCGTCGGCTTCCTGCTGGTCAGTGCCACGTTCGGCATCGACCTCTACCGGACCTATCGCCTGATGGACTCGGACGTCCTGTTCGCGGCGCTCCTGGTGGCCGCGGGCATCGGCCTGTGGCGGACGGCCGCCGGCCCCCCGGAGATCGCGCCGCCAGCCGACGACGATGCCGTCGCCGGCTGAGCCGCTGCGGCTCGCCTTCCTCGGGGACCCCAACAGCGTCCACACGCGGCGCTGGGTGACGTTCTTTGCGGAGCGCGGCCATCGGGTCCACCTCCTGGTGGCGGACGACCAGCCGCTGGAGCCGGGGCTCCACCCGGCGATCCACGTCGAGCGGTACCGCTCCTACGGCGCCCGCCTGCGACCGCGCGGGGCGCTGCGGGCGCGGCGATCGCTGCGCCGGGTGCTGGCGCGGGCAAGGCCGGACCTCCTCCACGCGCACTACCTGACCCGCTTCGGCTGGCTGGCCCTCCTCTCAGGCTTCCGGCCGCTCGTGGTCACGGTCTGGGGCAGCGACATTCTGCTGACGCCCCGTCGCTCGGCCCCGGCCGGCCTGCTCGCCCGGCTCATCCTCCGGCGGGCGGCCCTGGTCACGGGAGTCTCGGCGAACCTGCTGGCGGCCGCTCGGGAGCTGGGCGCGGCGGCCGATCGCCTGCGGGTCGTCCAGTTCGGGATCGACCCGGCGGTCTTCGCCCCGGGCCCGGCCTCCGAGGCGCTGCGGCAGCAGCTCGGACTGGAGGGCCGGCGCGTCGTCTTCGCCCCGCGCGCGGTGGCTCCGCTGTACCGCCCGGGGATCGTCGTGGAGGCGCTCGCCGACCTCCCGGAGGACGTGGCCGGTGTCTTCGTCGAACGTGGCGCCGACTCCGCGACACTGGCCCGCCTGCGTGTCGCCATCGAGCGGCGCGGCCTCGCCGGACGTGTCCGCTTCGTCGGCGACCTCGACGAGGCCGCCATGGCCGAGCTCTTCCGGCTGGCCGACGTGGTGGTCTCGATCCCCGAGAGCGACGCGTTTCCGGCCACCGCCCTGGAGGCGATGGCCTGCGGCCGGCCGCTCGTCCTCAGCGACCTGCCGGCTGCCCGCGAGGGCCTCGCGGGCCTGGCCGACCCCGCGTTTGTGGCGACGATGCTGGTCCCGGTCGGCGACGCGGCGGCGACTCGCCGGGCGATCATGACCGCCCTGGAACGCCCCTCGGCCGTGGCGGTCGAGCTGGCCGGCCGCCTCCGGACGCTGGCGCTCGAGCGGGCCGACCGGACGCGCAACCTGGGGGGCATGGAGGAGGCCTACCTCGAGATCGCGAGGGCCGGTGCGGGGCGGCGCTCCGGCCGGACGAGCCGGTGGATCGCGTGAGCGGGGCATCGCTCTTCGGGACGCGCGTGGCCGGCGTCTTCGCCACCCGGGTCGCCCAGTTCACGGCCTCCGTGCTTGTGACCTTCCTGCTGGCCCGGCTGCTGGGGCCGGCCGGCCGCGGCCAGTACGCGCTGGTCACGCTGGCGGCGACGACCCTCTTCTCGCTGGCCCAGCTCGGGCTGCCCTCGGCCACGGTCTTCTACGCCGGTCGCGGCTACGCGCTCCGGTCGATCGTCCGCCACGCCGCCCTGGTGACGGTCATCCTCTCGGCGATCCTGGTGGGCGCCGGTTTCCTGGCGCTGCCATTCCTGGAGCGCAACATCCTGCGCGACGCGCCGGACGGCCTGGTCCGCCTGATGCTGCTGACCATTCCCCTGCAGTTCGCCGCCACCCTCGCCGGCTCCATCCTGTACGGACGCCAGGCCATGCGGGCCTACAACGTCGTCCTGGTCGGCCAGGCGGTGCTGTCCCTGGGGCTGGTGCTGGTGCTGGTCGGTCTCCTGGGTCTCGACGTGCCGGGCGCCGTCGCCGCCTACGCCGTCGTCACGGTGTTCGGCGCGGCCGCGACGGCATTCCAGCTTCGCCGGTTGGGAAGGCGGGAGGCGGCCTCGCGGCCGCCCGGCGAGGTGGCGCCGAGCCTGCCGCTGCGCCGGTATGCGACCTACGGGCTGCAGCTCTATGCGGCTTCGATCACGAGCTTCTTCAACTACCGCGCAGACGTCTTCCTGATCAACGGCATCCTCGCCTCGGCGTCGGCCGTCGGGATCTACGGGGTCGCGGTCAACCTGGCGGAGATGACGTTCTACGTCCCGGATTCGATCGCCACCGTCTTCTTCCCACGTGTCGCCGCGTCGACCCGGGCCGAGGCGGACCGGATCGCCCCGATGATCTCCCGCTTCTCGGTCATGCTGACGGCCCTGGCCGCCCTGGCCCTGGTCCCGGCCTCCTGGCTCGCGCTGCACTTCCTGCTGCCGGCCTACGGCGGGAGCATGCCGGTCCTGCTGGTCCTGCTGCCGGGCGTCGTGTCGCTCAGCCTCTCGAAGGTCCTGGCGGGCTACCTGACCGGCCTCGGTCGGGCGCTGCCGGTCACCCTGGCCGCGACCACGGCGGCGGTGGTCAACGTGGCCGCGAACCTGGTCGCGATCCCCATCTGGGGGATCGTCGGCGCCGGGGCAGCCTCGCTGCTCTCCTACGGCCTGCATGCGGGGATCATGCTGTTCTTCGCCTCGCGCTCCGCGGGCTGCCGGCCGCTGGACTTCATCGTCCCCGGGCGGGGCGAGCTGGTCCGTCTCCGCGACGGCCTTCGCGGTCTCCTCCGCGGGCTGCCGACTCACCGATCCGCAGCCTCGTGAGCGGCATCGCCGCGGGGAGGTCCGGTCTCGCCGCGGGTGGCGGCGCCGCCCGCGGCCTGTCTACGGCGGCCCGGCTGCTTGGGATCGGCGTGCCGGCCGCGGCCGCTCTCCTCGCGGCGGCGGTCGCCGTCGACGTGGTCCGGCCCTTCCAGGTCGCCCCCGTCTCGTTCGACGCGGCCTCGTCCGTCGCGTTCTTCGATCGGATCGCCAGCGGCCGGCGTCTCGAGGCCTTCGTCACCACGACGCCAAAGCCCCTGTTGACCGTCCTCTATGGCATCGTTCACGGTCTGAGCCATGACTGGCGGCCGATCTCGTGGCTGGCGATCCTCTCGTTCGCGCTGGCCGTCGCGGCGGCGGCCAGCCTGGCCCTGCGGACGGGCGGGCCGGTGGCCGGTGCCTTCGCCGGCGTGGCCCTGGCCGGCGCCCCGACGCTCCTGGGCGATGTCTCCCTGGCCGGCGGGGTCGCCTGGGCTGTGGCCGGCTGGGTGGGCGCGGGCCTCCTGCTGACGAGCTCGCGGCCTCGCTACGCAACGGCCGGGCTGGCGCTCCTGATCGCCGCGCTGGCCCGGGTGGAGACGTTCGTCGTGCTCGGCGTGGCGACCGTGGGCCTGGCCTGGCTGGCGTTCGGGCCGCTGCCGGCGAGCCTCCGCCGGCCGCCCCGGCGGGCCTTCGCCATCCTGATCGGCTTCGGTGCCCTGCCCTGCATGCTCCTGCACGACTGGCTCCTGACGGGAGACCCCTTCTTCTGGATGACGGTCTCCGTCGTCTTCTCCCGCGCGGCGCCGGCGGCCGTCATGACGCCCGTCCAGGTCGTGAGCTTCCTGGTTCATCGCTACGAACCGGCCTGGCCCCTGGTGCTGCTCGGCCTGATCGGCGCGGTGGATCTGCTCGCCCGCCGCCGCTGGGTGGTCGCGGCGGGCCTGCTGGCCGTGGGCCCTGGCATCGCCGCCTTCCTGGTGCTGCTCGCCGCCCGCGGCATCTACGTCTCGGATCGGTACGCGGAGCCGATCGACGTGGCGCTCCGCTTCGTCGCCGCGTTCGGCGCGGCCGCGCTCGTTCGCGGCCTCTTCCGAGCGGCGGATCGCACGGCAGGCCGCCTCGCGATCCCGGGAGCGCCCACGGTGCGGGCCGTCCGGGCGCATCCCGCCGGGCCGGCGGTCGCGGCGCTGGCCGTGGGAGCCGCCGCCGCGGTCCTGGCGGGCGGCCCCTTCGGGCCGCGGGACGCGGTCCTCAGGCGCGACGTCGCCGCCGAGCGGGCGCTGAACGGCAACGAGCAGGCCGTGCTGCCGGTCCTGGCCGCCGCGGTGGAGCGCACCTTCCCGGCCCGGGAGCGCGCGGCCGCGCCCGGCTCCGCGGCCGCCGCAGTGCCGCGCCTGATCGTGCCGGTGCTCCTGCGGCCCCGGGTGGCCGTGGACCTCGGTCTGCCGCTCTGGGCCGTCGGCAGCCGCTCGCCGGCCGCCGACGGCCCGAACGCCGCGCAGGTTTCGGTCCCGACGATCGTCTATCACGACGCCGGGGCCGACCGGCCGGTCGCGGCCTATCGTCCGTTCGAGATCGACCGCCCCGGACGGCTGGGCCGGCTGGAGATCAGCCCGATCCTGGCGTCGCCCGACCGTGGGCTGTGGGTCGTCGAGCTCACGCCCCTGACGCCGTGACTCGACCGACGCCGAGGCGACCCGGCCGCGCTCGCGGAAGCGTCCGGCGCGTGGCCGCGAGGACCGGGGGCCGCGACCGAGGAAGCTTCGGGCGCTCCTGCGCTACGCTTCGCCCGGCACGCCGTCGGGGGGTGGTTCCGCGGGGGACGGGCGTGGAGGGGTGCGGACGCGCCAGGGCCGGCGCGGCGTGACCGGTGACCCGGGGGCCTCCGCCGGGCCGGCCGGGCAGACAGGGAGCAGATCGATCGTGTCTTCGGGAATGCACGCGGCGCCCGCGGGGCCCGCTCGGGACCTGCGGACCCTGGCCGCGGTGGCTCTCCTCGCCGCTGTCGGGATCGCGAGCGGCCTCAGCCCCCAGGTCTTGCCGCTCTGGGCGGCCTATCTGGCCACCGCGGCGATCGGGGTGGGGCTGCTGGCGGCGGGTCTGCCCCCGCTCAGCCTGGCGGCCGCGCTGGTGCTCGCCGGCGCGGCCGGCGAGTCGAGTCTCGTCCCCGATGCCGGCCGGAACCTGCCCGAGCTCGTCCTGGCCATCCCGCTCTTCGGGTCGGTCTTCCGCGAGGTGGCCCGGGATCGGTCCGTCCTGGTCCGGCCGCCGCGGGCCGTCGTCGTGGGCGCGCTGCTCTACCTGGCTGCCAGCGCGTGGTCGCTCGTGCCCTCGACGCTCGGCGGGCTCCGGCCGACGTACCCGCTCGTGGTCGTCGCGACCATGGCTATCGGGCTGGGCCTCGGGCTGGTCGTGGTGCCGAGCGCAGCGGTGACGCCGCGTGCCCGCCGCGGCCTCCTGATCGCCGTCGCCGCGCTGGGCCCCCTGCTCGTCGCCATCGAGGCGTTCCTCGTCCTGTTCGGGCCGGTCCAGTGGCTCGGTTCGTGGCTGGGAGCGTGGGTCATGGCCGAGGTGACTGTCCTGGGCCACCCGACGGGACTGATCCTGCAGCGCGTCACGGGCCCGTTCGAGCGGCCGGCCGGCGCGTCCACGATCCTCGCCGTCTCCAGCCTTGCCATTCTGGCCCTGCGGCCCACCCTGACACGCGGCTGGCGCATCGCGGCGAGCGCCGCACTGGTCGTCGTGGAGCTGGCTCTGGCGATCACCATGAACCGCGACGGCTGGCTGATCCTGGCCCTGGCAGCCGGGCTCATGGCGGCCGTCACGCTCTGGCAGGGCAGGCTCGACGTACCGTCGCTGGCGACAGGGGTCCTCTTCCTCGGGCTGATGGGGGCCATCACGCTCAATCTGGTCGGCGCCAATCTGCGCCCCGACGCGGCGATCGCGCACTACGGGGCCGCCGTTGCGGCCACGATCCCCGGGACAGAGGCCGACACGGTCGTCCAGCTCCGCGGTGGCGCGTCGCTGACCGGCCGGAGCGAGCTGTGGGATGCCTCGGTCAAAGCGATCCAGCTTCGGCCGGCGTTCGGCTGGGGGCTCGGCTCGGACCAGGCTGCCATCGGTCCGCTGCTGGCGCCGGAAGCCCAGCGGTTTCGCGGCCTCACCTCCGACTCCACGTGGCTCCTGACAGCGGTCGAGACGGGCCTGGTGGGTCTCCTCTCCCTGGCCGTCCTCTGCCTGGCGGTCCTGGCGGCGCTCGGCCGCCGCTTCATCCGGGCGCGGCAGGACCCCCTGGACCCCCTCGCGCTGGCGATGGGGGCCGTCTTCGTGGGCCTGCTGGCCGGCGGGACGTTCGAGACGTACCTGCCCGGCGGGCTCACCTTCCCGAGCTTTGAGCTGGCCCTGGCCACCGGGCTGGCGGTGGGGCAGCTCGATGCGGCGGCCGCCCTCCGCCTGCGGTCGCTGATGCGCAGGACGCGATTCAGCCGGCTCCCCCGGTCGGAGCCGGCGCCGGAAAAGAGGGCGGCAGGCGGCGGCGGGCCGGACGGGACCGCCCGGGGCCAGGGCTCGAGCTCGCGCCCGGCGGATCAGCGACGTCCGCGCTGGCCGGCCGCCGGCACAGCCGCGACGCTCGGAGCCCGGCCGGCACCCGTCGTCTCGGAGACCGACCCGCCACGCCTGCGGCGTCCTAAGGGCGAGGAGGACGGCCGGGGTCCGGCTGGCGGCCCCGGAGGCCCGGGGGGCTGATCGACTGGTAGGCGGCCACGAGCCGCCGCGCGATGGCCGCGGCGGCGTGGGTCTCCTCGACCCAGGCGACTCCGGCCGCGGCGATCTCAGCTCGCCGCGCGTCGTCCTCGAGCAGTTCCGCGGCCAGCGCAGCGCCGGTAACGGCGTCCGTCGCGACCGCAACGGGAGGTGCCACGTCGTACGCCCCGGCCAGGCGGAAATCGGCGATGACGGGCAGGCCGCAGGCCATCGCCTCCAGTTCGTAGTTGCCGATCGCCCCGACCTGGAACTGCCCGATCGCCAGCCGGTGGCGCCGGAACAGGCCGGGCAACGCCTCGCGCGTGGCGCGGGGCACGACCAGGCGGTCGCTCCCGGCGGCCATCACCGCCCGAGCCACTCCTGCGCCCTGGTCGACGATCGTGACCGAGGTACCGGGACGGGCGCCGGCGAGGCGGCCGAGCAACTCCACGATGGTATCGAGGCCCTTGATGGGGTCGAGCCGGACCCCGACCAGGACGTCGCGATCGGGCTGGCCGCCGTTGGGCCGGAAGCTCGCCGTGTCGATCGGGTTGGGCAGGAAGACCGCGTCCGAGCGGAAGGCACGAACCCACGGGCCGAGATCCGGCGTGGCGTAGTAGACGAGGCTGGCGCGCCGCAGGAAGGGCGCGATCTCCAGCCCCCAGGGCGACCCCGGCCGGACGCCGCGGATGTCCGAGCCGTGGCAGTGCAGGACGTAGGGAAGGCCGGCCAGAGGGCCCACCATGCCCAGGCGGGCGTAGTGGACGTGGGCCAGGTCGTAGTGGCCAGCGCGGATCCGGGCGGCCGCCGCCAGCAGACCCGCCAGCCGGAGCGGCAGGGTGACCGCCTTCCACGGATAGGGGATCCGGGCGCCGGGCCGCGCCGGTTCGATCAGGTCCGCCTCCAGGCCGGCCGCCCTCAGGGCGGCGGCCTGGACGGAACCCACGCTGGCGATGTCGTTGACGATGGCGATCCGCACGTCCGCTCGCAGGCGACTCGGGACCGCGGGCGGCGGCGAGCCGGCGCGGTCGGGGCGCCGAGAGTATAGGCGGTCGGTGGGCCGCCCCCGGGCCCGCGCGTGTCCGCAGCCGGGGGCAGTCTGGCTGTGCCGCCCGATGGCCGTCAGCGTCGTCCCGGGCAACTCGAACGCGTTAGGCTTGGCCTCCCGATGAATCGCTCCCACCCGGCCGGACTCCGCGTCCTCCTGCTGACGCACTACTACGCTCCGGAGCTCGGCGCCCCCCAGACACGGCTCCGTGAGACGGTGCGCCAGCTCGACCGCCTCGGGCTGTCCGTGCGCGTCGTGACCGGGCCACCGCACTACCCTGACGGAAAGGTCCGGCCCGGGTACACGGCCCGCCGCCCGACGCGCGAACAGATCGACGGCGTGCCCGTCCTCCGACTCCCGATGCTGCCGCGGCGGAACGGCGGCTTCCTGGATCGGACGCTGGACCAGGGCAGCTTCGCGGCAGCCGCGCTCGCCGCGCTGGACGAGGTCCGCTGGGCAGATGTCCTGCTGGTGGAGTCCCCGCCGCTCTTCCTGGGCCTGACCGCGGTCGCTCACAACCTGGCCAGCCGCCGCCCGTACATCTTCCATGTCGCCGATCCGTGGCCCGATTTCCCGATCGCCATGGGCGCGATCCCCAGCCCGATCGTGCGGCGTACCGCGTACGCGATCGAGGCGGTCGCCTACCGGCGGGCGCGCCTGATCACGACGGTGACCCCAGGTCTCGTGGCGCTGCTCGACGCCAAGCCGTCCGCCCGCGGCAAGGTCCGCCTTCTGCCCAACGCGGTCGACGTGGCGGGCTTCGACCACCGGGTCGACCCCGTCGCCGCTCGGGCACGGCTGGGATGGCCGGATGCGCGACTGACCCTCGTCTACGCTGGCTCCGTGGGCCTGGCCCAGGGTCTGGGCACGCTCCTCGACGCCTTTCGGGGCACCTCGGACGCAGGCGTCCTGGTCCACGTGGTCGGCGAGGGTTTCGAGCGGGACGCCCTCGCCGGCGAGGCCCGCCGGGCAGGCATCGACGCGGTGCGCTTCGAAGCCCCGGTGCCCCGCGACTCGATACCGACCGTGCTGGCGGCCGCCGATGCGATCCTGGTCCTGCTCCGAACAGGGCCGCTCCACGAGCACTCGCTGCCGACGAAGCTGCTCGAAGGGCTCGCCGCGGGCCGGCCGCTCGTCGTCTCGGCGGCCGGCGAGAGCGCCCGGATCGTGAGCGAGGCGGGAGCCGGGATCGTCTGCGCGCCGGAGCAGAGTTCGGCACTGGCGGCGGCCATCGCCCGCCTCGCCCGAACCGGAACCAGCGAGCGAGCGGCCATGGGCAGCGCGGCCCGGCAACTGGCCGCCTCCGGCTACGACCGGCCCGCGATCGTGGCCCGGCTCGCCGGCTACCTCGCTGAGGCCGCCGGCCGGTAGCTCAGGCGACGCGTCCGCGAACCAGAGAAGGCCGATCCCCGGGGCTCGCCTTGGTCAGGATCAGGACGGACCACGCCCAGAGGCGGCGCACGCCCGCGGCCGCCGCCAGCGACATGATCAGGAAGATGTTGCCGCTGGCGAGGGCGATCTGGCTGGCCAGGAGCACCCAGAGCAGGTCGTAGCCGAACTCCGCGCCGGCCAGGGAGTAGGTCGCGGTGCCCCCGGCGTCGTTGTCGGCGAAACCGGTGCCGTGCTTGGGGTCCTCGTCGCCGGGTCGCGGAGGGACGGGCGATGGGCGATCGGAGCGGCGATCGGAGCGGCGATCACTGTACCTCGTAGAGGCAATCCTGGGAGTTGAACCAGGCCGCGCACACGATCCTCCGGCGGGCATCCCAGGCCCCCGGAGGCAGCGAAACCGAGTAGGGGTAGGCGTCCGGGTTGGTCAGGTACCAGCGTGCGCCTGCCGAGTGGTAGAGGTCGCCCGAGTTGCCGGGGACACCCTTGGCGGTGATGATCGCGACAACAGGCGCACGCATCATGAAGAGGCCGACATCCACGCCCACGACCACCGAACCGGCCGGCACCGCCTGCGCCATCTCCGCCTGGATCGCGGGGGCGGTGGAGGGCGCGCCGACCACCCAGGAGGCGTAGGAGACGAGACCAGGCGCGGCCAGAAGAACCGCGAGCAAGGCCACCGCGCCGGCGCGTGCCGCGGCCGGCAGGCGCACCCGCACCCACGGCCCGGCGAGCGCAATGCCGGCGGCCACGAGGATGCCGGCCGCCGGGAGCATGGGCAGGACGTAACGGTTCGGGCGATAGGAGGCGACGGCCAGGATCCCCAGGCCGCCCACGAGCCAGCCGATCGCAGCCGCGACCAGCCGCGGCAGAGCCTCGTCCAACTCTCGTCGGCGGATGAAGACCACAACCAGGCCGAACAAGCCCATCGCGGCGATGGGCAGACTGAGCCGCAGCGCGCCGTCGTTGTCGACCACGTAGGTCAGGACGCGGTGGACCAGGGATCCGGGGGTGGTCGGCCACGTGAACGGGGGCCAGATCCTGAGGACGTTGGCGAACGCAGCGCGATTCGGCAGCCAGACCAGCGCGCCCCAAGCCAGCCCGGCGACGAGGACCCCAAGCACGGCACCGGCGATCCAGCGACGAGTCGCCGGCGTCCGCGCGGCGAGGACCGCCACCGCGGCCAGGATCCCGGCGACCGCGAATATGGCGCTCGGCTTCGTGCCGACGCCGAGCGCCAGGAGCGCTCCGCCCACAAGCCCCCAGCGCCAGGGCCGCCGCGCGATATCGCGGCCGAGAGTCAGAACACCTGCCGCCAGGAAGAAGATCACGAGGTCTTCCTGGTAGACGAGGCGACCGTAGTAGAGCAGCAGACCGGCCGTCGCGACGGCCAGGGCGGCGAGGCTCGCCGCCCGCTTGCCGAATGGCCGGGCCAATCCCCAGCCGAACACCAGAATGAGCAGTCCAACCACGGCGACGCAGGCCAGTCGAGCCTGTACGATCCCGACGCCGAAGACCGCGAACACGCCTGCCAGCAGGGTGCTCAACGGGAGCTCCACAAGGTACAGGTTCCAGCTGTCCGTGGACCACCGGCCCAGCAGGACGAGATTGCGAGCGTTGAGGGCGTTGTAGCCCTCATCCGAGAAGGGGCTGGAGCTTGCGGTGACGTGCTGGGCGGGGTCAGCCGAGACCGCCGCCGCCAGGATCACGATCAGGCCAAGTCCGAGCAAGGCCGGCGCAAACCAGGAGGGGATCGCCCGCCGTCGCCCGATCACGCATCCTCCGCTGCCGCGCATGTCGTACCGACTACCCGCTCGCCCTGCGTTCGCAGAACCTGCCGATCCTGGCGAGTCCTGGACCGCGGGCGCGCTTGGCTGCGGCCCGCCAGCGAACGCCACGAGTCTATCGGCTCTCGGCTCCCGCGAACCGTCCGCGCCCCATCGTCCCCCCACCGGCACCCCGTCTCAGCCGGTCGGCAAGACCGTGGTGACGACCAGCGCCACTGACATGACCGCCAGGCCGATCGTGATCACCCAGCCGATCGCCAGCAGGACCGGGCCGCTGGCCAGCGGCCCCAGCAGCCGCCGATCGGACGAGAGGAGCATCACGAAGACCAGGATGAAGGGCAGCAGCAGGCCGTTGAGGACCTGGGAGAGGAACATGACCGGGACCAGCTGCTGCGGCCCGAGGGCCAGGACGAAGAGGGCCGGGAAGCCGACGAACAGGGCCAGCAGGCCGTAGAAGGCGGGCGCCTCGCGCCAGCGCCATTCCACCCCGGTCTCCCAGCCGAATGCCTCGCAGGCGGTGTACGCCGACGAGAGCGGCACCACGCCCAGGCCGAGCAGCGAGGCGGCCAGCAGGCCGACGGCGAAGAGAATCTCGGCCGCCGTTCCGGCCAGCGGTTGCAGCGCGCGGGCCGCCTGGGTGGCCGTGAACGTGTTGGCGTCGAAGACTCCGCCGTGGGCCCAGATCGCCGCCGCGCAGGCGACGACGATGAAGCCGGCCACCAGGTTGGTGATGAAGGAGCCGAGCCCGACGTCGAGCCGTTCGGCGGCCAGGTCCTCCGGGCCCAGCCGCTTGTCCACGACGTAGGCCTGGATGAAACCCTGGCCCCAGGGGGTGATCGTCGTGCCGACCGTGCCGACGACGGCCAGCCAGTATGCCCCGCTCAGCTGGCCGTGGGGGACGACCAGCGAAATCGCGGCCCGGCCCCAGTCGGGATGGGCGAGGGCGGCCGAGACGATGTAGGCGATGGACACCGCGACGCCGACGGCCACGAAGAGGTACTGGACTCGGCTGAAGCTGCCCAGAGAGATGAGGGTCACGACGGCCACCGCGGCCGCCAGCGCGCTGACCGGAACGGGCACGCCGAAGAGCTCCAGCGCCGCGCCGATGCCGGCGAACTCGGCGATTGTCGTCCCCAGGTTTGCGACGAGCATGGCCAGCGCGGCGAAGGCCGCCCAGCGGACGCCGAAGCGGTCGCGGATCAGGCCGGTCATCCCCTGGCCGGTCGCCAGCCCCAGGCGGGCCCCGATCTCCTGGGTGAAGAAGAGGGCGACCTGGCTCACCAGGATCACCCACAGCAGGTCGTAGCCGAACTGGACGCCGACCAAGGAGTAGGTGGTGATGCCGCCGGCGTCGTTGTCGGCGAAACCGGAGACCAGTCCGGGCCCCAGCACGAGCAGCACGGCGGCCAGGCGGACGCGCCAGGAGCGGCGGCGCGAGCGGGCCAACGCCGCGGCCTCCGGGGCCGCAGGGTGGCGCTGCGGGACGGTTGTTCCGGGCATGGCGGGCTCCGAGCGGAGTGGGACGTCAGGCGACGAAGGAGGACCAGACCAGGACGAGCGACAGGGCCACCAGCAGCCCGGTGCCCGCCCAGCCAACCGTGCGCAACCTCGGCCCGCTGACGAGCGGACCCATCAGCCGCCGGTCACCGGCCAGCAGCATGACGAAGACCAGCACGAAGGGCAGCAGCAGGGCGTTCAGGACCTGGGCCAGGAACATCACCTGGATCAGCTGCTCCTGGCCGAGGACCAGGACGAAGAGGGCGCCGAAGGCGACGAAGAAGACGAGCAGGCCGTAGAAGGCCGGCGCCTCGCCGAGCCGCCAGTCCACGCCGGTCTCCCAGCCGAAGGCCTCGCAGGTGGCGTAGGCGCTCGTGAGCGGGACCACCCCGAGCCCCAGGAACGAGGCCGCCAGCAGGCCGACGGCGAAGAGGACCATGGTCGCCGGTCCGGCCAGCGGCTCCAGCGCCCGCGCCGCCTGGGCCGCGTCGGCGATGCTCGTCTGGCCGGTCGCCCAGAGCGTGGCCGCGCAGGCCACGACGATGAAGAAGGCGATGAAGTTGGTGAGGAACGCCCCCAGGCCGACGTCGAGCCGCTCGCCCACCAGGTCCTCCGGGCCGAGCTTCTTGTCGGCCGCGTAGGACTGGATGAAGGCCTGGCCCCAGGGAGTGATCGTGGTGCCGACCGTGCCCACGACGGCCAGCCAGTAGGCGGCGCTGAACGAGCCGTGCGGGACCACCAGGGAAAACGCGGCCTGGCCCCAGTCGGGCCGGGCGAGGACGGCCGAGGCGAAGTAGGCGATCGAGACGCCGATCCCCACCGCCACGAAGAGGTACTGGACCCGGGCGTAGCTGCCGCGGGTCAGCAGGAGGATGACGACGACGCCCGCCAGCAGCGTGGCGAGCGGCAGGGGGACGCCGAAGAGGCCCAAAGCGGCGCCCGTCCCGGCGAACTCGGCGACGGTGGAGCCGAGGTTGGCCACCAGCATCGTGACCGCGAGGAAGGCCGCCCAGCGGACGCCGAACCGTTCCCGTGTCAGGCCGGTCAGGCCCTGGCCGGTCGCAAGGCCCAGGCGGGCGCCCGCCTCCTGGGTGAAGAAGAGCACGATCTGGCTCGCCAGGAGCACCCAGAGCAGGTCGTAGCCGAACCTCGCGCCGGCCAGCGAGTAGGTCGTGATGCCGCCCGCGTCGTTGTCGGCGAAGCCGGAGACGAGCCCGGGGCCCAGGACGCCGAGGACGGCGGCCAGGCGGACGCGGTTGGCGCCCCGCGACGTGAAGGCGAAGGCGGGCGCCTTCACCGCTCGCCGCTGCTCCCGGGGCCGGCGGCAGGACCGGCCCCCGCGCCCGTCCCCGTCCCCGCGGCCGAGCCGACCCGGCTGAAGAGCCGCGGCAGACGCCGCTTCCAGGCCGTGGGCAGGACGGTGTCGATGGCGTCGTCGACGGTGACGATCCCCTCCAGGTGGCCCTCCGTGTCCACGACCGGGACGGCCAGCAGGTTGTAGCGGGCGACGACCTGGGCGACCTCCTGCTGGCTGGCGTGGGTGCCGACGGCCACCGGCTCGTCGTGCATGACGGTCGCGATCGGCGTCGGCGGTGGGGCGACGATCAGGTCGCGCAGCGACAGCACGCCCACGAGGTGGTTGTCGTCGTCGATCACGTAGACGTAGTAGATCGTCTCGGCGTCCGGCTCCAGCTCCCGGAGTCGCTGGATCGTCTGCTCCGCGGTCAGGGTCGCCGGGACCGCCACGTACGCGGTGGTCATGATCCCGCCGGCCGAATCCTCCGGGTAGCCGAGAAGCTCCTGGACCTCCTCCGCCTCGTCGCGCTCCATGAGGGCCAGGATCCCTTCGCGGGCTTCGTCCGACAGGTCGGCCACCAGGTCGGCGGCATCGTCCGGGCTCATCTCCTCGAGGATGTCGGCGGCGCGCTCCGGGGCCAGGTCCTCGAGGACCTCCACCTGCGTCTCGGGCTCCATCTCCTCGATGGCGTCGGCAGCCGCCTCGTCGTCCAGGGCAGCCAGGACGCCGGCCCGGTCGCGCGGGGTCAGCTGCTCGATGATGGTGGCCAGGTCGGCCGGGTGGAGCTCCTGGAGGCCCTGGTGGGGGACGCGCAGCTTGACGCTGCCGATGGAGGTTTCGACGGGGTCCACGTCCTCCCAGTCGATGTACCGCTCGGGTGTGCCGAGCTTCAGGTTGCGGGCGACGGTCCGCCAGGGTCGCTCCAGCCCGAACCGCCGCATCAGGCCGGCCGTCCCGACGTCGACCGCGACCAGCCGGAGCGAGCCTTCGATCTCGTCGAGGCTCAGGTCGTTGACGCGGACGACCTTCCGGCCGTCGATGTCGACGATCTGCTTGTCCATCAGGTCCTGCTTGAGCCGGATCTCGTTCGGCCGCTGCTGGAAGCGGCCGATGTCGATGGAGGTCGTGCGCAGGCGGGCCCCGGTCGCGTCGAGCGTCGCGACGGCGCCCCACGACAGGAAGATCTGGCGGCGGTCGGTCGCGACGACCAGCCCGGTCACGGGCGGGTACCGGCCGCCCACGGCGACGATGAGATCGGCGACCTTGCCCATGGGCTCGCCCTGCTGGTCGAGCACGGGCCGGCCGATCACCTGGCTCAGGTAGAGCATCTGCCACCTCGCGGGGCGGGACCGTCCCGCCTCCGGGTGGCGCGCCCACGTCAGGGCGCGAACCGCTTAGAGGGCGGGGCGGACCTCGTCGTGGCTCTGGGCGCCTGTGGCGCCCGGGGTACTGGGTCCGGTCTCCACTGCGGGAGGATTCCTCCGAAGCTGATTCGTCACCGCGCGAGCGGCATCCAGAGGCGCGGCCGTTCGCGAGGCCGAGGCGAGTGTAGTCGCGCCCCCCGGCCGGGTCAAACCTCCGTCTCGATGCCGGGTCAAACCTCCGCCGTACGTTCCGGCATCCCTCCGGGCCGGGTCGAGGCGGGCCGGCGCGGGCCGAGCGCGGATCGCTCGTACTTCCGGCTGCCGGGCGCGGTACCTCAGGGTGGCACGCCGGCGGTGTGCCCCGATGCACCATGGCGAGGATGGATGCCCCGCGCATGCCCCAGGAGACGCCTGCGCCCGCCGAGCCTGCGGCCGCGGGACGCCCTGCGCCTGCCGGACCCTCACCCGCCGCGCTCCCACCCGCCGCGCTCCCACCCGCCGGACCCACGCCTGCCTTGCCCGGCGAGCCCCGCCCCCCCGCCTCCGCCACGCCAGCGCCCCCGGCCCTCCGCACCGCCCTCTGGGGGCCCGGGTTCG
Source organism: Chloroflexota bacterium (assembly GCA_021789435.1). Lineage (GTDB taxonomy): Bacteria > Chloroflexota > Limnocylindria > Limnocylindrales > CSP1-4 > JAJYJO01. The sequence continues at coordinate 38,771 of JAJYJO010000011.1, forward strand.
AGGCGCCCGCGATCGTCATCTCCGCCCGGGTGGCCGGCCTGGCCGGCCTGGCCCTCTACGCCGTGACGGCCATCGCCGGCGACCCGACCGGAGCGCTCCGCCTTGTCGTCGCCCTGCCCCTCTTCGTGGCCGCCTGCCTGCCGTCGGCCTGGGCCGCCGCGGTCGGTGGTGGCGCTCTCGCCATCGCCGTGGGATCCTGGGCCGCTCGGGGCATGCCGGCAGCCGAGGTCGTCGTGCTGAGCGTCGTTCTCGTGCTGTCGGTGAGTCTCCGGCTCGCCCTCGTCGAGTGGACCGCGCGGGCGACCGTCGCCGGGGCGCGCCGGGCCGCCGACGCGGCCGCGGCACGCAGCGCCACCCTGGTCGACCACCAGCACAGCCTCCTCACCCTGGGTGAACGGCTGGCCAGGACGTTCGACCGCAACGAGATCCTGGCCCTGATCGCCCGCCAGCTGCAGCGCAGCCTGGCCGCGGACCTGGTGACCGTCCGCGTCCGGGATGACGATCGCCTGCGGGTCGTGGCCTGGGCCGGTTTCGGCGACGAGCCGGGCCTGGACCTGCCCGACCTGCCGCGCGACGACCCCTGGCTCGGCGAACTCGTCCGCTCGCCCCGCCCCGTCGTCCTGGATGCCCTGGATCGCGCCGATCCGCGCGTTCGCGCCTACGAGAGACGACCGGGCGCGGCGGCCCTGGGCGCCCTCCTGGCCGTGCCGCTCGTGTACGAGACGGAGATCTCCGGGCTCCTCGCTGCCGGGAGCCGCCGTGCCCGCCACTGGACGCCCGACGACCTGACCCTGGCGAACGCCATCGCCGGCCATGCCGCCATCGCGCTGCACAACGCGGCGCTGTTCGAGCGGACCCAGGCCTGGGCCGCCCAGCTGGCCGTCGTCCAGGCGGCCTCGGCCAGGATGAGCCGCCAGAACACCGTCGAATCGGTCGGTCGGGCGATCGTCGAGGAGGTCCGGCACGTCGTCGACTACCACAACTGCCGGGTCTACCTGGTCGATGCGCCCGACGAGCTCGTCCCGATCGCCTTCGAAGGCCGTGTCGGCGCCTACGAGAAGGTGGAGCTCGACGCGCTCCGGACCAAGGTCGGTCACGGGCTGACCGGCTGGGTCGCGGAGCACGGCGAGGCGCTCCTGGTCCCGGACGCCAGCGCCGACCCGCGAGCCGCCACGATCCCGGGCACCGACGACGTGGACGAGTCGATGGTCGTGGTGCCGATGCGCTACGAGACGCGGCTGATCGGCGTGATCACCCTGTCCAAGCTCGGGCTTCGCCAGTTCGACGCCGACCACGTCCGGTTGCTGACCATCCTGGCCGACCAGGCCGCGACCGCCGTCGAGTCGGCCCGCCTGCTCGGGCGGACGCAGCAGCTGGCCCAGGAGCTGCGGCGCCTGCTCGACATGGGCTCGGAGCTCGCCCGGTCGCTCGATCCGCGCGAAGTCGCCGACCTGATCGCCCGCTACATGGGAGCGGCCCTGGCCGCCGACTCCTGCACGATCAGCTACTGGGACCGGGCCGCCGGCCAGGTCCTGACCTGGGGGTACTACCCACCCGACGCGCGCGACGCGGTGCATCCGGCCTACGACCTTGCGGCGTTCCCCGAGACGCTGCGCGTGCTGCGCGAGCAGGTGACGGTGGCCATCTCGGTCGCCGACCCGGCCGCCGACGCGGCCGAGCGGGCTCTCCTGCAGGCGGCGGGCGACACGTCGATCGTGATGCTGCCGCTCATCGCCAGGGCCGAGTCGATCGGCCTGGTCGAGCTCGCCTTCCGCAGCCCGGTCCGGCTCGAGCCGGCCCGCCTGGAGTTCGCGCGGACGATGGCCGGCGAGGCGGCGATCGCCCTCGAGAACGCGCGGCTCTATGAAGCGGCCAGGATGCTGGCCGACCGCGACCAGCTGACGGGCTTCTACAACCACCGCTACCTCCACGAGCGGCTGGGCGAGGAGATCCTGCGCGCGCGGCGGAGCGGCCAGCCGCTGGCCCTGCTGATGCTGGATCTCGACGACTTCAAGCTGGTGAACGACACCTTCGGCCACCTCTTCGGCGATCGCGTGCTGGCCTGGGCGGCCGACGTGATCCGGACCGCGCTCCGGGCGAGCGACGTCCCCACCCGCTACGGCGGCGACGAGTTCGCGATGGTGCTGCCGGAGACCGACCGCCTCCAGGCGGCCGCGGTCGCGGAACGGGTCCTGGCCACGCTCCGCGAGCGGCCCTACCGGCCCGAGGGCCGCGGTCCGCTGCCGATCGCGGCCTCCATCGGTGTGGCGGCCTTCCCGGCGGACGCGGCCTCTCCCCAGGAGCTGATCGCCCGGGCCGACGCGGCCCTCTACCGCGTCAAACGGGCCGGCGGCCACGCGGCCGGGCCCCTCGCGGCGGTCCGGGCGGGCCGGGC
>JAJYJO010000101.1 GCA_021789435.1 Chloroflexota bacterium
CCGCGGTGACCGGCGGCGAGAAGCTGCCCCCGGCGGTCCTGCCGCCCGCGGCGGCGACCCCGCGGGCGCCCGGGTCGGTCGGCGCCACGTCCCCGGTCCCGCCGCCGGAGACGCCGGGGCAGGAGACCGCCGGCCGAACCACGAAGGCCCGGACTGGGCGTGCCGCCGACGCTGTGTCCGGGCCCGGCCGGGCTGAGGCGGCGGCAGCGCCGCCGGGGGAGGCCGCGCGACGGGCAGCCCGACCGGCCGCGGGCTCCCCGGCATTCGCGGTCCGCCCGCTGGTGGCGCGGCGGGCGCTCAGTCCCACACTGCCGCCCCTGCCCGGCAATGGCCCCGGCCCGGCCAAGGGCGAGACCGGGACGGTCCCGCCCTTCCGACAGGGAGACGACCTGGCGCCGCGGCGCGGCGCCCCGGTCCCCCACGGGGAGATCGCCGGGATGCGCGGCCGCCCCGCCCCGTCCCTGGTGCCGGCCCCAGCCGCGGTCGCGCGTCCGGGGCTCCAGCGGCTCGTTCCGGCCGTCGCCGCGGCCCCGCTGCCTGCGACCCCGGCTTCGGACGCCGACCCGGACTGGTCCGCCCGCGCCGGCTCGCCGTACCGCCGCGGCCCCGCTGCCGGGCGAGGAGCGGGTCGGGCCGTGGACGCGGCGGCGGCGACCTCCGCGCCCTTCGGCGCCGGCCCCTTCGCCGCCGGTCCCGTGCCGCTGTCGGCCGCCGTCCAACGGGCGGTCGCCGTCGACGAGGTCGCCGCTGGTCCCGGGAGCACCGGCGAATCGGCGGCGGTGGTGGGCGGCGGCGTAGCAACCACCTCGGAGGCCGACCTGGACCTCCTGGCGCGCCGCCTCTACGGCCGCTTCCGCGACCGGCTGGCGGGCGAGCTGCTGCTGGATCGCGAGCGGGCCGGCCTGCTCGCTGACCGGTGAGCCAGAGGGAGTGAGCTGACCGATGGGCCTGCCCGGCTTGAGCCTCCGCTTCATGGTCGTCATCGACGGCCAGTTCGAGCTCGGCGACTGGACCAAGTGCGAGGGCCTCCAGGTCGAGTACGACATCTTCAGCTACAAGGAAGGCGGGAACAACGGCTTCGTCCACCGCCTGCCCGGCCGTGCCCAGTACCAGAACATTCGGCTGACCCGGCCCATCGACGACTCCACCAGCGCCGTCATGACCTGGCTCGCATCGGTCCAGTCCCGGGTCACCCCGTCCACGGCCGCCATCACGGTCCTCGACGCCGACGGCGAGCCGGTCACGACCTGGAACCTGGTCGGCGTCTTCCCCGCCAAGTGGAGCGGCCCCACCCTGGACGTCACCACCAACGCCACGGCCACCGAGACGCTCGAGCTGGTCCACAACGGCTTCATCGGGGTGCCGCTGTGAGCCTCCCCGGGCTGGGCGCGCTGGAGAAGGCGACCCTCATCGCCCACGACAATGGAGTGCCCTTCGACCGGCTCTCCTTCGCCTACAACCCGACCGAGGTGAAGACCTCCAAGAGCGCGGCCTGGCAGCGGCCGACGACACGGGCCGCCTCGTCGGCCACCACTCCCGAGTTCACCGGCTCACAGCCCCAGACCGTCGACATGGACCTCTTCTTCGACGCCTGGAACGACCTGGCCGGCGACGTCTCCGGCGACGTCAACAAGCTCCTGCGCTGGACCACGCCGACCTCGCCGTCGCGCGACCAGCGCCAGCGGCCGCACCCACCGGAGCTCTCCTTCGAGTGGGGTGCCAGCCGCGCCCTGGCCGGCTTCCGCGGCTTCCTCAGGACCGTCAGCGCCACCTACACGATGTTCCGCATGGACGGCGCGCCGATCCGTGCCACCTGCCACATCACGCTCGAGGAGATCCCCCACGACCCGCCCGGCACCAACCCGACCTCGGGCACCCCGAACAGCCGCCGCAGTCGCCTGCTCGGGGCCGGCGACAGTCTGGCCTCGGTGGCCTTCCAGGAGTACGGGGACGCCGCCCTCTGGCGGGGCCTGGCGGCCTTCAACGGCATCGACGACCCGCTCCGCCTGGCCGTCGGGAGCCAGCTGCTCGTGCCGGGCCTGGCCGAGGCCCGCAGCCTCGCCCGGCCGGAGGGTAGCTGACCGTGCCCGCGGCAGTCGCCGTCGCGAGCAGCCCCGTCATCGAGTTCGACGGCCAGGACCTGCAACCGGCCCTCCTCGGCCGGCTCCAGGAAGTGGTCGTCGACCACCACCTCAGCCTGCCGGACACGTTCGCCGTTCACTTCTCCGACCCGGACCGGAGCGTGCTCCGCGACACGGGAGTGCATGTCGGTTCCACCGCCCGCCTCTCCGCCAGTGGGCTCGCCGACGCAGCGCCCGTCCTCCTGCTGAGCGGCGAGGTCACCGCGATCGAAGCCGTCTTCGACGAGCAGGGCGGCAGCCTCGTCGTGCGCGGCTACGACAAGTCCCACCGCCTGACGCGGGGCCGGCGGACGCAGACCTACCGCAACATGAAGTACTCGGACATCGCCGGGCTGGTCGCCGACCGGAACTCCCTGCAGCGCGGCACCATCGAGGACTCGGGCGCGGTCCCGGACCAGGTCTCGCAGGCCAACGAGTCCGACTGGGAGTTCCTCTGGCGGCTGGCCCGCCAGGTGGACTTCGAGGTCCGCGTCGTGGAGGACGCCCTCGACTTCGCGCCGCCGGCGCAGGCCTCCGGCGCCCCCGGGGCCGGCGACTACGGCGCGAGCGACCCCCTCCAGTTGGTGATGGGCGACGACCTGCTGCTCTTCCGCTCGCGGCTCAGCGGGGCGGGCCAGGTCTCGCAGGTCCAGGTGCGCGGCTGGGACCCGTCCCAGAAGGCGGCGATCGTCGGCACGGCCCGCGCCGGCAGCACGACCGCCTCCGTGCCTGACGACCCGGCCTCGCTGGCAGGCCATTTCGGCGACGCCACCCTGGTGGCGGTCCACGGCAGCCCGATCGACCAGCGCGACGCCGACCGCCGGGCCGGCCGGCTGGCCGAGCAGGTCGGCAGCACGTTCCTGGAGGCGAGTGGCGTGGCCCGCGGCAATCCCCACCTGAGGGCGGGCCGGCCCGTCAGCGTCTCGATCGTCGGCCAGCCGTTCGAGGGCCGCCTGGCCGTCGGTCACGCCCGCCACAGCTTCGACCCGGTCGACGGTTACCGGACCCAGTTCGACGTCACCGGCCGCCAGGACCGGAGCCTGCTCGGCCTCGTCGCCAACGGCATCGCCGACGGCGCCGCCCAGCGCGGGGGCGGGAGCAGCCGCGTCCCCGGGATCGCCCTGGGGCTGGTGGACGACATCGCCGATCCGCAGAACCAGGGGCGCGTCCGCGTTCGCCTGCCGTGGCTGTCGGACGACTACGTAGGCAGCTGGGCGCGGGTGGCCCTGCTGGGAGCCGGCGACCGGCGCGGGGCCGTCTGGCTGCCGGAGACCGGCGACGAGGTGGTGGTCGCCTTCGAGCACGGCGACATCGAACGGCCGATCGTGATCGGCGGCCTTTGGAACGGGGTCGACGCGGCGCCGCACTACGACGTCGACCAGGGCCACCTCAAGGCCCGCAGCTTCGTCTCGCGCAAGGGCCACACCATCGTCCTGCGCGACGGCGACGACAGCTCGACGGTGGAGCTGAACAGCTCCGACGGCAAGCTGAGCGTGGTCCTGGACGAGACGAACGGCGAGCTCAAGGTGACGGCCGGCGCGACGGCGAAGATCACGATCAGCGCCGGCGGCGACCTGGCGATCCGGGCCCAGGGCCAGCTGACGCTGGAGGGCCAGCGGGGCGCCGAGCTGAGCAGCTCGGCGACGACCAAGGTCAAGGGCTCCCTGCTCCAGCTGAACCCACCCGGTTGAGACGACCGATGTGAGGACGACCCGATGAGCGCACCGCCGATCGTGATGGGCGACCAGGTCCAGGGCATCTGCCCCAACCACCTGATCATCGGCCCGGCCGGCGCGCCGACCCCCGCTCCAAGCCTGCCGTTCTCGGCCCCGCTGCTCTCCAACCTGGCCACGGGCGTCACGATCGGGGGCAAGGCCGCCGCGGTGGTCGGTTCGGAGGGCTACAACACGCCGCCCCACGTGAGTCTCCACCCCAGCGACCCGTTCCTGGTGCCGACGATGCAGGTCGGGCGGGTCGTGGTGGGCAGCCCCACCGTCTTCATCGAAGGCAAGCCGGCGGCCACCGCCACCGGCACGGCGACCTGCTGCGTGGCGCCCGGAACGCTCGTCCCGAGCGTGACGAACGTGACCGTCGACTGAGCCAGCGGGAGGCGAGGGTGAGCGACCAGTTCATCGGGGCCGGCTGGGCCTTCCCGCTCCGGACGGACGCGACCGGGGGGATCGCCCTGGTCACCCGGGAGCGGGAGATCGAGGAGAGCATCCGGCTGATCCTCGGTACGGCGCCGGGGGAGCGGCCGATGCGGCCGGACTTCGGCTGCCGGATCCACGACGAACTCTTCGCCGAGGCGGACGCCGCGACTGCCGGCCGGATCGCCGCGGACGTCCGGGCGGCCCTGCGGCGCTGGGAGCCGCGCATCACCGTCGACGACGTCGTGGTGACCCTGGACGACGTGGACCCCTCGATCCTCTACATCGATGTCCGCTACGCCATCAACAGCACCAACAGCCGACGGAACCTCGTCTTCCCCTTCTACACCATCCCCTCCGAGGAAGGCTGAGCCATGGCCCTGCCCGTGCCCAACCTGGACGACCGCCGCTTCCAGGACCTCGTCGACGACGCCAAGCGCCTCGTCCAGCAGCGCTGCCCGGAATGGACCGACCACAACGTCTCGGACCCCGGGGTGACCCTGATCGAGGCGTTCGCCTTCATGACAGACCAGCTCCTCTACCGCCTCAACCGTGTGCCGGACCGCAACTACGTCAAGTTCCTGGAGCTGATCGGCGTGCGGCTCTTCCCGCCGACCGCGGCACGCTCCCCGATCACCTTCTACCTGACCGCCCCCCGGCCGGAGCCGGTCCGGATCGCGGCCGGCACGCAGGCCGCGACCGTGCGAACGGAGTCGGATGAGGCGATCGTCTTCACGACCCTGGACGACCTGGCGATCGTCCCCTGCAGCTTCGCCCGGGCCGCCTCCCTGCTGGACGGCAAGACGGCCCTGGACCGGACCGACGCGCTCGCCAGGGAGAAGTCGTTCGAGGCGTTCGAACCGGTGCCCAAGCCGGGAGACGTCCTCCTGGTGGGCCTCTCCGACGCGGTCCCCTCCTGCCTGGTCAGCCTCCGCCTGCGCTGCACGATCGAGGGGGTCGGCGTCGACCCGGACCGCCCGCCGCTGGTCTGGGAAGCCTGGACCGGCGAGGGCTGGACGGCCTGTGAAGTGGAACGGGACGGGACGGGCGGCCTCAACCGCGATGGCGAGATCCTGCTCCACGTGCCGCGGGGCCATGTCGCCTCGATCGTCGGCAAGGAGCGCGCCGGCTGGCTGCGAGCCCGGGTGGTGGAACCGGCCCGGGACCTGCCCGCCTACTCGGCGACGCCGAAGATCCACGGCATCACCGCCGTCACGGTCGGCGGCACCGCCGATGGCGTCAATGCCGACGTCCTGACGGACGAGATCGTCGGCACGAGCGCCGGGGTGCCCGGGGAGCGCTTCGCTCTCCGCCACAGCGTGGTGCCCGGCGACCGCCCGACGGTGCTGCGCAGCAGCGAGGGCGAGGGCTGGGTCGAGTGGCAGGAGGTGGCCGACTTCGCCTCCAGCGGACCGACCGACCGCCACTTCCTGCTGGACCCGGTCTCCGGCGAGGTCGCCCTGGGTCCGGGCCTCCGCCTCGAGGACGGCTCGTTCCGAAACTACGGGGCCGTGCCGCCCAAGGGAGCCCGGCTGCGGCTCGACGCCTACCTGACCGGCGGCGGCCGCCGCGGCAACGTGGCCGCGGGCGCCATCAGCGTCCTGAAGTCGTCGATCCCGTTCGTCGGCCGCGTCGCCAACCGGCGCGCCGCGACCGGCGGCGTGGACGGCGAGGACATCGAGAATGCCAAGCTCCGCGGCCCGATCTCGCTGCGCACCCGGGGCCGCGCGGTCACGACCGAGGACTACGAGCAGATCGTGCGGGAGGCGGCGCCCGAGATCGCCCGGGTCCGGGCGGTGGCAGCCGGCGAGGGCACCGACGCCGGGTCGGTGCGGGTGCTGGTCGTGCCGTCCGTCGGGGACGAGGCAGGGCGGCTCCGCTTCGAGCAGCTCGTGCCGCCCGACGAGACGCTGGCCCGCATCGCGGCCCGGCTGGACGAGTGCCGCGTGGTCGGCGCCCGGGTCCTGGTGGAGCCGCCGGCCTACCGAGGCATCACGATCGTGGCTCGCCTGCGGCCCCGGTCGCGGGCCAACCCGACCCGCCTCCAGGCCGACGCGATGGCGGCCCTCTACGGCTACTTCCACCCGATCCGCGGCGGGCCCGACGGAACGGGCTGGCCGTTCGGGCGACCGGTCCAGGTGGGCGAGGTCTACGCCGTCCTGCAGGCGCTGCCGGGCACCGAGATGGTCGAGGATGTGCGCCTCTTCGGAGCCGACCCCATCACGGGCCAGCGTGGCCAGGCGACCCCGCGGCTCGAGCTCGAGCCGTCGGCGCTGGTCTTCTCCTACGAGCATCAGCTCCTGGTCGAGGGCGCCTGAGATGCGCGGCCCGGTCCCCGGCCTGGCGTCGCCCCACCCGGTCGGGCCGGAGCTGCCGGGCCTTTACCAGGACGATGCGTTCGCCCAGGGCTTCGTCGCCGCGCTCGACGAGGTCCTGGCGCCGGCCTTCGCGTCGCTCGACACGCTCGACGCGTACCTGGACCCGCTGCTGGCGCCGGAAGACTTCCTCGACTGGCTGGCGGGCTGGGTCGGCGCCGCCCTCGACCAGACGTGGCCGGTCGAGCGCCGGCGGGCGTTCGTGGCCTCCGCGGTCGAGCTCTTCCGGCTGCGCGGGACGGCGACCGGGCTGGCCGCCCACGTGGCGATCTTCAGCGGTGGCGAGGTGGAGGTCGTCGAGTCCGGGGCGGCCGGCTGGTCCGGCCAGCCCAACGCGGCGATCCCAGGTGAGGCGGCGCCCGACCTGCTGGTCCGGGTTCGCGTGGCCGACCCCGAGGCCGTGGATGCGGCGCGGCTCGACGCGCTCGTCGCGGGCGCCAAGCCCGCCCACGTCCCCCACCGGGTGGAGGTCGTCAGGGCGTGACCGGCGGACGGCCACTCCCCTTGCCTGCCGCGCTACGATGCCGGCACTCCGCCGGCCGGCAGGCGCCCGGCGGAGGCGCGAGGTGGGGTTTGTCCGCGGCGACTACGTCGGTGGATCGCCGCGAGCTCGGCCGAGGGAGCGGGGCGTGATCGTCTGCACGAAGTGCGGCTACCAGAACCAGGCGACGGACAGCTTCTGCGGCAACTGCGGCAGCTTCCTGGAGTGGACCGGGCAGAAGGTCGCGGAGCCGGAGCCCGAGGTGGTCGTCCCGGTCCCGGCCGAGCCCGGGCCGGAGGCGGAGGGGCCCGGCCTGATCGGACGGGCTCGGCGCGTGCTGGGCCTCGACGAGGACGCGGCGGCAGCCGGCTCGAGTGCCCCGGTCGAGGAACCGCCGGCCGCGGAACCGGCGACCACGGTGCACCCCGCCACAGCGCAGCCGGCGGCGCCCAGCCCGGTGGTCGTCAGCCATCCCCGGGTGCTGCGGGCGAGACCGACGAGCCCGGAGCCACCGGCGGTGGCCGAAGCGCCCGTTGCGCCTGGCGGGCCGGGCGGGCCGGAGGCCATCGAGGCGGCGTCCGCGCGCGAGCCGGTCGCGCCCGCGCCCGAGGCGCCCGCCCACGAGGCGCCCGCCCACGAGGCGCCCGCTTCCGGGGCCGTCGTGTCCGAGCCGGAGCCGGACGTGCCTGCGCCGGACGCGGTCGTGGCAGCACCGGAGGCGCCTGCGCCGGTCTCGCTCGAGTCTCCGGCGCTCGCGGCGGCCGTCGTCGAGGAGGTAGTCGTCCAACCCGCGGCCCCGGCCGCGGAGCCGATCGATCTCCCCACGGCGATGGAGTCGATCGCCGCGCCGGCGCCCACCACCGAGCCCGCGCCGGATGCCCTGCCGGCCGCGGCCGACCCGCTGGAGCGTTTCCGGGCGAGTCCCGCGCAGCGGCTGCGGATCGAGCGTGCCCTCCCGACCGGCGACGGTGAGGCGCCGGCCGCGGCGCCGATCGATCGCGAGGCGCCGGGACCCGCCGCGGCTGCGGCGGCGTCAGCGGCCGAGGCGCCCGCGCCGGCCGAGCCCCGACCGGTGTCCGAGGGGCGCGAGCCGCGGGCGGCGCCCGCCCCGGGGCCGGAAGCGCCATCCGAGGTGGCGTTGAAGAGCGGGATGCCGGCGGCCTCAGAGGCACCGCTTCCGGCGCCGCCGGCGATTGCGGAGGCCGCGTCGGCGCCCCCGGCGGCACCGTCGGTCGCTGGGGAGGCGCCGCCGTTACGACCCTCGCCGCCGCCGATCCGGCCGGCCGAACCGGCCGCCGCGCCGCTCGGCTCGACGATCCGGACCATCGCCGAGCCGGTGGTTCCCATCGCGCCACCGGCCCCGGCCGGCGCTCCACCGGTCACTCCGGCCGGCGCTGTCCCGGTCACTCCGGCCGCAGCCGCCCCGCCGGTCCCCGCCGAGCCCGCAGCGGTGCGGCCGGGCGCGCCGCTTCCGCCGGTCCGGCGGCCCGGTGAGGCACCTCCGCCCCCGGCAGGACCAAGGCCGAC
>JAJYJO010000012.1 GCA_021789435.1 Chloroflexota bacterium
CGGGGGGATCGCGATGGCGGTTGGGCGACCGCCGACGTGGAGATCAGCTGTCCGTCAGCGTGGAGGTCGCTGTCCGCCTACGGGGAGATTGGCATGTCCGCTGTCACCGGCCCTCCTCGACGGCCCTGACGGCCCCGCGACGAGCTTCCTTCGCTCGCTCGCGACAGAGAGAATCGACGACTGGCGCGACGCCGGCCGGCTCCTTGCAGAGAGCTGCCGGACGGTGCGACTCGTTCGCAACGCTCTCGGCAGCAGGGGTCTGACCCCGCCCGAGAAGGCCGAGCTTCTCGGCCTCTACGCCGACGCCGCGGGCTTCCGGCCCCGAGTGCCCCTGAGCGCCGCCGAGATCGCCGAGCGGCTGCGGCCCCTTGTCGCCGCCCAGATCGAAGCCGAGCTAACCGCCACGCGCTCCTGGCCCCTCCAGCGGGGCGCCCTCCGCGGGGTCTTCACTCGGGCGCTCGTTTCCCTTTGGGCTGACCTCACCGATGCTGCGCCGCCCCTCCAATGCGCCACGGCCGGCTGCTCCGGCACCCTGCCGCCCACCCGCAACCGTCACTACTGCGAGACCTGCCAGGCCGACCGCCGCCGCGACGCCGTTCGCCGCAGCCGGGCGCGCCCCCCCAAGGCTTGATCGGTTAGCGGGCGGCCCCCTGCCGGGTCCGCCCGGGTTGTCGATCCTGGCGCCCGACTGCCGCCCGTCAAGGGTTCGCGGCCTGCGGCCGCCCGCCTCGGGGGACGCTCGCTGCGCTCGCCTCGGCGGCCCTTGACAGGCTGAGGGCGACATCCGCGGGCCCTGGCGCTAGTCACCTCCCCCGAATCGATACTCGCCTCCGCAGGTCGATCAGCGAAGGGAGATCCGTACGACCGCGTAGATAGTCGACCGTCCTCCCCAGCGACGGCATCCGTCCAACGGCAGTGTTTGTCACGTCCCGCTGGAGCTCTCCTGCCCGAGCGAGTGCGACGAGATACCCACGCAGGAGCCCCGGCTCGTACTCGAACCTCACCGCGTCCTTAAGCCAGCTTAGGTCGGCAGCCCGACGCCCAGCTCCGATTACGTTCGCAGCGACGATGCGGTGGTACGAGGGCTGGTTGCGGTTCTCCACGACCCGACGGGCATACATCACCCACTCTGTAGGAATGCCACCGCCTTGCTCAATCATCGCCGCGAGCAGCCAGGTGCTCAGGAACGCCGACGTGTTCCTCTGCCCATCCTGAAGGAACGCCGTCAGGCGCCGTTGCACGGACACTCGGTCCAGGAACGGCAGCAGGTACTGAGGGCCGAGACTGCCAAGCGGTGCGAGGTCCTCGAACCGTTGGAGCACCAACTTCAGCGGTCCACTGTCCCGAAGGCGCCACAACCGGTACAGGCTGAAGCGCGCGCGCCGACCGTTCACGCGCCCGTCTGACCCCAATGCGCGCCGCAGAATCCGGCGCAGTTGGCCCCGCCCTACTCGATTTGGGGCTACCGACAGCCAGTACTGGGCAGCATCGAGCTCGGCGTCGGCCGTTGACTGCCGGGCAGCCTCGCCGACCAGCGGTGCCGTCTTGTCCGCCGACAACATGAGCCCACGAAGCCTGCACTCGCGTTGGAGCTGGCGCATCCCCTCGACTGCCTCGCGGCGTGACCGAGCCAGCACCCGAATATCGTCCTGGTACCTCAGATACTGCCATGGACCCGCAATCATCACCTGGTCAACGGGCACGAGGTACAGGTTCCCGAGCACGCGCGATACGTCCGGTCCCTGCGGAATCCCCCGGCCACTTACCGTGGCCCAAGAGCCCAGCATCCTCTTGAGGCCCGCGGACACTTCCGCATCGGGGCCCAGCGCGTCGAACTCGGCGAACAGAATCCGGTGCTGTATGTTCTCGAAGTATCCCGACACGTCCGTCTTCACCATCCAGGTGAAGCCGTCATCGATTGCCTTCGCGACCTCCTTTTGCCACAGCACCCATTGCTCCGATCCCGACAACAGCAGATATGACGGATCGGCGGACGCGCGCGCCGAAAACACGGCCGGACTGAGGAGAGCCTCGATCCTCGGCATCACGGACCCGACGACAGCGTGATAGGCGACTCGATCTGCGAGCGACAAGAGCACGGCGGGCCGCGACAGAAACGGAGTCTTCGCCGCCTCGACCTCGACTGCGGCGTCGAACGGCCCCGGACCGGCGACCCTCGCAGCTGCAGCGGCCAGCACCTCCACCTGACTCTCCAGCTCGTCCTCGAACCGCAGGACGTCTGGCACCCACAGCTCAACGAGGTCGCGGTGTCGAAGTTGGACGAGCGCCCGTTCGAAGTCCAATCGTGGTGTTCCACGCGATGTCGGAGCGCTACCAACCCTTCCCAGAACCCGAGCTGGCACCACCGACGCCGCCTCAACCAGCCACTCCTTCCCAGGCTTGGCGGCTCGAACCTGCCCACCAGCCGCGCGCCGCCGCATCGTTGCGACGGAGACCCCAGCTCGCCGCGCCGCCTCTTCGATCGTCAGCAATTCCGGCCCGTCCATGGCAGCAGTATACGGGGCCAGTGAGCGTGTGCGCTCAATGAGCGTTTCCCTGCCGGTCAGGTCTATTGCCGACGTGGGTCGGCCTGCGTCCCCGAGGCACGGCTCTGCCTCAGCGTTCGAGTGGCATTGGCGCACACTGGCCAGCGACGGAGTCCTGTTTTTGGACGAGCTGGCCGAGTTCGACCGCGATGCGCTCGAGGCGCTGCGTGGCCCGCTCGAGGACGGCCGGGTGGCGATCGCCCGGGTCGGCCGGGCGGTCGTCCTGCCCTCGCGCTTCCAGCTGGTGGCGGCGATGAATCCCTGCCCGTGCGGCCATGCGGGCGACGATACGGTGCCCTGCCGCTGCCCTCGGGCCGTCGCCGGCCGGTACGCGGCCCGGATCTCGGGTCCGCTGCGCGACCGGATCGACCTATGGGTGGCGATGCCCAGGATCGCGCCGGCGGAGCTCGTCCGCGGGCCGGCGCCGGAGGGTTCGGCCGCGGTCGCCGAGCGGATCGCGACGGCGCGTCGCCTGCAGCTGGCAAGGTCCGGCCGTCTCAACTGCCGGCTCTCCGGCCGCGCGCTCCGGGCCGCCTGCCGGCTCGGACCGACGGCGGAAGCCCGGGCGATCGCGATCGCCGATGCGCGCGACCTGTCGGCCCGCGGCACCGAGCGGCTCCTGCGCGTCGCCCGCACGATCGCCGACCTGGGCGGCGCCGAGCGCGTCGCCTGCGAGGACCTCGACGAGGCCTCCCGCTACCGCCAGCCGGGCGGCCTGGACCTCCGGCAGGGAGCGGCGTGATGCTCGGCATCGCGCGCGACGGTCCGCTCGGAGGAACCGGCTCCCTCGCGGTGCCGGACCTCGCGCCGGACCTGCTGCCCGGGACGGGTGCCACCGGGGGCGGCACCGGGGACGGCGCCCGCCGGGAGCCCCCGTCCGATGCGGAGCGCGCCGCCGAGCAGGACGCCTGGGCCGTGCTGGCCGCGATCTCCGGCCTGGGCCCGGTCGCCTTCGGCGCTCTGCTCGGTCGGTTCGGGAGCGGCCGGGCGATCCTGGCCGCGGCCGCCGGCCGTGGGACGACCGGCCTCATCATCACCGGCGAGGGACGACGCGTGGTCGGCGAGGACCTGGCCGCGCGGATCGGCGAGGCGGCCCGGTCGGCGGAGCGGACGCTGGACCTGATCCGGCGCGCCGGCCTGGCCGTGATCACCCTGGAGGACCCGGCCTATCCCCGCCGGCTCCTCGAAATCGAGATGCCGCCCCACGTCCTGTTCGTGCGGGGCGACCGCGGGGCGCTTGCCGCGGACCGCGCGGTCGCCGTGGTGGGGACGCGTCGCCCGTCCGAGCTCGGCAGGCGCCTCGCCGGCCGGATCTCCGGGGCGATCGCTCGCGCCGGGGCCTGCGTCGTCTCCGGCCTGGCCGTGGGGATCGACGGGTGCGCCCACGCGGCGGCCGTCGCGGAGCGCGCCCCCACCGTGGCGGTTCTCGGCGGCGGCCACGAGCGGCTCTTCCCGCGGGCCCACCGGCGCCTGGCCGAGTCGATCGTGGCGACCGGCGGCGCGGTCGTCTCCGAGCTGCCGCCGGAGGCGACGCCGACGCGGGGGACCTTCCCGCGGCGCAACCGCCTGGTCAGCGGCCTGAGCGAGGCGACGGTCGTCGTCGAGGCGCCACACCGGAGCGGCGCTCTGATCACCGCCGGCTGGGCGCTCGAGCAGGGTCGAGGCTGCTACATCGTCCCGGGTCCGCTCGACGCCCCGGCGGCCGGCGGCGGCCTCGCCTTCCTCCGCGCCTACCCGGGCGAGGCCCGGGTCGTGGCCGGGATCCCGGAGCTGCTCGAGGACCTGGATCTCGTGGCCGCGTCGCCCGCGGCCGGCGGCCGGCGCCAGGGTCCGCCCCGCGCCGTGGGGCGAGCGTCGGCCGCGGCCGCGCTGGCGGAGCTCGGGTCGGCCGAACGGGCCGTGGCCCGCGCCCTCGTCGCCGGCCGAGCGACGGCGGACCAGCTCCAGGCCGCGACCGGCCTGCCGATCGCGACGGTCCTGGGGACGCTGACGCTGCTGGAGATCCGGGGCCTGGCCGTCTCGGCCTACGGCCGCTCCCGGCCGGCCGGCCTGCTGGCGACGACCGATCCGGCGGACCTGCCGGCCGCCGGGTGAGGCCGCCGGGTGAGGCCGCCGGGACAGGCCGGTTTGCCACGCCCCCGGGCCAGGTTGTACCCTTCCGACGACTCGGGGGGCCCTCCGAGCGAGGGGTCAGACAGCTCGGCCCAGCCACCACCACCAGGGAGACTGTCTGTTGCGGAAGCTCGCGGCCGCGATCCTTGCGTTGCCCGTGATCGGCATCCTCTACGTATCCGTCCTCCTCCGGCGATCGATCGCGGCGCGCATCGGGCTCGCGGTCGGGGTCGGCTCGCTGATCGGGATGGCCGCCCTGAGCGCCCTCGCAACGCCGGGCCAGGCCCGTCCTCCGTCCAGGATCGTGCCGGTGGCGGAGACCCGCTTCAGCGCCATCCTCGAGCTCGGCCATGCCCCGAACCTGCCGATCGTCATCGACTTCAGCCAGCCGATGAACCGCGCCAGCGTGGCGGAGGCCCTGACGGTCGCCCCGTCCACCGGCGTCCGACTGAGCTGGAACGCGGACGGCCGAGAGCTGACGGTCCGGCCGGCGACGCTCTGGGTGCCGGCCACCTACTACGCCATCACCGTCGGGACGGGTGCCCGCGACGAGGCGGGCGCGGCCCTCGGGAAACCGGTCCGGGCGCTCTTCCTGACCCAGGCAGCCGCCCAGGGGCGGATCGCCGCCGCCACCACGACCGGCGACCGGGTCCCCGTCAGCACCGCCTTCCGGCTGGTCTTCGACCGGCCGGTCCTGGTCAACTCGGCCAAGGTCGCCTTCCAGATCGAACCGGCCGTCAACGGCGTGCTGGCCCCGGATGCCGGCGGCGCCGCCTCGGCCGGCTTCACGTTCACGGCGGCCACGCCCCTCCGGGCCGACACGACCTACACCATCACGCTGGCCAGCCTGGTGGTGGACGAGGACGGGCTGCCGATCGGCGGGGTCGATCCGCTCACCGTGCGCACCGTCGCCGCGCCGTCCGTGGTCCGCTTCCGGCCGCTGGCCGGCACGACCGGCGTCGCGACCGACGCGCTCCTCTCCGTGCGCTTCACGCGGGCGATGGATGAGTCGAGCACGGCGGCCGCCTTCACGGTCCGGGCCGGGACGACCGCAGTGAAGGGCAAGACCAGTTGGGCCGAAGGCGACACGGTGCTGGTCTTCGACCCGAGCGCCAGCCTGCCCTACGGCACGAAGGTGACGATGACGGTGGCGGCCACCGCCCGGGCCAGGGACGGTGCGGCTCTGGACGCCGCGCACAGCGCCACCTTCACGACCCTGGCCAAGCCGGTCGCGGCCCGAACGACCACGACGCGCGGCACCAGCACCGTGATCCCGACCGGCGGCGCCACCGCCGGCGGCGCGCCCTGGTATGCCGTCGAGACCTATTACCTGCGCCTGATGAACTGCACCCGGACGGGGGGCTGGGTCTACACCGGCGGCCGCTGCGGGGCCGTGCCGGCCGGCCGGACGGTCCGTCCGCCGGCCGCAGCGCTCGCCCTCGATGCCGGGATCTCCAGCCGCGTCTCGCGCCCGTACGCCAAGATCATCGCCACGGCGGGGGTCTGCGATCACTTCTACGGCAGCACCCCGAAGGCCCGCCTGGACGCCGCCGGCTACACCAGCGGCAACTGGGGCGAGAATGTCGGCTGCCCATCGGGCGACCCGTACGTCGGCATGGTCGCGGTCGAGATCTTCTTCCAGAACGAGGCGCCCTACCCGGCCGGCCTCAACCATTACACGAACCTGATGGATCCGACCTTCCATCGGGCGGGCGTGGGTGTCTGGGTCTACGCCGGCCGGGTTCGGGTCGTCATCGACTTCAACCCGTGACGCTGCCGCCCGCGGGCGGGGTGACGATCCGCAACGCCGTCGTCCATCTCCACAACGAGCAGCCATTGCTGGCCGATCTGTTCAGCCTCCCGACGGCCGCGGACGCCTGTCTGGTCTGCACCAACCTGCGAATGCTCAACGGCAGCCGGCCGGTCTTCGTCGACCGGACCGATTCCACCTTCCTCTTCCCGCTCGGCCACGTCCGCTTCGTGGAGATCCCGTCGCGACCGGTGCCGGCAGCGGACGAGGGCCGCGACGAGGGCCGGGCCGAACGCCCGCCGGCCGAGCCGGAGGCCGAGCTGGAGATCGACGAGGAGCTGCTGCGCCGCGTCCGCGAGGCCTGAGAGAGGGGACCCGTCCGCCCTCGGCAGGGTGGGCCCGCCAGGCCGCCCCGGCCGGGAGGAAGGCGGCAAGGATCGGCCGCCAATGGCACGATGCTAGACTTCCGCGCTGATGAGCGGCAACCTTGTGATCGTCGAGTCGCCCGCCAAGGCCAAGACGATCGAACGCTACCTCGGCCCGGGCTACACCGTCCTCGCCTCCTACGGCCACGTCCGAGACCTGCCGGAGAGGCCCGGCAAGGATTCGCTGGGCGTCGACGTCGAGCACGACTTCGCGCCGACCTACGAGGTCTCGGCCGATCGGCGCAAGCAGGTGAGCGCGATCGCCCGGGCCGCCGGCAAGGCAGAGGCCGTCTACCTGGCCACGGACCTGGACCGCGAGGGCGAGGCCATCGCCTGGCACGTGGCCGAGGCGGCCGGGCTGCCGCCGGACAAGACGCGGCGGGTCACGTTCAGCGAGATCACCGAGCCGGCCATCCGGCGGGCCTTCGCCCACCCCCGCGCCATCGACCTGAACCTGGTCGACGCGCAGCAGGCGCGCCGGGTCGTCGACCGCCTGGTCGGCTACACGCTCAGTCCGCTGCTCTGGCGCAAGGTCCGCACCGGGCTCTCGGCGGGTCGCGTGCAGTCGGTGGCCGTGCGGCTCGTCGTGGAGCGCGAGCGAGAGATCCGCGCCTTCAAGGCCCGCGAGTACTGGACGCTGGAGGCGATCCTGCTGGCGCCGGACGGCACGGCGTTCGGCGCGGAAGTCGCCCGGATCGACGGCCACAAGCTCGATATCGGCGACGCGCAGACCGCCGAGCGACACGCGGCCGCCATCCGGCTCGGCCATCCCCGTGTCCGATCGGTCGCGGTCAAGCTCAGCAAGCGTTCGCCCGCCCCGCCGTTCACGACGTCGAGCCTCCAGCAGGAGGCCAGCAGGAAGCTCGGCTTCTCGCCGAAGCGGACGATGAAGGCGGCCCAGAACCTCTACGAGGGGATGCCCACGGCCGAGGGCCAGGTCGGGCTGATCACCTACATGCGGACCGATTCGGTCGTTCTGTCCGGGCAGGCGCTCGGGGAGGCGCGCGAGGTGATCGGCGCGCGCTACGGCGAGGACTACACGATGCCGAAGGGCCGCGTCTACAAGACGAAGACGCGCAACGCCCAGGAGGCCCACGAGGCGATCCGACCGACCTCGTTCCGGCGCGATCCCGACGCGCTCGCCCGGCTCCTGCCGTCGGACGAGGCGCGGCTCTACCGGCTGATCTGGCAGCGAGCGCTGGCGAGCCAGATGAAGGAGAAGGAGCTCGAGACGACGACCGTCGAGCTGGTGGACGAACCCTACGAGCTGCGATCCAGCGCCACGCGGACCCTGTTCGACGGCTTCGCGGCGGTCTACACGGTGGGCCAGGACGACGCCCAGGACGAGCCGGAGCGGCAGCTGCCGCCCCTTCACGAAGGCGACGTGACGGGCGTTGAATCCGTGAGCCCGGTCCAGCACTTCACCGAGCCGCCACCTCGATTCACCGAGGCCACCCTGATCAAGACGCTCGAGGAGAACGGCATCGGCCGCCCGTCCACCTATGCCGCCACGATCTCCACGATCGTGGACCGCGGCTACGTCATCGTGAGGGAGCGGCGGCTGCATCCCGAGCCGATCGGCGAGATCGTGACCGATCTCCTGGTGGACAATTTCGGGGCGTTCGTCGATCCCGCCTTCACCGCCCGCATGGAAACGGACCTCGACGACGTCGCGCGCGGCGAGCGGGAATGGGTTCCGCTCGTCCGGGAGTTCTACGGGCCGCTTCGAGCGCTCGTCGACGCCAAGCAGAAGGACCTGCGGCCCGCGGAGATCGGGATCCCCAGCGGAGAAGTCTGCTCCGAGGGGCACCCCATGGTCATCCGCGCGGGCCGCTACGGCGAGTACCTGGCCTGCTCCCGCTATCCCGAGCACAAGGAGACGCGGCCGCTCTCCACGGCCGCGGGCGAGGCCGGGGCCGCGGGCGGCGACGGCGCAACGGGGGAGGCGGCCGCGCCCGCGCTGCCCGGGGTGGGTGAAGCGTGCCCCGTCTGCGGGGTCACCGACGGCGGCCAGCTGGTCGCCAGGCGTGGCCGGTTCGGTCCCTTCGCCGGCTGCTCGCGCTATCCCGACTGCACCTACATCAAGCGCGAGGGCCCGCCGCCACCCGAACCGCTCCCCTTCGAGGTGGTCTGCCCGCGCTGCGGGCAGGGCCTGCTGGTGGCGCGCCGGGCGCGGCGGACCGGCTCGGTCTTCTGGGGCTGCTCGCGCTATCCCAAGTGCAACTTCACGACGTCCCGGGAGCCTCTGGGCCCGGTCCACGAAGCCGACCGCGGCCCGGTCGCTCGCGAGGGGGAGGCGGGCATCTGCCTCGCCTGCGGAGCGCCAATCCCGCTGCCGGAGGGGGACCTCGCCCCGGGCTCGGCGCTTCCCGGCGGCGAGCCGAATCCCGCGGCGCTGGCCCGTCCTGGTCGCGGCGGCCGGGGCGGTCGCGGCGGCTCGCGCGCTGGCCGGGCGGCGGTCCGCCCGCGGGACGCGGCCGGTCGGGCGAATCGACCGCGACGGTCCGGCGGGGCTTCCTCCCGGTCGGCATGACCGGCGAGGCGGCGCTGGAGCGGTTCCTCCGGGCCCTGGCGGCCCGCGACGCCTCGCCGCATACGGTCCGGGCCTACGGGACGGCCGTTGCGGCCTATCTCGACTGGCTCACCAGGGAGGGGCACGACTGGCGGGCGCCGTCGCGCGCCGCGTTGCGGGAGTACCTCGCCGAGCTCGACCGCCGCTCGGCCCGCAGCTCCGTGGCCCAGCGCCTGGCCGCGCTCCGAGCCTTCTACCGGTTCGGCGCCCGCGAGGGCCTCGTCGGGGGGGATCCGTGGGCGGCCCTCGGCACGCCCCGCCAGCCGCGTCGGTTGCCACGGGTCATGGAGGTCGAGGAGATGGAGCGGCTGATCGCCGCCACGGACCCGCCGACGACGAACCGGTCCATCGCGAGCCAGGCGCGGCGCCGCGCGGTCGCCGCCCTGGCGCTGCGCGACCGGGCGCTCGTCGAGACCGCCTACGCGGCCGGTCTCCGGATCAGTGAGCTCGCCGCGGCCTCGCTCGGCTCGCTGGATCTCCGTCGCGGTGAGCTGCGGGTGGTCGGCAAGGGGCGCAAGGAGCGGATCGGGCTCCTCGGCGCGCCGGCCCGGGCGGCGCTGGCCCGCTACGTCGCCGACGGGCGGCCCGCGCTGCTGGCCGGGGCGCGCCCGGCGGTTCGGCCCGGCCCGGCGACCGACGCGCTCTTCCTCAACCACCGCGGCGAGCCGCTGGGCGTCCGTGGCCTGCGCTATCGCCTGGAGCGGCTGCGGATGCGGGCGGGGCTGCCGGCCGGCATCTCGCCGCACACGATCCGCCACAGCTTCGCCACTCATCTCCTGGACGGCGGGGCGGACCTGCGGGTCGTTCAGGAGCTGCTCGGCCACGAGAATCTGGCCACCACGCAGGTCTACACCCACGTCTCGCCGGGGCGGCTGCGGAGCGCCTACACCCAGGCGCACCCGCGGGCCCACCGGACCGGGGGTGAGGGGTGACCGGAGGGCCTGGCGAGGGCCCCCTTCCGGCGGCCGAGGGCGGCGAGGGCGGCGTCGGGCAGGGTGCCGTGGCGGAGGGGGCCGCGGAAGGTCGCGTGCCGGAGGCCGCGGCGCCGGCGGCGGGGGCGATGGGCGCGGCCGGCGGGAGCGGCCTGCCTCGTTCCGACGCCGGCTGGGACGCCTTCGTGGCCGCCAACGATCTCGGCTCGTACCTCCAGACGACGGCCTGGGCCCGGGTCAAGGCCGCCAACGGCTGGCGTGCCCGACGGGTGCTGGCCGAGAGCGCCGGGGGCCCCGTCGGGGGCCAGGTCCTGGTCCGCCCGTCGCGGCCACTGCCCTGGGCCTTCGGTTACGTTCCTCGCGGGCCCGTTGCCTCGACCTGGAGCAATGAGACGGTGGCGGCCTTCAGCGAGGCCCTCCGGCGGGCGGCCGCCGGTCCCGGCCCCTCGCGGCTCTCCCACGTCCGGATCGACCCGCCGGTCGAGCGTGACGGCCCCGCCGATCTGTTCGGGGCTCTGCGGTCCGCCCTGGGGAAGGCCGGCTGGCACCCGGCGCCGGCGATCCAGCCGGCCGCGACGCGCATCGTGGACCTCCGCGCCGACGAGGAGACCCTCTGGGGGGACCTGCGCAGCAAGTGGCGGCAGTACGTCAACCGGGCCCGGCGGAGCGGCGTGCGGGTCGTCGAGGGCGACGGCGACCGCCTGCCCGACTTCTACCGCATCTACCGCGAGACGGCCGCCCGGACCGGCCTGCTGATCCGGACCGAGCAGGCCTACCGCGACGTGTGGGAGGCCTTTCGGCCGGCCGGCATGGCCCGCCTCCTCTTCGCCGAGGATCCGGACGGCGTCCCCGGGGCGGTCCTCTTCCTGGTCCGCTGTGGCAGCCGGGTGGTCGAGCCGTACGGCGGCATGACTGCGGCCGGGGCGGCCAGCCGGGCCAACTACCTGCTGAAGTGGGAGGCGATCCGGACCGCGCGCGTGCGCGGCGCCACCAGCTACGACCTGTGGGGCCTGGTCCACCCGGGAATCGACCAGTTCAAGGCCGGCTTCGGCGGTCGCGACGTGCAGTATGTCGGGGCCTGGGATCTCGTGGTCCGGCCCCTCGGTTACCTGGCGACGGGCCTCGGGATCCGGGCCCGGACGCTCTACGTCCGCCAGGTGCGCAGTCGGCTGGCCCACCGCGATGCTCCCCCGCCGGACGATGCGCCGCGGGGAGCCGACGCGTGACCCTCGACATCCGGCAGGTCGACCCGGCCGAGGCCGACGACTGGGACCGGCTGGCCGTCGAGGTCGCCGGCGGCGACGTCTGCCAGAGCCGGCCCTGGGCCGCCTACCGGTCCCGCTGGGGATGGGCGCCGCGCTTCCTCCGTTTCGGAGACCGCTTCCCGCTCCTGGCGCTGGCGCGGCCGTGGCCGCTGGTCGGGGGGTCGGGCGCCTACCTCTCGCGGGGACCCGTCGCCGCGGGCGAGCCGGTGGCCCGCACCGCGGAGCGACTCGCCGTCGCCGCGGAGTGGCTCGCCGGCCACGGCGTGGACGTGATCGCGAGCGACGCCGAGATCCCGGCCGCCAGCGAATACCCGGAGCTGATCCGGCGGGCCGGCTTCCGGCCGATCGAGGAGGTCCAGGCGTCGCGCCACCGGATGTCGCTGCCGCTGCCCGACGCCGCGGACGAGTCGGCCGTCTTCGGCGGCTTCTCAGCGACGACCCGGCAGCTGATCCGGGGGGCCGAGGGGCAGGGCCTCCGCGTGGCCAGCTACGACGCCCGGCGCCCGCCGGACGGCTCCTGCCCGCCGTTCGACATGCCGCCGCCGGAAGACCTGGCCGACGGCGGGCGGGCCGCCTTCGATCGCTTCTACGGGCTGATGGTGGCCACGGCGGCCCGCCGCCATTTCGGCCTGGCGCCGCGCGCCCAGTTTCTCGACTGGGCGACCACGGGCCTGGCGGCCGGGCTGATCGTCCATTTGGAGGTCCGCTCGCCGGACGGTGAGGTCCTCGGGGCCGCCATGTTCTACCGCCACGGCGACCGCCTGACCTACTCGCATTCGGGCGACCGGGCGGACCGACGGCGAGCGCACCCCGGAGTCAGCCGCCTCCTGCTCTGGCGGGCGATCCAGCTGGCGATGGCCGAGGGGCGGGCCGAGATGGACCTCGCCGGGGTGGACATCCCGGGGGCGCGCCGACAGCCCGCCGAGGGCGAACCGATGTACGGTCTCTATGCCTTCAAGGCATCCTTCGGGGCTCGCTGGGTGGAGCAGACCGGGAACCATGAGTGGATCGCCCGGCCGGCTCGCTATCTCGCCGGACGGGTTGCCGGTCGCCTGGCCCGGGCGGTCGGGCGGTGAGGGCGGCACGAGGCGGCGCGGCGGTGAGACGGTGAGCGAGGTGACCGTGAGCGACGACGGGGCTGACGCCACGATCGCCGAGCGGCTGCGCGCGGCGGAGCCGACCGGGGAGCTCCCGATCGGCGGCCTGGCCGATCGCCTCGAGATGGCGGGCCTGCTGCGCGGCGCCTGGGCCGGCGGGCGCGCCGCGTCGATCGCCGCGCTGGCCGGCCTCGCGGTCCGGGGCGTCGCCTACGACTCGCGACGCGTGGGCCCGGGCTCGCTCTTCGTCGCGGTTCCCGGTGCTCACGCCGACGGCCACGACTACGTGCGGGCTGCGGCCGCCGCGGGCGCTGTCGCCGCGGTCGTGGAGCGCCCCGTCGACGGGGCGCCGCTGCCGCAGCTGGTCGTTGAGCGGAGCCGGTCGGCCCTGGCCGCCGCGGCGAGCTGGTGGTACGGGGATCCCAGCCGCTCGCTCGGGGTGGTCGGGGTCACCGGGACCGACGGCAAGACCACCACCTCGTTCCTGGCGGCTGCCGTGCTCGAGGCGGCCGGCATCCCGGCCGGACTCGTCGGGACGGCCGAGACCCGGATCGGGCCGCAGCGCGAGCCGAACGCGGAGCACGTGACGACGCCCGAAGCGCCCGAGCTGCAGGCGATGCTGCGGGCCATGGTCGACGCGGGCGACCGCGGGGCAGTGGTCGAGACGACGTCGCACGGTCTCGCGCTCGAGCGGGTCGGCGGGGTCGCCTACGACGTCGGGATCCTGACCAACCTGTCGCACGAGCACCTGGAGCTCCACGGCACGTTCGCGGCCTATCGCGCCGCCAAGGCAAGCCTCTTCGAGCGCCTGGCCACCGGTCCGGCCAACCTCCCCAAGGAGCTCGGACGCCCCTGGCCGCGGACCGGCATCGTCAACCGCGACGACCCCTCGTGGGCGTTCTTCGCGGCCGCGATCGAACGTGCCGGCGCCCGCCTCGTCACCTACGGCACCGACGCCGGGGCCGCGGTCCGGGCGCTTGCCGTGGAGGAGGACGCCCGCCGGCTCCGGGTCGCCGTCGTCACCCCGCGCTGGGAGGGCCGGGTCGAGCTGCGCCTCGCCGGTCGCTTCAACGTCCACAACGCCCTGGCGGCGGCGGCCCTCGGCGAGGCGCTCGACCTGGACCCGGCGACGATCCGGGCGGGCCTGGAGTCGGTGGCCGGCGTGCCCGGCCGGATGGAGCGGGTGGAGGCCGGCCAGCCGTTCGGGGTGATCGTGGACTACGCCCACTCGCCGGCAGCCCTCGAGAAGGTCCTGGGCCTGCTCGCGCCGCTGGCCGCCGCTCGCGGCGGCGGCTTGGTGGCCGTCTTCGGCTCGGCGGGAGAGCGGGACACGGCCAAGCGCCCGATGATGGGCCGCATCGCGGGCGAGCGCTGCCGGCTGGTGGTGGTGACGGACGAGGATCCGCGGGGCGAGGACCGCCTGGCGATCCTGGACGAGATCGCCGCCGGGGCCGAGGCGGCCGGCCGGCGTCGCGGCGCAGACCTGCTGCTGATCCCGGACCGCGAGGCCGCGATCGCGGCCGCGTTGGAGCGGGCCCGGCCCGGCGACCTGGTCCTGCTGGCGGGCAAGGGCCACGAGCGGTCCATCATCATGGCCGACGGGCCGCACCCCTGGGACGAGCGAGCGGCCGCGATCCGCCGGCTGGCCGGCCTTGGCTTCGGCGGGTCGGGCACGGACGGCTGAGCGATGAGTTGGGCCCGGAGCGCTGGCGGGCGGCCGTGCGCTGCTGCCTGACCGGCCTGCTGCTGCTCGTGGCGGCCACCGTCCTTGCCGCCTGGTTCGTCCCGCCGATCGTCGCCGGTGCGCTCGTCGAGGGTGGGCTGGCGGCGGCCGGCTTCAGCGACACGGGAACGACGGTCGACGTGGTCGCCGACCCGCCACCGGCGATCCTCGCCGGCCACGCCGACCGGGTCCGGATCCGCTCCTCGGACGTCGTCATGGGCGACCTGCGGGCGGCCCGTCTCGACCTGACCCTGGTGGACGTGAGCCTCTTCGGCCGCACGGCCCGGACGGTCGACGGGACGCTCCAGGCCGTCCGGATCGAGCCGGCCCAGGGAGCCGCCTTCGTCGTCCCGGAGGTGATCGTCCGGGGTCCGGCCGCGGCGGCCGCGGCGACCCTCCGGCTCACGAGGGCCGACCTGGAGCCGCTGGTGGCGTCGGCGGTCCAGTCGGCGGGCCTCATCCCGACCGGGCTGGCGCTCGCAGCCCCGGATCGCCTGACCGTGATCCTGTCCGGCCGGACGGTGACCGGGACCCTGGGCGTCGAGAGCGGCGCGCTCGTCGCCCGCCTCGACGGGTCGCTGTCCGCCGTCCTGGCCCGCTCCGCCCCGGGCGACCCGTTCCAGCTCCGCTCCGTCCAGGTGGGACCAGACGGTGCGGTGATCGCGGCGGTCGTCGACCTCGCCGCCCTGATCCGCTGAAGGGCCGCCGGGGAGCCCGAAGGACGGCGGGCCTACAGCGGACCGTGACGGCCGCCCAGCCCCGCCGAGGTGGCCGATCCGGGTCGCGGGCCGTGCTTGGTATGCTTGCCCGACGATGACCATCGAGCCGGTTGCGTCGCGCGACGCCGGGCGAGTCCCCGTCGGCCGGGAACGGCCGACCGAGGTCGCGCGGCCGGGGCGCGGCGCGCCATCGATCGAGACGCTGCGGCGCCGCCTCCGGGCCGCCGTCCTGGCCCATTACCCGCAGGCTGACCTGGAGCTCGTCGGGCGCGCCCTCGACCTCGCCGTCGAGGCGCACCGCGCCCAGACTCGCGCCTCCGGCGAGCCGTACGTCACGCATCCGATCGCCGCGGCCCAGATCCTGGCCGAGCTCGGGATCGACCCGGTCGCGGTCAGCGCGGCGCTCCTGCACGACGTGCCGGAAGACACCGAGTTCGGCCTGACAGACCTGGAGGAACGCTTCGGACCGGAGGTGGCCCATCTCGTCGACGGCGTCACCAAGCTCTCCAAGTTCAGCACCCACAGCCACGAGCAGCAGCAGGCCGAGAACATCCGCAAGATGTTCCTGGCCATGGCGGACGACATCCGGGTCGTCCTGATCAAGCTGGCCGACCGGCTCCACAACATGCGGACGCTGGGCTACCTCTCCCTCGAGAAGCAGCAGCGGATCGCCCGCCAGACGCTCGAGATCTACGCCCCGCTGGCCGAGCGGCTGGGGATCTGGCAGATCAAGTGGGAGCTCGAGGACCTCGCCTTCAAGACCCTCGACCCGGTTGCCTATCGCGACCTGGCCCGGCAGCTCGACACCCGGCGCAAGGGCCGCGAGTCGTACATCGACCGGGCCATCGCCGAGCTGCGGCCCGCCCTCGAGGAGTCGGGCATCCGGGCCGACCTGTCCGGTCGCCCCAAGCACCTTTACAGCATCTACAAGAAGATGCAGCGCAAGGGCGCCGACTTCGGGGAGATCTACGACGTCTACGCGATCCGGGTCCTGGTCGAGGAGATGAAGGACTGCTACGCGGCGCTCGGCGTGGTGCACTCCCTCTGGCGGCCGATCCCCGGCCAGTTCGACGACTACATCGCCGTTCCCAAGAACAACCTCTACCAGAGCCTCCACACCGCCGTCATCGCCCTCGACGGCAAGCCGCTCGAGATCCAGATCCGGACCCACGCGATGCACTCGGTCGCCGAGGTCGGCATCGCCGCCCACTGGCGCTACAAGGAGGGCTCGCGCTCCGACCGCGAGTACGACGCCAAGCTGGCCTGGCTCCGCCAGTTGATGGACTGGCAGCACGATGTCTCCGACGCCACGGAGTTCGTCGAGGGGATCAAGCTCGACATCTTCCAGGACCAGGTCTTCGTCTTCACCCCCAAGGGCGAGGTGAAGGACCTGCCGGCCGGGGCGACCCCGCTCGACTTCGCCTACCGGATCCATACCGACGTCGGCCACCGCTGCATCGGGGCCAAGGTCAACAACCGGCTGGTGCCGCTCGACTACCGGCTCAAGAACGGCGACATCGTCGAGATCGTGACCACCAAGGGCGAGCACGGCCCGTCACGGGACTGGATGAACGTCGTCCGGACGAGCCACGCCCGCGAGAAGATCCGGCAGTGGTTCAAGCGCCAGGAGCGCGAGGACAACATCGTCCACGGCCGGGAGGCGCTCGATCGCGAGCTCCGGCGGCTGGCCCGGACCTCGAGCCAGGCCGTCGGCCACGATCGGATCGTGGAGCTGGCGAAGGCCTACAACCACGAGTCCCTGGACGACTTCTACGCGGCGATCGGCTATGGGGCGATCCCGGCCCAGCAGGTCGTCATGCGCCTGGGGGTCGTCGACGACGCCCAGTTCCAGCTGCCGCCCACGGCCCCGCCGGCCCTGCCGTCCCGCACGGGTGGCGTGCGGGTCAAGGGGGTGGGGGACCTGCTGGTCCGCTTCGGCAAGTGCTGCCACCCGATCCCCGGCGACACGATCGTCGGCTTCATCACCCGCGGCAAGGGCGTAACGGTCCACCTCCAGAACTGCCCGACGGTCCTGAACGAGCGCGAGGTGAACCGGATCATCGACGTCGAATGGGAGGGCGCCGTCCAGCAGACCTACCCGATCGCGATCCGGGTCGAGGCGTACGACCGGACGGGCCTGCTGTCCGACATCACCCAGGTGGTGGCCGAGCACAAGGTGAACATCGCCTCCGCCAACGTGGCCGTGTCGGCCGGCCACACCGCGACCGTCAAGGCCACGCTCCAGGTCGCCTCGGTGGCCCAGCTGGCCCGCCTGATGGCGCGGCTCGAGCAGCTCAAGGACGTCATCTCGGTCACGCGCGACCTGAGCTGAGCGCCATCCGCGGGTGCGCCGCCCGCGGATGGGACCTTCGGCACGTCACAGGCAGGCATCGACGGGGTAGCGTCGAGCGTCGTGTGCGCATCGCCCGCCCCGGGCGTCCCGACAACCGCTCCCCGTCCCCGCGTCACCGCCTCCGTGCTCGGCGGCTTTGCGGTCGAGTTCGACGGCCGGACCGTGGCGCATTCCGACTGGCAGCGGGTTTCCGCGGAGCGGCTGGTCAAGCTGCTGCTCGTGACCCCCGGCCACCGGGTCTCCCGCGAGGTCGCCGCGGAGACGCTCTGGCCCGAGGCCGATCCGGAAGCCAGCCGGGGCAACCTTCGCAAGGCGATCCATTTCGCGCACCGCGCTCTCGCGGGGAGCGATCTGCTCGGTGTCGACGGATCTGCCGTCGCTCTCGACGCGGCGGTCCTCGACCTGGACCTCGACCGCCTCCAGGCGGCCTTCGACATCGTCGCCGCCGCGGATGAAGGCCCCGCTCCGGGGAGGGTCGCGGCCGGCGATACGGTCCGCGAAAGCCCGGGCGGCACGACTGCCGCGGGGCTGGGGGCCGCGATCGACTCCGTCCTGCGGCTCGGCCGGCGGCCGCTGCTCCCCGACGATGCCTACGAGGACTGGCTGGCGGCACCCCGCGAACGCCTCCAGCGGCGCTGGCAGGCCGTCGCGCTGAAGGCTGCCGCGGCCGCGGCTCGTGAGGGTCGGACTGCGGAGGCCCACGAGATCGTTGGCCGTCTGCTCGACCAGGACCCGGCCGACGAGGCGGCCCACCGCCTCGTCATCGGACTCCTGGCCGCGGAGGGCCGCCACCACGCCGCCCGTCGGCAGTTCGAGATGTGTCGCCGAGCCCTGCGCGAGCTGCTCGACGCCGAGCCCTCAGCCGAGACGCAGGCTGCCCTGGTTGCGGCCGAGGGAGCGCTCGCCGGGCGACCGGCGGCAGCCGCCGCTCGGCTGCTCGGCCGCCAGGCGGAGCTGGAGCGGATCGAGTCGCTCCTCGATCGCGTCGCCAGGGGTCACTTCGCCGGGCTCGTCATCGGGGGCCCGGCGGGTATCGGAAAGACGCGCCTGCTCCAGGAGGTGATCGGCTACGCGCGGGCCGCCGGCTGGTGGACCCTGGAATGGCAGGCCTCCCAGTCGGCGAGGCCACTCGCCTACGCGCCGCTCCGCATCGGCCTGGCGGGCCGGCTCGGCGCCGAGGAGGTCGCCGGCCTGGGCGAACCGGCGACGAGCGCCCTGGCGACGGTCCTGCCCGGCCTGGGCCTCGTCCCGGCGCTCCCGTTCGAAGAACGGCCCGCGTTGACCGCCGCCCTGGCGAGCGCGCTGGAGCGGCTCACGCGGCGGCGTCCGGTCTGCCTCGCGCTCGACGATCTGCCCTGGCTCGACGCGCCGTCCCTCGAAGTGCTCGGCCTTGTCCTGGCGGGCGTCGACGCCCCGCTCCTCCTCGCCGTGACGTTCCGCGACGATGAGGCGGTGGCGGCCGGAGTGCGGGCGCTGGCCGACCAGGTGCGGGCGCGCGGCGGGCTCGAGCTCGGGCTGGGGCCGCTGGCGGCCCGCGACATCGAGTCGCTCGTCGTCTCGCACCTGGGCGGCGAGAGCCTCCAGCCCGAGCTCGTCCGGCTCCTGCACCAGCAGAGCCAGGGAAACCCGCTCTTCTGTCTCGAGCTGGCGCGGACGGCCCGGGCGGAGGGCACGGTCCGGCTCGAAGCCGGCCGCTGGTCGCTCGTCGGCGCCGCGGCCGGCCTGGCGCTGCCGGACAGCGTTCGTCGGCTGGTCGCCGCGCGATCCACCGTGCTGCCGAAAGGGGCGCGGGAACTGCTGGAGGCGGCCGCCGAGCTGGGGCCGACGATCCGCTTCGAGACGCTCGCCCGGGCCCTGGAGCTGCCGGCCGACCGCCTTCTCGACGCGCTCGATGCGGCCCTCGGCTCGGGCCTGCTCGTCGAGCGTGACGCGGGCTACGCCTTCGCGCACCCGCTCTACCGCCTCGCCGTCCACGGCTCGGCAAGCGGGGCACGCCGCGCGCGCCTCCACCTCCGCATCGCCGGGGCCCTGGCCGCTCTCGACGCGGCGCCGGGGGCGACCCCGGCCGAGCTCGAGCGAGCCGCAGCGGCTTCCAGCGACCCGGCCGCGGTCGCCGAACAGGCCCTTGCGGCAGCCGAGCTCGGCTCGATGGACGCCCTGCCACTGGCGGTCGCGTACGGCTTCGCGGCCGGTGAACGGGAGGTGCGGGTCTTCGATGCCGCCGCGGGCCGGTCGTTCCTGGAGCGATCCCTTGCTGCATGGAGGCGGTTGCCGGCCCCCCTGGCGGCCCGGTTCGCGGTCTCCGGCGCCCTGACCAGGCTCGCCGCCATCCTCGTGCAGGCCGGCGACGACACCGCCGGGGCCGCGCTGCTGCGCGAGGCGGTCGAGCGGGCGCGCGATGCCGAGGAGCTCTCGGCGGCCTACCGCGAGGCCTGGCTGCTGCCGTACCGCCACGGTGACTTCGAGACGGCGATGACACTGATGGAGGAGGCGCTGGCGCGGCTGCCTCCCGAGGCGAGCGTCGCCCAGGCCCGGATCCGCGGTGCCATCGGCTGGTGCCTGGTTCGGATGCGCCGGCTCGACGAGGCGTTCGAGCCCATCGCGGCGGCGGCCGCGGTCCTCGACGCGTCACCGGATCGGCGCGCGGCATCCAAGGCCCTCGACGACATGGGGATGCTGCTGGGCTACCTCGGCCGGTGGGGCGACTCCACCTCCTGGCTCGAGCGGGCCCTCGCGGCCGCGCTCGAGGGCCGCGATGTCCGCGGCGAGCTCGTCGCGCGCCTCCATCTGGCGGTCTCCGTCGTCCGGGCGGGTCGGCCCGCGGCGGCGCGGCCGCTCTACGCGCGGGTCCGCGAGCTCGCACGGCTGATCGGTGATCGCTACTTTCAGGCGCTCGAGAGGTGGGGCGCGGCCGAGATGGAGGACGCCATCGGGGAATACGGCGCGGCCACGGTTGCCCGCCGCGAGGAGCTGGCGTTGCTGGCCTCGATGGGCGGCAACCCGCACAACGAGGCGATGTCGCATGCGCACCTGGCCCACCTGGCCGGGAAGCTGGGTGACACGGCCGCGTTCGACGCGGAGGCGGCCGCCGCCCGCGACCTGGCCCAGCGTTCGGCGGAGGCGGGCTACGAGGAACGGATCGAGCGGGCGCTGAGCGTGGAGGACTGGGCGGACATGGTCACCTGAGAGCTGGCGGTCCGGCGCTCCGTCGGGGAACGCTTCGGGAACGGCCCCGGACGGAAGCTGGGCCCGACGACGCGAACCGCGGCCGGCATGGCCCGGAGGCCGCGTCGATGGGAAGGAGGATTCCTCCGATGCGTCAGATCCGGATCGCACTCGCCGCAGCGGCACTCGCGGCTCTGGTCGCGGCCCCGGCAGCCGCGGCGCAGTCGCCCGCGGCGGTGACCTTCCATGGAACCTTCACGAGCGGCGAGGCCTACTCGACCGCGCTGCCCGGCCAGCTGATCTTCGTGATCGAGCCGCTGGACGGCGTCTGGTCGCTGAATGTCAACCTGGCCCAGTCGACCGCCAACGCGGTCCTGCTGGTGCGGAGCCCGCTGGATCCGCCGCGCCACGACGCGTATCCCCCCAAGGGTCTCCACGCGCGCTGGACCCCCGCGGAGCTCGACCTGGCCCCGGTCGTCGAGCCCATCACGGACAGCGTGATCCTGGCGGTCTTCCCGGAGCTGGCCGGCCGCACGTACGACCCGGCCCACGGCGCGTACCTGTACACGACATTCACCCCTGAGATGAGCGCCTTGCTGATCGTCTCGTATGACGCGAGCACGGGGGACTTCTTCTACCTCGCCGTGCCCAGTGGCTGGGGCTGCACGACCGCTGACGGGCCGTGGTGCTTCGACTCGCCCAAGGTGCTTGGCGAGGGGCGTGCCTGAGGCGGTCGCGGGCCGCGGGCCCGGGGCACGCCCGAGGGTCGGGTCGGCGAGCGACGGGCGAGGCAGGAGGCAGGCGATGGAGACCGGCCGGTATCGGTCCTACGTGGTCCGGTCCTGGGGGGAGGACGGGGGCCGGGAGGCGGTCCGGGTCCTGGTCGAGGAGATCCGGTCCGGCCGGCAGATCGAGTTGCGGGGGGAGGCCGCGGCTTCGCTCGCCGCCGGCGTGGCGGCGGCGTTCGCGGAGCCCTCCGCCCCGGTCGGGCCCGCCTCGTCGGGCGAGACAGGGAGGGGAACATGATCCTCGTCGTGGGAGCCACCGGCCACCTCGGTGGCCAGATCGCGCGGGCCCTGCTGGCGCGGGGACACGAGGTCCGGGTCCTCGTCCGCCCTGGCTCGACCTTCGCGCCGCTCGTGAGGGCGGGAGCGGTGCCCGTCACGGGCGACCTCAAGGATCCGCCGTCACTCGAGCGTGCCTGCCGTGGGATCGACACGATCGTGATCACCGCCCACTCGATGCTGCGGGCACCGATCGACACGGTGGAGACGGTGGAGCTCGCCGGCTACGCCAGCCTGATCGCGGCGGCGGCGGCGGCCGGCGTGTCCCACTTCGTCTACACGTCGGCCCTCGGGGTCGACGAGACCAGCCCCGTCCCATTCGTGGCGGCCAAGGGGCTGACGGAGCGGCGCGTCCGGGCCAGCGGGATGCCCTGGACGACCCTTGCGCCGGCGCCCTTCATGGACGAGTGGCTGCCGATGCTGGTCACCGGCCCGACCCTGGCCGGCCGGGAGATCGTCTTCATGGGGTCGGGCAAGGGGCGCAACCCGTTCGTCCACACCCGCGACATCACCGCCTTCGCCGTTGCGGCGGTGGAGGAGACGGGCGCCGTCGGCCGGCGCCTGCCCATCAGCGGGCGGGAAGCCCACTCGCTGCGCGACGTCTGCGCCATCGTGGAACGCGCTCTCGGCCGGCCCCTGCAGATCCGCGGCGTCGCCCCCGGCGAGGAGGTCCCCGAGTGGCGGCCGAGCTCACCGGCTTCATGCTGATGCTCGATGCCGGCAGTCCGCAGGTGCCGGGCATGGCCGGCCTGGCCGAGGAGTTCGGCGTGCGCCTCACCTCGGTCGAGGACTGGGTCGCCGAGACGTTGCCGGTCGCCGCCCCCGGCTGAGCGCTCGGGGCGCCCGACGCGGCGTCCGTCGCGGGACGCGGGCAGCCGATAGACTTCGCCGCATGCCGTCAGCCCGTGCCCCGAGGGGAACTCGCGACCTGCTGCCCGACGAGCGGGCGGCGTTCGCGCGCCTGGAGTCCATCGCCCGCGACCTCGCCGCCCGGTACGGCTACCGGGAGATCGAGACGCCGATCTTCGAGCAGGCGGGCGTGATCGAACGCGGCGTCGGGGAGGCCACCGACGTTGTCGAGAAGGAGCTCTTCCGGCTGGCCCCACGCAGCGATGAGAGGGAGACGTGGGTCCTCCGGCCCGAGGCGACCGCCGGCATCGTCCGGGCCTACGTCCAGCACGGGCTCCAGACGTGGCCGCAGCCGGTCAAGGTGAGCCTCGTGGGGCCGATGTTCCGCTACGACCGGCCGCAGGCCGGGCGCTACCGTCAGTTCTGGCAGTGGGATGTCGAGGCGATCGGGGATCCCGGGCCGGCCGTCGACGCCGAGCAGATCGACCTCGGTCTCCGCTTCTACCACGAGGCCGGCCTCGCCGACGTGGACGTCCTGCTCAACTCGATCGGCGACGGGGCCTGCCGGCCCGACTACGTTGCCGAGCTCACCGGCTACTTCGCCCGCCATGAGGCTCGTCTCCCGGATCTCGAGGCGGCCCGCCTGCAGACGAACCCGCTGCGCCTCCTCGACTCCAAGGACCCGGCCATGGGCGCCCTGATCGCGGCGGCGCCCAGGATCGGCGACCACCTCTGCGGGGCCTGTGCCGCCCACTTCGCGGCGGTCCGGGTTCACCTCGACGCGCTCGGCGTCCGCTACCGGGTCGAGCCGACGCTCGTGCGCGGCCTCGACTACTACACGCGGACGGCTTTCGAGTACTACCGCCGGGGCGCCGAGGGCCAGCAGCAGGCGCTTGGCGGAGGCGGACGGTACGACGGCCTGGTGGAGGTCCTGGGCGGGCGACCGACGCCCGGCATCGGGTTCGCCCTCGGGCTCGACCGGACCGTCCTGGCGCTGGCCGAGGCGGACCCGTCGGCGGTCGTGGCGGCCCCCGCCCCGCTCGCGGTGGTGGTCGGGGCGGACCCGGCCGCCACGGTCGATCGCCTGCGCGTGGCGGGGCTCCTGCGTGCCGAGAGGCTCGCCGTGCGCGCCGAGCTTGGCCAGCGGAAGCTCGGCCGCCAGCTTGAGGCGGCATCCCGCGAGCGAGCCCATTTCGCGGTGATCCTGGGCGACGAGCTGGCCGATGGCCAGGTCCGGCTCAAGGACCTGCTGGCCGGCACCCAGCGGACGGTGGCCCTGGCCGACCTCGCGGGCGAGCTGCGGCGCGCCGACAGCCGCCACCGCCATGGAGAGGCCGTCTGAGCGCCGGCCCGCCGCCGGCAGTGCGGCATCCTCTACCATTCGGCTCGCCATGACCGAGCCGACCATCCTCGCCCATGCCCTCGACGACCTGGCCACGCCCTACCGCTCGCACACCTGCGGCGCGCTGCGCGCGGACGACGCCGGGGCCGCGGCCCGGCTCGCCGGCTGGGTGCACCGGCGGCGCGACCACGGCCACCTGATCTTCCTGGACCTGCGAGACCGCTACGGGCTCACCCAGGTCGTGGTCGACGCCCGGGAAGCGCCGGAGGCCCACGCGGTCGCCACCGGCGCCCGGCCGGAGGACGTGCTGTCGGTCGCCGGGACCGTGGCCCGGCGCCTGGCGGGCACCGAGAACGCCCGCCTGGCCACGGGCGAGATCGAGCTGCGCGCCAGCGAGCTGACGGTCCTGGCACGGGCCGAGACGCCGCCCTTCTACATCAACGCCCCCGACGCCCCGGTCGACGAGTCGCTGCGCCTCCGCTACCGCTACCTGGACCTCCGGCGAGAGCCGCTCCGCGATCGGCTCCTGCTGCGGGCGGCCCTCGTGCGGGCGATCCGTGACGCCCATCACCGCGCCGGCTTCGTCGAGATCGAGACGCCGATCCTGATCAAGTCGACCCCCGAGGGCGCGCGCGACTTCATCGTTCCGAGCCGTCTCCAGCCGGGCACCGTCTACGCCCTGCCGCAGAGTCCCCAGCAGCTCAAGCAGCTGCTGATGGTGGCCGGCATGGACCGCTACTTCCAGATCGCCCGCTGCTTCCGGGACGAGGACCTCCGCGGCGACCGGCAGCCCGAGTTCACCCAGCTCGACCTGGAGATGAGCTTCGTGGCCGAGGCGACGGTCATGGACTTCGTGGAGGCGATGATCGTCGAGGTGAGCCGCTCGGTCGTGCCGGAGCGGCCGATCCTGGAGGTGCCGTTCCCGCGGTTCACCTACCCGGAAGCGCTCGAGCGCTTCGGCTCCGACAAGCCCGACCTCCGCTTCGGGATGGAGCTCGTCGACCTGGCCGCGGCCCTCGGTCCCGTCCCGTCGGGCTTCCGCGTCTTCGACGAGACGCTGGCAGCCGGTGGCCGTGTCAAGGGGATCGTCGCGCCCGGCCTGGGGGACGCGAGCCGCTCGCGGATCGACGAGCTGACGGCCTTCGCCCGGCGCCACGGCGCGCGCGGCCTGGTCCACGTCGCGGTGGCCGCCGACGGGAGCGCCCACTCTCCGGTCGGCAAGTTCCTCGGCGAGGAGCGGCTGGCCGCCCTCGTGGCGGCGGCCGGGGCCGCGCCCGGCGACCTGCTCCTCGTCGTCGCCGACCGGAGCGAGATCGTGGCCGACGTCCTGGGCCGGCTCCGCCAGCAGCTCGGGCTCGATCTCGAGCTGGCCGATCCGAACGTTTTGGCCTACTGCTGGGTGCACCGCTTCCCGATGTACCAGTGGGACCGCGACAACGGCCGCTGGGATGCGACGCACAACCCGTTCTCGGGCGTGGTGCCGGAGGACGAGCCGCTGCTCGTGACGGCGTCGGGCGACCCGTACCGGCCATCGATCGACGACCCGGCGGGGCGGGCCCGGGCCATGCAGTACGACGTCGCCCTCAACGGTTGGGAGCTCGGCGGCGGCTCCGTGCGGATCCACCGCCGCGACCTGCTGGAGCGGAGCTTCGCCCTGCAGGGCTACGCCCTCGAGAAGATGCACGAGCTCTTCGGCGGGATGCTCGAGGCGTTCGACTTCGGGGCGCCGCCCCACGGCGGGATCGCCCTCGGCATCGACCGCTGGGCGGCCCTGCTCGCCTTCCAGACCAACATCCGCGAGGTGATGGCCTTCCCCAAGACGCAGTCGGGCAGCGACCTGATGCTGGGCGCGCCGTCCGTTCCGGATGCGGGCCAGTATGCCGAGCTGGGGCTCCGCCACCTCGGCGTGGAGCAGGCGCTCCGGGCGCTGC
Organism: Chloroflexota bacterium; assembly: GCA_021789435.1. Classification (GTDB taxonomy): domain Bacteria; phylum Chloroflexota; class Limnocylindria; order Limnocylindrales; family CSP1-4; genus JAJYJO01. Next base: position 25,846 of record JAJYJO010000012.1, read on the forward strand.
GGGAGGAGCGGGCGACCGGCGATCGGGGGTGAGCTGGCTGGAGGCTGCCGCCCGGCGGCCGCGGACGGCCGCGCTGGCCGGGGCGCTCTGCATCGCCTTCTCGGGCATCTTCTTCCGCTTCTCCGGCGTCTCGCCGGCGACGGCCACGGTCTTCCGCTGCCTCTACGCTCTGCCCTGGCTGCTCGGCATGGCCTGGCTGGAGCGGCGGCGGGCCGGGGGGCCCGGCCCGCGCGAGGTGCGGCTGGCGCTGGTCGCGGGCGTCTTCTTCGCCGGCGACCTCCTCTTCTGGCACCACGCGGTGCTTGCCGTCGGAGCCGGCCTGGCGACGGTCCTCGCCAACCTCCAGGTGGTGGTCGTGGCCGTGGGGGCCTGGCTGGTGCTCGGGGAGCGCCCGCCGCGGCCCGCTCTCCTGGCGTTGCCGGCGATGCTCGGCGGCGTGGTCCTGATCTCCGGCATCGTCGGCCGGGGCGCCTACGGCGCGGATCCGCGGTTGGGGGTGGTCCTGGGCCTCCTGTCGGCGGCCTGCTACGCCGGCTACCTGCTCATCGCCCGGCGCGGAATGGGCGCGCACGGCCGGCCGGTGGTCGCGCTCCTCATCGCGACCGCCTCGACCGCGGCGGTGGCGGCCGTCGTCGGCACCGCGATCGGCGAGCTGGACCCGTGGCCGTCCTGGCCGGCCCACGGCTGGCTGGCGCTGCTCGCCTTCACCTCGCAGGTGGCCGGCTACCTGCTGATCTCCGTGTCGCTGCCGCGCCTGCCGGCGGTGCTGACATCGCTCATCCTGATGGCCCAGCCTGTGACCACGCTGGCCGCCGGGTTCGTCCTGCTCGGGGAGGATCCGTCGCCGGTCCAGCTCGGTGGCGTGGCGCTGATCGTCGGCGGGCTGCTGATCGCGACGCTCGGCCGGCGATCGCGCCCCATGCCGGCCCAGGCCGGACGGCTGGCGGCCGGCGGATAGGCCTGCCCCGGCCGCTCCTCTTCCTCAGAGCTCCCGGACGACCACCGTCCCGCACCGCTGGTCGTGGAACCCCTGCTTGTTCGGGTCGTGGCTGGTGGTCCAGGCCAGGTAGAGCTGGTAGACGAAGACGAGGAAGCCGAACACGGGCAGGTTGCCGACGATCGGGACCGTCAGGAGGGCCCAGCGCTTGATGGCAACATCCTGGCTCGGCTGGCTCCCGTTGTTGTCCATGCGGACCTGGAGGTTCATCAGGCGCTGGCCGGGCGTCGCGCTCCAGTGTGTCCAGCTGTAGACGAAGTAGGCCCCGCTGATCAGTGCCTGGAGGACGAGCCACGCCAGCCAGGTGCCGCCCAGGTAGCGCACGTGCCAGAAGGCCAGGTCGCGCCAGTCGGCGCCCCAGAGGCCGATGAAGCCGAGGCCGAGAATGTCGGCGACCAGCCCGCCGATCGCGCCGATGACCAGGAAGTCCACGATCAGGGCTACCAGGCGGATCCCGAAGCCGGCGTAGATGAGACCCGGCGCGGGGCCGGCCGGCTGCGCCGTCCCGGCGGACGGGGTGAGTGGCGTCTGCATCGGTACCTCTCGGGTGGGCGGTCCGGCCGGGCTGGGGCGCCGGTCCGGTGATAGCCGCCGGCGACGGGCGGCGTGAAGGGCCGGACGGCCCGATTGAGCCTGCGGCCGCCGGTGTCGTCCTATGCGGTGGGGGCGCGATCGGACTCCGGCGGCGGCAGGTGGGCGGCGACGTCGGCGCCCCATTCGGGGGCCGGCCCGCCGACCGGGCCGACCGGTCCCTCGAAGGGCGGCAGCGCTTCCCGGGGCGTGGCCAGGTCGTGGACGATGCCCGGGTCACCGAGTTCCACGACCTCCAGCGCCAGGCCCGCCTCGACGAGCGCGGCCAGGGCGTCCTCCCCATTCCGCCCGGCCATGCTTTCGAGCCGTTCCAACGCCGCGACGGGCACGAGCGCGGGGAGGCCCACCCGGCCCCGATAGGCCGGCCGCACCAGGGCGTCCGGCCGCCGGCCGTGGGCCTCGATCAGCGAGGTCACCGTCTCTGGATCGAGCCAGGCGTGACGGGCCGGCCAGAGAAGCGCCGCCCGGGTCCCCTCGACCGCCCCGCGGGCGGCGGCGAAGCCGGCCGTGAACCAGGCGATCCCCTGGGGCCGGGTGGCCTCGGGCACGGCCAGGAGCGCGGCGCTCTCCCGGAGCGCCGCGGCGACGGCCCCTTCCGGGTCGGGCACGACGACCACGAACGGTATCGCCCCGCCCGACCAGGCCACGTCGGCCAGCCGGCGGACCAGCGGCCGGCCCTCGTGGGGCGCCAGCGCCATCTCCGGGTGCGGCGCGATGACGACAGCGGCGACGGTCACGGACGGCACCTCCTGCGCGGCAGTCTAGCCAGGCCGCGCCGGTCCCGGCGGCCGCCTGACCGCGGGACCGGGGCGCCGGGGTGCCGTCTGGCGCGAGGTGTGCGACAATCCGCGGGCCCCATGGACCGCACCCCCAGCCCCGCCACGCCCGTCACCAGCGACCCGGGTTCGACCGAGCCCGCCGCCGACCCGGGTTCCGCCGACCCGCGTTCCGCCCACCCCGGCCGGCTGCGGCCGGCCGCGCCGCCACCCGGACCGCGCACCGCGAGCCGCCGGGACCTGCGCAACGTCGCCATCGTGGCCCATGTCGACCACGGCAAGACGACGCTCGTCGACGCCCTCCTCCGCCAGACCGGCGCCTTCCGCGCCAACCAGGTCGTGGTCGAGCGCGTCCTCGACTCGATGGACCTCGAGCGCGAGAAGGGGATCACGATCCTGGCCAAGCAGACCGCCCTCGACTACCGGGGCGTCCACCTGAACATCGTGGACACGCCCGGGCACGCGGACTTCGGCGGGGAGGTCGAGCGGAGCCTGTTGATGGTGGACGCCATCCTGCTGCTCGTGGACGCCGCCGAAGGGCCGCTGCCGCAGACCCGCTACGTCCTCCAGAAGGCCCTCGCCCGGCGTCTCCCCGTGGTCGTGGCCGTCAACAAGGTGGACCGCGGCGATGCCCGCCCGGCCGAGGTCGTCGACGCCATCTACGAGCTGTTCCTGGAGCTCGGCGCCGACGAGCACCAGATCGAATTCCCCATCGTCTACACCAACGCCAAGGCGGGCACGGCCACCCTCGACCTTGCGTTCGAGGGCAGGGACCTCAGGCCGCTGCTGGACCTGCTGGTCGAGCACACGCCGGCGCCGGCCTTCACGCCCGGCCACCCGCTCCAGCTGCTGGTGACCAACCTCGCGGCCAACGACTACGTCGGCCGGATGGCCGTCGGCCGGATCCGGAACGGCAAGGTCCGGCTGGGGCAGCGGGTGGTGGTCGTGCGCGAGGAGGCCGACGACACCGGGGGTGACGTGGAGCCGGGCCGCACGGTCACCCTCGGCGGCACGGTGACCAGCCTGACGACCGCGCGGGGGATCGAGCGCGTCGAGATCGAGGAGGCCGGGCCCGGCGAGATCGTGGCCGTCGCGGGCCTGCCCGACGTGACCATCGGCGACACCCTGACCGACCCCTCCGACCCGCGGCCACTGCCCCGCCTCGACGTCGACGCCCCGACTCTGCGGATGACCTTCGGCGTCAACACCGCGCCGCTCTCCGGGCGCGACGGCCGCTACGTCACGAGCCGCCAGATCCGGGCCCGCCTCGACCGCGAGCTGCTCGGCAACGTCTCGATCGAGGTCCTGCCGACCGAGTCCGGCGACACGTTCGAGGTCCGCGGCCGCGGCGAGCTGCAGCTGGCCGTCCTGATCGAGCAGATGCGCCGCGAGGGCTACGAGCTGCAGGTCTCGCGGCCGGAGGTCCTGCTCCGCGACGTGGACGGCGAGGTGCACGAGCCGTACGAGCGGATCACCGTCGACATCCCGCCCGAGTTCATCGGCACGGTCCAGGGCGCGCTCGCGGACCGCAAGGCGCGCCTGGAGCAGATGTCGACCGACGCCGACGGGCGGGTCCGGATGGACTACGTCCTGCCCGTCCGCGGCCTGATCGGCTTCCGCGGCCAGCTGCTGACCGAGACACGGGGGACGGCCCTGCTTCACCAGATCGGCGAGGGTTACGGGCCGTGGGCCGGCGAGGTGACCCACCGCACGACGGGTGTCCTGGTGGCCGACCGGCCGGGGCTCTCGAACGCCTACGCGCTCTTCAACCTCCAGGAGCGGGGCGAGCTCTTCATCGGCGGCGGCGTCGAAGTCTACGAGGGGATGATCGTCGGCGAGAACAGCCGGCCCGGCGACATGGACGTCAATCCGACCAAGGAGAAGAAGCTCACGAACATGCGGACGCACGCCCATGACGAGGCGCTCCGCCTGACGCCCGCCCGCCCGCTGACCCTCGAGGCGGCCATCGAGTTCATCGCCGCCGACGAGCTGGTGGAGGTGACGCCGTCGTCGATCCGCCTGCGGAAGCGGCTGCTCTCCGCCCACGACCGGCGGCGCGAGCGGGGCCGCGAGGAGGAGCTCCGCCGGGCCGGCGACCGCGAGGCGACGGGAGTCTGAGCGCACCGGCGGGGGGCCGCGGGGCGCGGCGTACAATGCCCGCCATGCCCGAGGCACCCATCTACCTCGACCACGCCGCGACCACGCCCCTCCGGCCGGAGGTCCTGGAGGCCATGCTGCCGTACCTCCAGGAGCGGTTCGGCAACCCGAGCTCGGCCCACGCCACCGGCCGCGCGGCCCGGGCCGCGCTCGACGACGCCCGCGAGCGCCTGGCGCGCGCGATGGGCGCCGAGGCGCGCGAGATCGTCTTCACGTCGGGGGGCACCGAGTCGATCAACCTGGCGCTCAAGGGTGCGGCGTGGGCCGGCAAGGCCCGCGGCCACCGGATCGTCACCAGCGCGATCGAGCACCATGCGGTCGGCCACACCGTCCGCTACCTGGAGAAGTTCGGCTTCGAGGTCGTCGAGCTGCCGGTCGACCGCTACGGCCGGGTGGATCCCGACGACGTCGAGGCCGCGGTCACGCCGAAGACGATCCTCGTCAGCGTGATGCTGGCGAACAACGAGGTCGGGACCGTCGAGCCGATCGCCGAGATCGGGCGCCGAGTGCGGGCGCACAAGGGCGTCCTCTTCCACACCGACGCGGTCCAGGCCGCCCCCTACCTGGACCTGGACGTGGCGACGCTCGGGGTGGACCTGCTCTCGCTGGCGGCCCACAAGTTCGAGGGTCCCAAGGGGGTCGGCGCCCTCTACATCCGGCACGGCATCCAGGTTCTGCCCCAGCAGCAGGGCGGCAGCCAGGAGCGCTTCCGGCGGGCCGGCACGGAGAACGTGGCCGGGATCGTGGGGATGGCCCGGGCCTACGAGCTCTCCTGCCGCGAGCGGCGTTCGACCGTCGCCCGCCTGCGCCGACTGCGGGACCGCCTGCGGAACGCCGTGGCGGCGGTGGACGGGGTGGAGGCCACCGGCCACCCGACCGAGCGGCTGCCCGGCCTCGTCTCGGTCATCGTCCGCGGCGTGGACGGTTCGGCGGTGGCGACCGCCCTGGACCTCGACGGCCTGGCCTGCTCGACCGGCTCGGCCTGCCTGGCCGGCTCGGACGAGGTGAGCCACGTCCTGTCGGCGATGGGCTACCCGGACGACGAGGCGCGTGGGGCGGTCCGCCTCTCGCTCGGCCGGGCGACGACGGAGGCCGAGATCGAGCGGGCGACCGAGCTCGTGCCGGCAGCGATCGAGATGCAGCGGCGGGCGGCCGGCGCGCTGGCCGCCGACCCGCTCGGCGCGAGCCCGGCGGCGGCCCAGCTTCCCTGACGGAGCGGTCCCGGTGAGCCGCGTCCTGGTCGCCATGTCGGGCGGGGTCGATTCGTCGGTCGCGGCGGCCCTCGTCCTGGCCGCCGGCGACGAGCCGGTCGGCGTCTGGATGCGCCTCCACGATGTCGCCGACACGTACTCTGAATTTCGCCGCAGCTGCTGCTCGCTCGACGCGGCCGAGGACGCCCGCCGCGTCGCCGGCCAGCTGGGGATCCCGTTCTTCGTGCTGAACCTGGAGCGCGAGTTCGCCGCCGGCGTCCTGGAGCCGTTCGTGGCGGCCTACCTCGATGGGCGAACGCCGAGCCCCTGCGTCGAATGCAACAGCGCCGTCAAGTTCGGAGCCCTGATGGGGCGGGCCCGCCTCCAGTACGGTTGCGAGGCGGTGGCGACCGGCCACTACGCGCGGCTCGCGGCCGGCCCCGGCGGCGAGGTCCGCCTCCGGCGCGCCCGGGACGACGCGAAGGACCAGACGTACTTCCTCTACGGCCTGACCCAGGAGCAGCTCCGCCACGCGCGTTTCCCGCTCGGCGAGATGACCAAGCCGGAGGTCCGCGAGGTCGCCCGGTCGCTCGGCCTGGCGACCGCCGACAAGCCGGACAGCCAGGAGATCTGCTTCGTGCCCGGCGGCGATTACCGGGCCGCTCTCCGCGAGCGGGGCGGCTGGGAGCCGCGGCCGGGGCCGCTGCTGGACGCCGACGGCGCCAGGGTGGGCGAGCACGGCGGGGCGGCCGCCTACACGGTGGGCCAGCGGACGGGCCTGGGAGTCGCCCTGGGCGAGCCCCGCTACGTCAGCCGGATCGATCCGCTCACCAACACGATCCAGCTCGCGCGCCGGGCCGACCTGGAGACGCACCGCTTCGTCATCGAGTCGTCCTCGTTCTGCGCGGGGGTCCCGCCGGCCGGGACCGCCGGCGAGTTCCGGGCCCAGGTTCGCATCCGCCACCGCGGCCGCCTGGTGGAGGCCACGGTCCGGCCGATCCCGCCGGATCCGCGGGCCGCGGCGGTGGCCGGTGCGCCAGCCGGGACGGACGACCCCTCGGGCGGGCCGGGCGGCGAGCCCTCGGCCGGGCGGTGGGCGGTCGAGACCGACGAGCCGGTTTGGGCCGCCGCCCCGGGCCAGGCGGCGGTTCTCTACGCGGGCGACGTCGTGCTCGGCGGGGGCAGGATCGCCCGCGGCTGAGCAGCCCTCCGGTCGCATCCGTCCTGCCGGTCGAGGCGTTGCGGGGAGGCACCTGCTGGTGACCGACGCGTTTGCCGAAACGATCGGCGACGTGCTAAACCTTGACCAGTTCGACCGTTCCGGGCCGGGAGGAGCCGCCGCCGTTCAATCGAGGGCGAACGGCTGGAGACGTTTGCGGCCCGCGGTCCCTGGTTCCCTGCACGAGGAGGACGGTATGCGATCCCCGCGCTCCCGCAGATGGGCAGTGGCCGGCGCGACGGGCGTGCTGCTCGCCGGCATGCTCGTAACCTCGCTCCCGGTCGCCGCTGCCAACGGTCGCAGCGTCCTGGCCGGGTCGCACCCGGCCTGGGCGAACCCGAAGAGCCTCGTGGCGCGGGCGCCGGTCAGCGACTACCTGGGCTTCCGCGTCTACCTGGGCTGGAACGACGGGGCGGCGCTCGACAGCCTCCTGGCCGCCCAGCAGAACCCCCGCAGCTCGAACTACCGGCAGTGGCTCTCGCCGGCCCAGTTCGACGCCCGCTTCGCGCCGACCCAGGCGCAGGTGGACGCCGTCAGCAGCTGGCTGGCGTCGGCCGGCCTGCAGGTCGACTACGTCCCATCGAACCGGCACTACGTGTCGGCCGAGGGCACGATCGGCGCGATCGAGGCGGCCTTCGCGACGGCCATCAACGTCTATCACGTCCAGGGTGTGAACCTCGAGTCCCCGGCCGCGGATGTCTCGATCCCGGCCGGCCTGGCGGCCAGCGTCTCCGGGGTGATCGGCCTGGATCAGAGCGCCTACTTCGCCCATCCGGACATCGCCGACGCGCCCGGCCCTGCGCCGTTCGCCACCCCCGGACCGTGCTCCGGCTACTACGGGCAGGCTGACAGCACCACGAACCCGCCGACCGACGGCGCGGACATCTCGGCCCTGCCGGCCAACTACACCCGGGATGCCAACGGCGGCATCCCCTGGGTCGTCTGTGGCTACGGCCCCGGCCAGGTCCAGAGTGCCTACGGGCTGACCGGGGCCTACGGCCAGGGCGTGACCGGCAAGGGCGTGACCGTTGCCGTCATCGACGCCTACGCGTCGCCGACCGCGGCTGCCGACCTGGCCCAGTTCTCGCAGAACCACGGGCTGCCCGCGCCCTCCCTGACGCAGGTCGTGGCGCCCGGCACCTACCATCACCCGGAGCGCGGCAACTACCAGGACCCGCAGGGCTGGTACGAGGAGGAGTCGCTCGACCTGGCGTCCGTCCACACGACGGCGCCCGGCGCGCACATCGTCTACATCGGCGCCCCGAACAACTTCCAGGACCTCGACGCGGCGATGAACCATGCGGTCAGCCGCCGCCTGGCCGACATCGTGACCAACTCGTACGGCTTCCCGACGGAGGCGCTGCCGCCCGGCTACATCAAGCCGTACGAGCAGACCCTGATGCAGGGCGCGGCCGAAGGGATGACCATCGCCTTCAGCTCGGGTGACAACGGCGACGAGTCCGGGACGGTCGGCTACAAGACGCCCGACTACCCGGCCTCCAGTCCCTGGGTCGTCTCCGTCGGTGGGACGAGCCTCCTGGTCGGCCGGGGGACCGGCGCGACCGATCCCGGCAACGCCAGCCAGCCGACGACGGCCACCCCGTCGAACGGCACCTATGGCACGGCCGGCTTCAACGACGGCCGTGGCGAGACTGGCTGGGGAACCGGGTTCAGCGCCTGGAACCTCCAGCGTCCGCCGAGCGCCGGCCTGGGCGACTGCCTGTCCAGCTGGCAGAACGTCTGGTGCGAGACGCCGCCCGGCTTCTTCTTCGGCGGGGCCGGCGGGGGCGTCTCGGCCCTCTTCGCCCGGCCAACGTGGCAGAAGGGCGTGACGGGCCTGCCCTCCGGCAGCACCCGCGTCGTGCCCGACGTGGCGATGAACGCCGACCCGAACACGGGTGACCTGTTCGGCGAGACGTTCACCGTCAACGGCAAGCCGACCTACCTGGAACTCAGGATCGGCGGAACGAGCCTGGCCTCGCCGCTCTTCGCGGGCGCGCTGGCCCTGGCGGTCCAGCGGGCCGGGACGAGCCTCGGCCAGGCCGACGCGATCTTCTACCAGAACGCCGGCGCGTTCCACGACGTCACCTCCAGCTGGTCCAACGGTGCGCCCACCCAGGGCGAGCTGCGCACGATCGGCAAGAACACGACCTCCTTCCGAACCCTCGACTACGACACGTCGCTCCACACCGCGAATGGCTGGGATGACGTGACCGGCCTGGGCTCGGTCGACGGCTGGGCGTGGGTGAAGGCGATCGCCGGCAGCTGACCCGACTTCTCCCTGGCAGCAGCGCCGAGCCCCGGGCCGAACGGCCCGGGGCTCGGCCGGTCTCGCGACCTATACTCGGCCGGTGGAGATCGGACCGGCCCCGGTGCTCGCCGCGCTCGTCGGTGTCTTCCACACCGCGCTCTACGTCATGCTCCGGGGCAGCGCCGGTGGCCGGATCGTGCTGATCCTCGTCGCGGCGGTGCTCGGCGCCTGGGCCGGCGACGCGATCGGCGCGCGGCTCGGCATCGACCTGCTGCGGATCGGCGATTTCCGGCTCCTGGCGGCCTCGGCCGTCGCCTGGCTCGGCATCCTGTTCGTGGCGATCGCGTCGGTCCTGGGGCCGGCGGGAAAGGCGGCCTGATGGCGCGAAGCGGGAGCGACGACCGGCTTTCGTCGGTCGGCGGGGCCGGCGGCCCGCATGGTGGGACCGGCCGCCTGCACGGTGGGACCGGCGGCCTGCCCGGTGGTCTTCCGGCCGCCGCTCCGGCGGGCACGCTCCTCGAGCGAGTGGCGGCCCGGCTGGCCGGCGACCCGCGTTCGGGGACATTCGTCCGCGGCCTGACCGCGGGGGCGCTGGTCGGGGCGGCCATCGCGGGCTCGACGATCTGGTCCCGGCTGCGCCGCCCCGCGGGCCGCTGAGGGCGCGGTTCGGCTCGGCCGACCTTCAGCGCGCCGGCAGCCGATCGCGGTCGGCCGCCCCCTGGAGGTCACGTCGCCGGGAAGTCACGTCGCCGGGAAGTCACGTCGCCGGGAGAACCTCGGCGAGCCTCCCCGGGACGGGTCGCCCGGCGCATGCGACTCACCGCGTAAACGGCGGCGCGGCTCACCGAACAGGGGGACTCACCGCAGGAGCCCGAAGGGGACCCCCCGGACGGCCGGCGCGGCCTCACGGGCGGGAGCGGCACGATGGTCGGTGCGAACCGCCCGGATGCCGCCGGTGGCCGCGCCCACGACCCGCCGAGCAGCTCGATATGCGGTGAGTCGCATGAGCCGGAAGGGGAGCCCCCGGGCGGCCGGCGCGGCCCTGCACTGGGTCTTGCGCGGGGCGGGGCCGGCCGCTATCGGGCCGGCGAGATGCGATACCGTTACGGCCGATGCCGCTGGACCCCCGGATCCGCCCCCTGCCGTCAGACGAGATCCGTCGCCGCTTCGTGCAGTTCTTCGCCGACCGCGGCCACGCCGTCGTGCCCGGCACCTCGCTGGTGCCGTCGGGCGACCAGACGCTCCTGTTCACCAACTCCGGAATGGTCCAGTTCAAGGACGTCCTGACTGGGGTGGAGACCCGCTCCTACAGCCGGGCGGTGGACTACCAGCGCTGCCTGCGGGTGGCCGGCAAGCACAACGACTTCGAGGAGGTGGGGCGCACCCCGCGCCACCACACGCTCTTCGAGATGCTGGGCAACTGGAGCTTCGGCGACTACTTCAAGCGCGAGGCGATCCACTGGGCCTGGGAGCTGCTGACCGAGGGGTTCGGGATCCCGGCCGACCGCCTGGCGGCCACGGTCTACAGCGACGACGAGGAGGCGGCCGGAGTCTGGGCCGACGAGATCGGGCTGCCGCCCGGCCGGATCGCCCGCTGGGGGAACGTGGAGGCCGGCGACGACAAGAACTTCTGGCGCATGGCGGACACCGGGCCCTGCGGCCGCTGCTCGGAGATCCACTTCGACCGCGGGGCGGAGTACTCGGAGGGGCCGGCGTGCATCCCGGACCACTCGGAGACCTGCCCTCGCTGGCTCGAGGTCTGGAACCTCGTCTTCATGGAGTTCGACCAGCGAGCGGACGGGACGCGGGTGCCGCTGCCGAAGCCGAGTGTCGACACCGGGATGGGCCTGGAGCGCCTGGCGAGCGTCCTCCAGGGCGTCTCGTCGAACTACGACACCGACCTGTTCCTGCCGATCCACGAGCGGATGCGCGACTTGCTCGGCCACGACCCGGAAGCCTTCGAGGCCGAGCGTTTCAGCTACCAGGTGATCGCCGACCACGTGCGGGCCGTCACCTTCCTCGCCGCCGACGAGGTTCGGCCGGCCAACGAAGGCCGGGGCTACGTGATGCGGCGCATCCTGCGGCGGGCCGTCCGCCACGGCCGCCTGCTCGGCCGGGCCGAGCCGTTCCTCGCCGAGCTCTCGCATGAAGTCATCGGTCTGATGGCGGATGCTTATCCGGTCCTCCGCGAGCGGGAGGACCTCATCGGGGACGTGATCGCAGCCGAGGAGCGCCAGTTCGCGCGGACGCTCGACGCGGGGACGGCCCAGCTCGACGAGGCACTCGTGGCCCTCGTGGGACGCGACGCCCCGCGGACCGTGGGACGCCGGGCGGACGAACTGCCGGCGGGGGCGCCGGTCCTCGCCGGCGAGGTCGCCTTCCGCCTCCACGACACCTACGGCTTCCCGGTCGACCTCACGACCGAGCTGGCGGCCGAGTACGGCGTCCGCGTTGACCGGGCCGGCTTCGAGCGCGAGCTGGCGGCCCAGCGAGACCGCAGCCGGCGGGGTCGGAAGGCCGAGCTGGCGCGCCACGCCGAGCTGACGTCGCTCTACGAGGCGATCCTGCGGCGGTCCGGCGAGACGGCCTTCCTGGGCTACGAGACGACCACCGCCGAGGGGCGGGTTGTGGCGATCCTCCGCGGCGGGACCGAGTTCCGGGAGCTGACCGGCCACGGCGAGGCGGAGGTGGTCCTGGACCGGACGCCCTTCTACGGCGAGGGCGGCGGGCAGGTCGGCGACACCGGCCTCCTGCGCGAACCGGGGGGCGGCAGCCTCCTCTTCCGGGTGACGGACACCCAGAAGCCGGTCCTGGGCCTGATCGTCCATCGCGGCGAGCTGCAGGGCCGCCTCCGCGTCGGCGAGACGCTGGAGGCCGTGGTGGACGCCGAGCGGCGGGCGCGGACCATGCGCAACCACACCGCCACTCACCTGCTGCACCGCGCTCTGCGGAACGTGGTGGGCTCGGAGGCGCGCCAGGCCGGCTCGCTCGTGGCGCCCGACTACCTCCGCTTCGACTTTCCGCTCGACCGGCCGCTGAGCGAGGGGGAGAAGCACCGGATCGAGGACGAGGTCCGGGGGATCATCCGCGATGACCGGCCGGTCATCGCCAGCGTGACCGGCATGGCGGAGGCGATCGCCGCCGGCGCGGACGCGTTCTTCGACGAGAAGTACGGTGAGCGGGTCCGGACCATCCGCGTCGAGGGCTACTCCCTGGAGCTCTGCGGCGGGACCCACTGCCGGGCCTCCGGCCAGATCGGCGGCTTCGCCATCACCGGGGAGCGGAGCATCGGCAGCGGGACGCGCCGGATCGAGGCGGTCAGCGGTGACGCGGCGGACGCGCTGCTCCGCGCACGGACAGCGCTGCTGGACCGCCTGGTGGAGCAGACGGGGGCGGTCTCGGCCGAGGTCCTGCCGGACCGGGTCGCCGCCCTCCAGGACGAGGTCCGTGAGCTGCGCCGCCGCCTGAGGTCCGGGACCGTGGCCGGCCTTCCCAGGCCGGGCGAGCTGGCCCGCGCCGCCGTGGAGATCGCGCCGGGCGTCCGGCTGGTCGCCTACGCCGGCCCCTTCGACGGCCCGAGCGGCCTGAAGGGCCAGGCGAAGGAGGTGCGCTCGGCGCTCGGCTCGGGCATCGTCGCCCTGGGCCTCGACCGCGAGCGCCCGCAGCTCTTCGTCACCGTCAGCGACGACCTCGTGGCCCGCGGCCTCTCCGCGGGCGAGCTGGTGCGGGCGGCGGTGACCGCGATCGGCGGCCGCGGCGGCGGCCGGCAGGAGATGGCCCAGGGAATCGGGGAGCGCCGCGAGGGGCTGCCGGAGGCGTTGCGGCTCGTGGCCGAGGCCGCCCGGGCGCGCGCGGGCTCGGCGAGCTAGGCGGCGGAGGAGGCTGGATGTCGTTCTGGCGGCGCATCTGGCAGCGGGACGAGACGGCCGCGCTCGCGGCCTGCACCGCCCTTGACGTGGGGACCGAGTTCGCCAAGGCGCTCGTCTTCGAGATCGACGACGAGGGCCACGGGACGGTCCGCGGCGTGGGGCGGAAGCGACAGGGCCTGGCCCACATGCAGTCGGGCACGGTCACCGACATCGCCGCCGTGGTGGACAACTGCGCGGTGGCCCTGCAGGAGGCCGAGGAGATGGCCGGCTTCCGGCCGAGCCAGTGCGTGATCGGCATCGCCGGCGAGCTGGTGAAGGGCTTCACGACCACGCACAGCCAGGAGCGCAAGCGCGCCGACACGCCGATCACCGATGCCGAGCTGCAGCGCCTGATCGATGGGGTCCAGCGCGAAGCGCTGCGCGAGGCAGAGCGGGCGATCACCTGGGAGACCGGCCTGCCGCAGGTGGACGTCCGCCTGGTCCATGCCGCCGTGACGGCCGCGGCAATCGACGGCTACCCGGTCACCAACCCGGTCGGCTTCCAGGGCCGCCACGTCCGGATCAGCATCTTCAACGCCTTCGCCCCCCTGGTCCACCTCGGGGCGCTGCAGAGCGTGGCCAGCCAGCTCGACCTCGAGCTCCTGGAGGTCGTGGCGGAGCCCTACGCCGTCGCCCGCGTGCTCGGCACGGACCAGGTCCAGCAGGCCGGGGCCCTCTTCATCGACGTCGGCGGCGGGACGACCGACGTGGCCCTGGTCCGCTCCGGGGGCATCGAGGGGACGCGCATGTTCGCCCTCGGGGGGCGTGCCTTCACGAAGTCGATCGCCGACCGCCTGGACCTGCCCTTCCCGCGGGCCGAGGCGCTCAAGGTGGACTACGCCCGGGGCCTGGAACTGGACCGCCGGGGCGAGATGGGCTCCATCATCGCCGAGGACGTCGCCGTCTGGGCCGCCGGCGTCGAGCTGGTGCTCGAGGAGCTTGCCGGCGGCGATCTGCTGCCCGGCCGGATCTACATGTGTGGCGGCGGCTCGCGCCTGGCGGAGATCCCGGCCGCGCTGCGCGCCGAGCGGTTCTGGAAGCGACTCCCCTTCAGCCGCCCGCCGGAGGTCGTGATCATGGCTCCCGAGCAGGTCGAGACGATCCGCGATACGACGAAGCTGCTGATCGACCAGCAGGACGTCACCCCCCTCGGGCTGGCCTACCAGGCGATCGAGCTCCAGACGCTGGAGGATCCGCTCGACGCGGCGCTGCGGCGAGTCCTCCGCGCGATGAAGGTCTAGGCTGAGGTCCGATGGCCGTCTTCTACCTCGACGTCGACGACGAGATCACCTCGGCTGCGGCCCGCATCCGCGGCTCGGCCGACCGGCAGGTGGCGCTCGTGCTCCCGGCGTCGTCGCGCCTCGCCACATCGCGGATCAACTTCCGGCTCCTGGCGCGGGAGGCGACGGAGCGGGCGCGGAACCTGGCGATCGTGGCCCCCGACGCGTCGGCGCGGGCACTGGCCGCGTCGGCCGGCCTGCCGGTCTACGCAACCGTGGCCGACTACGAGGCGGACCTCGCGGAAGCGGCGGCGCGCCCCGCCGTGGCGCCGCCGGCCGTCGTGGTCGCAGAGCCGGCCCCGGTGCCCGCGGCGGGCAGTGGCGGCCCTGCGCCCGCCGCGTCCGGCCCGAGCCAGGTTCCGCCGGCCACGGGCGGGGGAGCGAGCAAGGGTCGCGCGCCCACGGA
>JAJYJO010000102.1 GCA_021789435.1 Chloroflexota bacterium
CCCAGATCCCGGCCGCCGGGGCAGCGGTGAGCCACTGGCGAGACCGACCCGTTCCAACGAGCGCCCGGGCGCGACCCGGGCCCCGGCGTCGTCCACGCCGCCCGGGAGGTCGAGATGTTGATCAGGTTCGTTCGCGTCCTGCCCGCCGTCCTCGCCGGCCTGGGGCTGGTCACCACTCTGACCGTGTTCCCGGTCGTACTTGCGGCGCCGGTCTCCGCGGTGACGGCCGACCGCGACCCCTCCCAGATGATCGTCCCGCCGCGGTGTGGGTCCCCGGTCGCGTACCCGCCCTACGAGGGGCCGGCGGGCAGTCCGCCCGAAGTCACGCCCTTCGCGCCCACGTATCCGGCGGGCACGCCCAACGCAGGGGTCGCCTTGGTGGCCTTCGCCAGCCGGGTCGGCGCACGGGGGCCCGACTTCGACATCTTCGTGGTCGGCAGCGATGGCCTCGGCCGCCGCAACCTGACCGGCCATCCGGCAGCCGACTTCGCGCCGGCCTGGTCGCCCGACGGCAACAGGATCGCCTTCACCAGCGATCGCGACGGTCACTGCGAGGTCTACGTGATGGCGGCCGACGGGTCTGCGGTGCAGAGGGTGACCTCGACCAGGCAGACGCCGACCGGGGCCGTCGACGCCTACGGTCCGCGGTGGTCCCCCGACGGCTCTCTCCTGTCCTTCGTAGTGAGCACGGCCGGCGGGGAGACGGGACGGATCGCCATGATCCGGCCGGACGGTTCGGCGCTGCGGCTGCTGACCGACGCCGGCGCGGCCGCGTCCGGGCCGGCCTGGTCCCCCGACGGCACCCGGATCGCCTTCTCGGCGCAGCGTGCGAACCACACGGAGATCGGCCTGGTCGACGTCCGGACCGGGACGGTGACCGAGCTCACGAACGACCCCGGCATCTCCGCGGTCGATCCGACCTGGTCCTCCGACGGCAGCCGACTGGCCTTCGTGGCGCGGCCCGATGCCGCGGGCATGCCGCGGGTCGAGCTGGTGAACGCCGACGGCTCCGGTCGGGCAGCCCTCTGGTGGGAGCCCTCGGCCCAGCTGGCCCCCCGGAGTCTGAGCTGGTCGCCGGACGGCGCCACGCTGGCGTTCATCCGCCTCTCTGGAGTCTCCGGGCCCCAGTCGGGAGAGGTCTTCCTGGTCGCCGCGCGACCCACGGACCCGATGACTGGGCCGACCTGCGTGGCCCGGGCGATGGCGCCGATCCGCTGGTCGCCCGACAGCAGCTACATCGTCTTCTCCTCCACCGACCGGGAGTGGCAGGGCATCCGCCAGTACAGCCCGGGCTGGGACGTGCCCTGGCTCACCCTCGCGCGCGGTCCCGATTTGCTCGAGTCTGGCGGCTACCAGCCGGACTGGCAGCCCGGCCGCCCGGCCGGTGTCCAGGGGCATCCCTTCGTCGGGCCCAGCCCGGCGGGGACGCCGGGCGGAGACGAGATCTCGGCCGAGTCGGCTGAGCCGTCGGCGCCCGCCAGCGCCACGGTCGCCGAGCCGGGCGGCGAACCGGTCGGTCCCATCGGCGCGTTCGTTGCCCTGTACGCGGCGAGCACCGGCCTCTACCTGCTGCTCGTCGGGCACCTCTGGCGGCGGCCCGGCGGATCGCTCCCGCGGCGGGACCGGCGCGACTGACGGCACCCGCCCGACGCTCAGCCGCGCGGGCCGCCGTAGCGCGCGGCGGCGGCCCGGAGCGCGGCGCCCAACTCAGCCCGAAGCTCGGCCGGCGCCAGGACCTCCACCTCGGCGCCCCAGGAGAGGATCCAGGCCCGGATCTCGAGCGTACCCGGCACGCTGGCCCGCCAGAGAAGCCCGCCGTCCGGCGTTCGCTCGGTCCGCTGCGAAGGATGCCAGGTTGCCTCCAGGACGCGCTCGGCGACGGCCGCCGAGAAGCTGAGCCGCACCTCCACCATCTCCTGGTCGGCGATGATGTCCCACGCCGTGCCGAGGCGTGCCTCGACCGCCCCGGCCTCCGGCGGCTCGAAGCGGGCCGGGGTGACGGAGACCGCCCGGATCCGCTCGATCTTGAAGGTCCGCACCGCCCCCCGCGTCTCGTCGAAGCCGATCAGGTAGAGGGCATGGCCGGCGGCCGAGGGCTCGATCAGGTACGGCTGGACCCGGGCGACGCGGGTCGCCCGGGCGGCGTCGTAGGCGCCGGTCTCGTAGGTGATCTCGACCACTCGGCTCTCCGCCCAGGCGCGGGTCAGGAGCCGGACGTGCTGGCTGAAGGGCGCGTCGGCCGGCCTTGCGGCCAGCTGGTCGAGCGTCCGCGCCAGGTGAGCGGCCAGGACCGGGGGCAGCACCTCGGCCAGCTTCTGGAAGGCGGCCGCCATGTCCGGGTCGTACTCGTCCGCGTAGCGGGCCAGGAGCCGGGCCGCCAGGAAGAAGGTCATCGCCTCGCCGAGCGTGAGGCGCAGCGGCGGCAGGAAGGCGGAAGCCTCCACCCCCCAGCGGCCCGCCTCGCTCCAGACCGGGATCCCGATCTCGTCCTCGAGGGCCCGCAGGTCCCGGTAGACGGTCCGCGGCGACATGCCCACGAAACGGGCCACGGCGTCGATCCGGACGCCCTCCGGATGGTCGGCCAGGTAGCGCACCACCCGGTAGAAGCGCGCCAGGCGGTCCCGCTTGGCCGACGCCGGCTCGTACCCCGCATCGCTGTCCGGCGCGGGCGCGCCCGCGACCGTCGATTGCCCCCGCCTCCCGGGTCCGGCCGCCGTCGTGTCGCCGGTCCGAGTCACGGCACAGGAGGCACGATGCTCACGGGGCGGTCTCGATCCGTCGCCGTGAGCCGCACCTGGACGGTGGCCTGGATCGCGCCGGGCATGATCGCGCCGGGCTCGCCACTCACGCTGCCCGAGACGAGGCCGAGCTCGCCGTCGCCGAAGACCCAGTAGTCGATCTCCCCCCGCCAGCGGGTGAGCTTCTCGCCCCCGACGAGCCAGCTCGCTTCCGGGAAGGCGGCCAGGAAGGTGGGCCCGTCGATTGCCACCCGGCAGTGGCGGGCCCGGGCCCCGTCGACGAACTCCTGGCCGCGGTCCTCGGCGGTCACCCGGTTGCCCGGGCTCAGGGCGATGGCGAGGGCCGGCACGTCGACCAGGTCGCCGGAGACCGAGCTGACCGGCACGGCCGTCCAGTCCCGACCCGGCTGCGCGGTCCAGGCCCTCTCGCCGATCCGCACCACGCCGAAGCGGCCCAGGACCCGGTCGGTCGCGACCTGGGCCGTCCAGCGGACGTCGGTCCCGTTGCGCTGCCCCTGGAGGAGGGCACCGCCGATGGAGCGACCGTCGACGCTGCCGGACAGATCGAGCGAGAGGACGGCGGAGCCCCCGGTCCGCAGCGCCGCGCTGCAACCCGGCGGCCGCAGGTCCGGCGCGGTCGGGCCGAAGCGGGACGCGACGGCCGGGCGGTCGCGGAGGGCCAACTCGTTGGCCGTGGCAACCCCGGCGAAGACGCCACCGATGGCGAGGGTGCTGAGGGCTGCGAAGGCGATTCCGATCACCAGGCGCCGGCGCCGCACCGCCGTGGCCCCGGTGATCCGGCGGGCCAGGCCGAACCCGCTGAAGAGAGCCGTCGCGGCCAGCGCCACGACCCACGGGTAGACGGCCTCCGGCGAGGGCAGGAGGGTCTGGGTGCCCCGGGCGAGGATCTGGTTGAGCACGCCGCCGATCGACGGCACCAGCAGGAGTCCGGCCACGATGCCGAGCCAGGTGACGGCGGCGAAGCCGCGGTCCGAGCGTGTGACCGGCGGCCAGAGCAGCCCCACCAGGGCGACGGCCAGGGGCAGGCAGGCCGCGCCGCCGACGAGCAGGTCCACCGGCCCTCCGGGACGGTAGGCGAGCAGGACCAGCCCGCCGGCCAGCGTCCAGAGGATCGCGAGGGCGGCGGCCAGCAGACGCAGCCCGAACCTTCGTACCCGCACGGCGGCAGTCTACGGCGGTCCGGGCGGCCGCTACCATCGGCGTGTGGCCCGTCCGATCGTCTCCCTGCTCACCGACTTCGGCCTGAGGGATCCCTCGGCCGCCATCTGCCGGGGCGTCATCCTCTCGATCGCCCCGGAGGCGGAGATCATCGACATCAGCCACGAAGTCCCCCGGTTCTCCGTGCGTGACGGCGCCTACCTGCTCTCCTGCGCCCTGCCCTACCTGCCGGTCGGGATCCACGTCGGGGTGGTGGACCCGGGCGTGGGCACGGAGCGACGGCCGATCGTCCTCCGGACCGGCCGGGGCGACATCCTGATCGGCCCGGACAACGGCCTCCTGCTGCCGGCAGTCGAGCTCTTGGGCGGTCTCCGCGAGGCCCGGGTCCTGGAGGCGCCGGAGTACCGTCTGCCGGCCGTGAGCGCCAGCTTCCACGGCCGCGACATCTTCGCCCCGGCCGCGGCGCACGTCGCGCGCGGCGTGGCCCTGTCGGCGCTCGGCCCGCCCGTGGCCGCGGAGGAGCTGGTCCGGCTGGCCATCCCGGCCGCGAGGGTCACGGCCGGCCGCCTCGAGGCGAGCGTCCTCCACGTGGACGCGTTCGGCAACGTCAAGTTCACCGCCCAGGCCGCGGACCTGGCCGCGGCGCTCGGCCCGCTGGCGCCGGGCGATCGGCTGGTCGTGGAGTCCGCGGCCGCGACCCCGGACGGCCGACCGCTCCGGTTGGAGCTCGCGTGGGCCTACTCCTTCGGCGGGGCGGCGACCGGGGCGCCGCTGCTCTGGGAGGATTCCTACGGCCGCCTCGGCCTGGCGGTGAACCGGGGGGATGCCGCAGCGCGCTACGGCCTGGGCGTGGACCGACCGGTGGTCATCACCCGCGGCTGACCCACGGCTGGATCAGGCCCGGCAGGCCGACACGAACTCGGCCCACAGCCGCTCCAGCTCCGGGGGCGACGACTCGGTCCGCTCAGGGTGGCACTGGACCGCCAGCACGAAGCGGCGGTCGGGCGCCTCGAAGGCTTCCACGAGCGGTCCCGCCGGACTGTCGGCCAGGGCCGCGGGCCGGAGCCCCGTGGCCAGATCGCCGGGCCGGACGGCCTGGTGGTGGTAGCTGTTGACGGTGAGCTCGACGGGCGCCTCGGCGGCCGGGACCGCGGCGGCGTCCAGGATCCGGGCGAGCCGGCTGCCGGCCACCAGCCGGATCGGGTGTTGGAGGGCCGGGCCGTGGCCGTAGGCCGGCCCGGCGTGCGCGTCGACGTGCTGGAGCAGCGTTCCCCCGGAGAAGACGTTGATCGCCTGCAGTCCGCGGCAGATGCCCAGAACCGGGCGGTCGTGGGCGGCCGCCATCGCCCACGACTCGGCCTCCAGCGCGTCCCGGTGCGGCTCCGGGTGCCGGGTGCCGGTGTCGCCCTGGCCGTAGCGCGAGGGGTGCAGGTCGGCTCCCCCGGCGAGGACCAGGCCGTCCATGGTCGCCAGCGCCGCGTCGCGCTCGGCGTCGCCGGCGGACGGGTTGAGCAGGAGCGGGCTGCCGCCGTGGCGGCGAACCGCGGCCGCGTACAGCTCGTTCTTGGCGGCGGCCAGCGACGGGGACGGCTGCTCCGCCGGGTCGCTGACCGTGATCACGATCCGCGGGCGAGCGGGCTCCGCAACGGAAGACTGCTCCACGCAACGAGGATAGCGCCGCCCGCGGGCCGGACGCCGGGCCGGGACACCGCCGGCCTGTCTGCTTTGCCGGTCTGCCGGCCGAGCGCCCCGGAAGCAGGCTTCCGCCGTTGCCGCCATGCTGTGGGGCGTGGGTTCGAGCGTCCCCTCCGCCGTCGCCCGGCGGCGCGGCCCGCAGGAGCGGAATGGCCACATGTCCGACCGCAGCGCGGTGCGCAAGGCTCTCGACCGGGGCCTTCAGGGTGTGGTCTTCGGCCGGGGCAACCTGGCGGCGGCCGATCCGGCGAACGAGCCGTCAGCCGTCGCCGGGCCGTCGGTGAGGTCGGTCCCGTCGCCCCGCGGCGGCACCGTGCTCGGCCTGCCGGTGATCGCCTGGGTCATCGCCACTGCCGCGGCCGCCGTGCTGCTCGCGGTGGCGGACGCCTACGGCTTCCACCGGGACGAGATGTACTTCGTCCTGGCCGGCCGGCACCCGGATTTCGGCTACGTGGACCAGCCCCCGCTGACTCCGCTCGTGTCGGCTGCGGCCGCGGGATTGCTGGGCGTCACGCCGCAGGCCGTCCGCGTGCTGCCCGCGCTGGTCGTGGCGGCCGGCGTCGTCCTGACGGCCGACCTGGCCCGCCGCTTCGGGGCGTCGCGCGTCGGCCAGGTCCTCGCCGCGCTGATCCTGGCGATCTCCGGCTGGCTCGGCGCGGGGCACCTCGACGAGACGACGACCTACGACATCTTCTTCTGGACCCTCGCGATCTGGCTCCTCGTGCCGCTCCTTGGTGCCGACGGTCGCGACGGCGCCGACGTGCCGGCGGCCCGGTGGCGCTGGCTCGCCCTGGGCCTGGTCGGCGGCCTCGCCCTCGAGAACAAGACGCTGGCCATCGCGCTGCCCCTGACGGTGGGTGCCGCGCTGGTCCTGCTGCGCCGGCGGGACGTGCTCGGCTCGAGATGGGCGTGGCTGGCGGTCGCGCTCGCGGCGGTGATTTGGGCGCCCAACGTCGCCTGGCAGGCGACCCACAGCTTTCCGCAGCTCCAGATGGCGCGCCAGATCGCGGGCGACCAGGGCGGCCTGGGTGGTCGGCTCCAGGCGCTGGTCCAGTTGCTGGCCCTGGCCGGGCCGCTGCTCTTTCCGGTCGCGATCGCGGGGGTCGCCTGGCTCCTCCGGTCGCCGCGGGCCCGTCCGTGGCGGCCGCTCGGCCTGGCGGTCCTCCTGCAGATCGGCCTGATGCTCGCCGTGGGCGGCAAGAGCTATTACTCGGCGGGGTATCTGCCCCTCGCGATCGCGGCCGGCGCCATCCCGCTCAGCGGCTGGCTCGATCGCGGCCGGCGCCGTCTCCGCCGCACCGTGCTCGGCCTGTCGGCGGGGTTGTCGGGGGCGATCGTCGCGCTGCTCCTGCTGCCGCTCGTGCCGGTGACGGCGCTTCATGCGACCCCCATCCCGGCGATCTATGCGGAATCTGTCGCCCAGGTCGGCTGGCGGGAGCTCGCGGCGCAGGTGGCCCGGGTCGCGGCCACGCTTCCTGCGGCCAAGCGGGCGAGTGCCGTCATCGTCACCGAAGACTACGGCCAGTACGGCGCCCTGACCCTCCTGGGATCCCACCTGCCCCCGGTCTACTCGGGCCACAACTCGACCTGGGACTGGGGTCGGCCGGCGAACGGGGTGCAGCCGGTGATCCTCGTCGCCTTCGATGCGGCCGGCGCCGCAGCGTCCTTCGTCGGCTGCCGGGTCGCGGCCACGATCGACAACGGGTATGCGCTTCCCACCCAGGAGCAGGGTGCTCCCATCTGGCAATGCTCCGGACCGCGACGTCCCTGGTCGGAGCTCTGGCCGACCCTGCGCCACATCAGCTGAGGCGAGTGTCCGACCGAGGCGAGTGTCCGAC
The DNA here is from genome assembly GCA_021789435.1 of Chloroflexota bacterium. GTDB lineage: Bacteria > Chloroflexota > Limnocylindria > Limnocylindrales > CSP1-4 > JAJYJO01. The sequence goes on from JAJYJO010000102.1 coordinate 7,451, forward strand.
CGGGCCGCGGCCGGCCTGGCCCGGCCGACTTGGCTCGGGCCGGGCCGGCCGCGGGATCAGGCGGGCCGCGAGGGGCGATCGACCGGCGTCGGCTCCTGCAGCGAGAACTCCGCGGCGAGGGCCAGGCCCTCCGGCGCGCGGGCGACGCGGTTGCCGCCCCCGCGCTTTGCCACATAGCAGGCTCGGTCGGCGGCGATGAGGACGGCCGGAGCCGTCGTGCCGTCGGCGGGGAAGGTCGCGATGCCGACGGAGGCGGTCATGGTCAGCCCGGCCGTCCGTCGTCCGCTGCGCAGGCGGACCGCGCCGAGGGCCGCCCGGATCCGCTTGGCGACCCGGCAAGCCCCGGCGGCGTCCGTGCCGGGCAGCAGGAGCGTGAACTCGTCACCGCCGTAGCGGAAGACGCGGTCGGACTCCCGGCCCGCACCGACGATGGCGCGGGCCAGCCGTCGCAGCATCTCGTCGCCGGCCGTGTGGCCCATCTGGTCGTTGACCGCCTTGAACTCGTCGAGGTCCAGCATGATCAGGCTGAACGGGCCGCCGTCCAGGACGCTGCGCCGCAGCCACTCCTGGAAGGTGCCCTGGTTCAGCAGCCCGGTCAGGTCGTCCGTCTGGGCCCGGATCTCGACCGCGTGGTGGACCTCGGCGTTCTGGAGGGCGATGGAGACCTGGGCGGCGAACAGCTTGACCAGCTCGAACTCCTCGTCCGTGAAACTGTCGGCGGCGTCGTGGCGCTCGAGGATCAGGACGCCCGTCACCCCGTCCCGGCCGCGGAGCGGAGCCACGATCAGGCTGCCGGTCCCGGCCTCCGGGCCGCGCCCGCCGGCCGGCCCCTGCCCGCCGGCCGGCCCCTGCCCGCCGGCCGGGCGCGGGGACAGCTGGGCGTCGCCGTGCTCGATGACCCAGGCGGCCAGCGTGTCTCCCCGGGACGACGCCGTACCCG
>JAJYJO010000103.1 GCA_021789435.1 Chloroflexota bacterium
CGCCACGCGCAGGGTCTCACCCCTGCCAAGTACGATGGGGAGGCGGCCTGAGCAGCGCGTGATCACCGCCTTACTTCAACAGAAGCCGGGACATCCTCGCGACCAGAACCTCGGATCGTTCACGGCTGGCGACGAGCGGGACCGCGTGCTCAGGTCCCGGCAGGTAGCCTTCGAGCTCGAGCGACCTTGCGCCGCCGAGCTCCATGATCCGCTGGAAGTCTTCGTCGGTGAGCGGGCGGACGGCGCGCCCGAACGTAGCTACGTTTCGAGCACGACCGCGGTCGTATCGGCGCAGCCATGTCTCGATGGGCTCTCCGAGGATTTCGCGCGGAACCGCTTCATCGAAGGGTTCGGCGGGTCGGCTGTAGAAGACGGTGTAGAGCTCGCGGCCGCTTCTGCTGCGCCGGCCGGTTGGGATCGGCGGCCCCGCTATCTCCGCCCAGCCGAGGTACTTCATCCGACCCGATCCGTCGTCGCCTCGAGGCTCATAAAGCACCGCGTAGAGCGGATATGAGACTCCCTGGAAGAAGCGGAGGTACTGGGCGGGGAACTCGTAAGAAGCAGGGCTGTCCTCGTACTGGCTGCCGAGCGACGACTCCAGAACAAGGGTGGACATCCGGCGATCCTAGGGGATGACCGACTGGTCGGACACAGTCACCTCCACCAACGGCGCCGACCGGTTGACACGGTGCATCTGCCCGCGCCGGGTGTCCTCGAGGAGCAGGCCGAGCTCGTCCGGCGTCGTCACGTGCCCTCCGCCGGGGAGGTTGGCGCGGCGCCCCCCTGCGCCGCGCGGGCGATGCTACCGACCATCCGTGCCACCTCGGGTGTCACGACGGCCACCAGGTGGTGCTTCGCGCGGCTGGCGCCGACGTAGAGGAGCCGGGGCAGGCGCGCGTCGTCGGCGCGGAGCTCGACGAGGACGGCGACGTCCGTCTCCAGGCCCTTGAAGCGGTGGATGGTCTCGCAGAGGATCGTCCGGGGCGGCTGGGCGGGCACGGCGTCGGCCGCCAGGCGGAGCGAGCGGCCGGCCGTGTCCACGTGGCCGTTCCAGAGCGCCAGGTCCCCTCGGAAGCGGCGCTGCCGCCAGACGGCGCTCCGCGCCAGCGAGCAGCCGGTCAGGACGGCGATCCGCGAGCGATCCACCTTCTCCACGTGGACCAGCCGGCGGAGGATCGCCCCCACCGCCTCCAGCGTCGGGTCGCCCGGCTCCGCCACGACGACCTCGGGCGCGCGCCCGTCCTCGCGCAGGGGCTCGTGGGCGGCCGAGCCCGTGTACCAGCGGTAGGCGAAGTCGTGGATCGGCCGGGCGTTGCGGCAGTTGTCGGGCAGCTCGTACTCCTCGAGACCCAGGACCGCGCTGGCGTCCTCGCGGAAGAGGGCCTGGGCCGGGTCGTGGAAGAGGTAGAAGACGGCCTCGCCGGGGCTGGCGGTCAGCAGGTCGAGCGACTCCAGCCAGGAGGCCGCGAAGTCCTGGCCCTCGTCCACCACCACCGCCTGCCAGCGCCCGCCGGCCGGCTCGATCGCCCGCTCCAGCGCCTTCGGGAGGACCTCGTCGAACCAGTCGCGGCCGGGCTCGTCCGGGACCGGCGGCAGGACGCCGGCCTCCTCGCCCAGGCGGCGGCAGAGCTCGTGGAAGGTGGAGACGGTCAGCCGGCCCGAGGCGATGGCCGGGGCCAGCTCGGGCAGGTCGGCGACCCACCGCGCCAGGGGCTGGTTGAAGCAGACGAAGAGGACGGCGAAGCCGTCGGCCGCGAGCCGGCGGGCCTTCTCGATCGCCAGCAGGGTCTTGCCGCTCCCGGCGCCGCCGTCGATGCTCGCCCGGCGCCGGCCGTGGAGGGTCCGCAGGAGCTGGAGCTGGTGGTGGGTGGGCGCCAGGAGCTCGCGCTCGCCCGCCTCCAGGTCGCCGCGCAGGAGGGGCCGGAGGCGGACCTCCGGCTCGAGTGCGCCGGCGATGACCGCCAGGTGGTGCTCGGCCAGGGGTCGGTCGCGGGAGCCATCCGCCGACCAGAAGGCGAAGACGCGGTCCAGGGCCTGGGCGGCGGCCCCCGGGTCGGCCAGGTCGACGCGGTCCAGGACGAGCTCCGCCGGCGCGTCCGGGCCCAGGGTGGCGCCCTCCGCCAGGGACGCCCGATCGACGTCGGGGAAGGCGACGGCATGGAGGACCCGCGGCTCGGGACCGGTCCAGCCCGGCTGGGAGCAGACGAGATCGCGGATGGCGTGCTTCCCGGTCTCGGCCTGGCGGAAGGGCGACTCCTTCAGCTCGCGCGTCCCGGCATACCAGCGGCCGAAGCGGTCGCGCTCGACCCGGCCGTCCTTGACCTCGATGGCCAGGAGGCCGCGGGCCGGGTCCACCAGGAGGGCGTCGATCTCGCCGTCGCGGGGCGGCCTGCCGGGGTGCGTCGGGGCGAGCCAGCGGACGTTCGGGTAGAGGTGGGCGCCCGGTTCCAGGGCAGCGGCGACCCGCTCCAGGATCGCCTGGACGTGGTGCTCGCCGCGCGGCTGGTCCTTCGGGTCCCCCACTCGGTCCTCCCCGCCTGGACGCTGGATGCAGGGTACAACTCCCGGCCGGCCTGGCGCGGGCCCGATGGTCCTGGTCCGCGGGCACCGCGGGCCCGCCGGGGTCGCCGGGCCTCCGCCCGGGCCCGTTGCCGGCGTCGGGTACCCTCTGCCGATCGACGGCCGTCGGGCGGAGGGCGACATGGGCGTGGGCGACATGAGCGAGCGGGCGATCCTGCGGCGGACGGCGGAGCTGGCGGCCGACTTCCTGGAGACCCTGGGGGAGCGGCCGGTGGGCGTTTCCGTCTCGCCCGACGAGCTCCGCGCCCGCCTCGGCGGGCCGCTGCCGGAGGTCGGCGAGCCGGCCCTGGAGGTGACCGAGCGCCTTGCCCGCGAGGCCGACCCGGGGATCGTCGCCAGCGCCGGGCCGCGCTACTTCGGCTTCGTGATCGGCGGCTCCTACCCGGCGGCCGTGGCCGCGGACTGGCTGACCACGGCCTGGGACCAGAACGCCGGCCTCTACGTCTCGGCCCCCGCGGCCATGGTCGTCGAGGAGGTGGCCGGGGGCTGGCTCAGGGAGCTGTTCGGGCTGCCGGCCTCGGCCAGCGTCGCCTTCGTCACGGGCGCCACGATGGCCAACTGGACGGCCCTGGCGGCGGCTCGCCACGAGGTGCTCGGCCGGGCCGGCTGGAACGTGGAGACGCAGGGGCTCCAGGGGGCGCCGGAGGTGGACGTGGTGGTGGGCGCCGAGGCGCACGTCACGATCCTGGCCGCGCTCCAGTACCTTGGCCTGGGCCGCGAGGGGGTCCACGTGGTCCCGGCCGACGAGCAGGGCCGGTTGCGCGCGGAGCTGCTGCCGTCGGTGCTCGCCGAGTGCGGGCCCCGGACGATCGTCTGCGCCCAGGCGGGCAACGTGAACACGGGCGCCTTCGACCCGCTCGAGCCGATCGCGGCCGCGGTCCGGGAGCACGGCGGCTGGCTCCACGTGGACGGCGCCTTCGGGCTGTGGGCGGCCGCCTCCCCGGAGCTGCGGCCGCGCGTGGCCGGCCTGGCGCTGGCCGACTCCTGGACGACCGACACGCACAAGTGGCTGAACGTGCCCTACGACTCGGGCCTGGTCTTCACGGCCCATCCCGCGGCCCACCGCGCGGCGACCTCGGTCTCGGCCGCCTACCTGGCCGCGACGGAGGGGGGCGAGCGGGACGGCTTCGACTGGACGCCGGAGTACTCGCGGCGGGCGCGCGGCTTCCCGGTCTACGCCACGCTGCGTTCCCTGGGGCGGGCGGGCGTGGCGGAGGTCGTGGAGCGCTGCTGCCGCCTGGCGCGGCGGGTGGCGGAGCTCCTGGCGGTCGAGCCGGGGGTGACGATCCTCAACGAGGTGGTGCTCAACCAGGTCCTGGTGCGGTTCGGGCCGGCGGGCACGGCCGGCGACGAGCGGACGCGGGCGGTGGTCGCGGCGGTCCAGCGGGACGGCACCTGCTGGCTCGGCGGGACGACCTGGCACGGGCAGGCGGCGATGCGGATCTCGGTCTCCAACTGGCGGACGACCGACGACGATGTCGACGTCTCGGCGGCGGCGATCCTGCGCTGCGCCAGGGCGAGTCAGACGTCGGCCACGCGGTAGCCGATCCCCGGCTCGGCGGTGATCAGCCGGTCGATCCCGGCAGCCGGATCGGCCGCGGCCAGCTTGCGGCGGAGGTGGCTGACGTGGACGTGCAGGTAGTGCGGCTCGCCGGCGTAGGCCGTGCCCCAGACGGCGCGGAGGAGCCGGCCCTTCGTCACGACGCGGCCGGGGTACGAGAGGAGCACCTTGAGCAGCTCGTACTCGCGCGGCGTCAGCTCGACCGGGCTGCCCGAGACGCGGACCTCGCGCCGGGCGATGTCGAGCGCGATCGGTCCCAGGGTCAGCAGGCCCTGCTCATCCCCCGCGGGGCCGGCCGCGTGGCGGAGCGCCACCCGGATCCGCGCCTGGAGCTCGGCGATGCCGTACGGCTTGGTCAGGTAGTCGTCGGCGCCGGCGTCGAGCGCGGCGACCTTGTCCCGTTCCTCGCCCCGGGCCGAGAGGACGACGATGGGTGTGGTGGCCTCGCGCCGGACATGGCGGACGACCTGGATGCCGTCCACGTCGGGCAGGCCGAGGTCGAGCAGGATGGCGTCGGGCCGGTTGGCCTCCCAGCGGCGCAGGGCCTCGGCCACGCTGCCGGCCTCGTCGACCCGGTAGCCGCGGGCGCCCAGGTGCGTGGCAACGGCCCGGCGGGTCGGCTCGTCGTCCTCGACCACGAGGATCAGCGGGCCGCTGGCGCTCACGCCCCGCCTCGCCCGGCCGGCGCGGCTTCCGGCTCCTCGACGGCGGCGGCCCGCAGGCGGACCGCCACTGCCAGCCCGCCGAGCTCGCTCCGGCGCGCCTCCACCTCGCCGCCCATCGCGAGGGCCAGGCCGCGTACCACCGTCAGGCCCAGGCCCATGCCGCGCCGCGAACCGTCGCCGGCCCGCGGGACGCGATAGAACTTCTCGAAGAGGCGGGGCAGCGACTCCGGCGGGACGCCGGGGCCGTCGTCCTCCACCGCGATCTCGATGACTCCGTGGCCCGGCAGCTCGCGGGCGGCCAGGCGCACGGTCTGGCCGCCATAGCGGAGGGCGTTCTCGAGGAGGTTCGTCAGGACCTGGTCGAGGTAGAGATCGTCGACCAGGACCGGGGGCAGCGAGGCCGGGACGTCCACGACCAGCCGTTTCGACGTCCCCGGCCGCAGCCGTTGCAGCGTCGCCGACGTCAGCTCGTCGAGATCGTGCGCCTCCAGCTCCGGGTGGAGGGCCCCGCCCTCGATCCGGCTCAGGTCGAGCATGTTGCGGACGAGGCGGTTGAGCCGCTCCGTCTCGCCGTCGATCGAGTCCAGGACCCCCCGCCGGTCCTCCGGCGACCAGTCGACCAGGGGGTCCAGCAGGCTGCCGACCGCGGCCCGGATGGTGGCCAGCGGTGTCCGCAGGTCGTGCGAGACGGAGTCGAGGAGGGCCGTCTTGATCGCGTCGCTCTGGCGGGCCACCTCGGCGGCGGTCGCCTGCGCCGTCAGGCGGTCGCGCCGGATCGCCTGGCCCAGCTGGTCCGCCGCCGCCGACAGGATCCGCGTCTCGCTGCGGTCGGGATCGCCGCGGCCCCGCGGGCGCTGGGCCCAGAGCGACCCCACCGTCTCCTCCGCCGCCTCCACGCGCACCCGGTAGACGACCTCCTCCGCGACCGGGCGGCGCCGTTCCGGGGACGGCCCGACGTGCGTCCGGGCCCAGCGGGCGGGGGCGTCGCCGGGGGCCCGCTGCAGGACCACCCGCCAGGTCGCCGCCGGCCGCGGCTCGGCGTCCCCGGTGTCGGCGACGACCAGCTCCGCGGCCAGGTCCGCCCCGAGCGCCAGCCAGATGCGGGACATCCCGGTCACCTCGGCCAGCTCCCGGAGCACCTGCGGCGCCGCTTCGTCGACCGTGGCCGTGGTCGCCAGGACCCGGCTGACGCGGAAGAGAGCCTGCGCCTCCCGGGCGCGGGCGGCCGATTCCTGGGCTCGCTCGGCGAGCAGCGCGGCGAGCCGGCCGATGGTGACGGCGACGACGAGGAAGACGAGCAGGTTGAGCCACTCGCTCGCGTCAGCGATGGTCAGCGTGTGGTACGGCTGGACGAAGAAGAAGTCGTAGAGGACGGACGACCCGACGGCCGCCAGCACGGCCGGCCAGGTGCCGAAGAGGACGCCGGCCGCGACGACGGCCAGCAGGTAGACCGGGGCCGCGTTGGGGACGCTGAGGCCAACCTCGAGGAGGCCGACCAGGAGGGACGCCGCCACGAGGGCCGCCAGGACGCCGAGTGTCACGGCCGCCAGTCGCCGCGGTTCGACGGGCGGCCACTCCGGCGGGCGCCACGAGCCAGTCATCGCAGCGGAATGGTACGCGGCCCCGACCCGGCGCCGGACACGCCCGTCCGCGCCACCGACGCCCGGCCGGAGGCGACCCGGCCCGCGGGCGCGACGGGTCGCCCGCTCGCGCTCAGCCGCGCATCAGCTGGATCAGCCGGCCGGCCAGGCCGATCACCGCGGGCGTCGGCAGCGTCGGGTTGCGGAAGATGAAGCCGTCGAAGCCCGCCTCCACGTAGGGTGCCAGCCGCTCGGCCGCCTCCTCGGGAGTCACCGGGGCGAGCTGCGCCTGCCGCTCGGGCGGGATCGTCGCCAGGACCCGCTCGGCCTGGGCCCGATCCTCGACCAGGACCAGCGGGGCGGCCGTCGTCCGCCGGATCGTGGCCGGGTCGCGGCCCTCCGCCTCGCAGTGGCGGTCCAGGACCTCCAGCTTGTGGCGGAGCTCGTCGAGCGGGCCGTTGACGTTGGCGATGTCCGCGTAGCGGGCCACCATCCGCAGCGTGCGCCGCTCGCCGCCGCCCCCGACCAGGATCTTCGGGCCGCCCGGCTGGAGCGGCCGCGGCACGTTGCGAGCCTCGTGGATCTGGTAGTAGCGGCCCTCGAAGCTGGGCCGTTCCTCGGTGAACATCCGGTGGCAGATCTCGAGCGCCTCCTCCAGGCGGTCCATCCGCTCCCGGATCGGCGGGAAGTCGAAGGCGTAGCCGTGGTGCTCCGACTCGTTCCAGGCGGCGCCCAGGCCCAGCACGGCCCGCCCGCCGGAGATGGTGTCGAGGGTCGTCACCGCCTTGGCCAGGAGGGCCGGGTTGCGGTAGGTGACGCCCGTGACCATCGTGCCCAGGAGGATGCTGCTGGTCCGGGCCGCCAGCGCGCCGAGGGTCGTGTAGGCCTCCAGCATCGGCTGCTCCTCCGGGCCGATCGGCGGGATCTGGTAGAAGTGGTCCATCACCGTGAGGAGGTCGAAGCCCGCCGCCTCCGCGGCCAGGGCCTGTTCCACCACCCGCTCGAAGAGGCGCTCGGGCGGGGTGTCGGGATAGGTGAAGCTCGGCATGTGGAAGCCGAAGAGGAGTCGCATGCCCGGGTCAGCTCCTGTCTGTCTGGGTGATCGTGCCGGGTGATCGGCGGGTGATCGGCGGGTGATCGCTGGGCGATCTGTGGGCGATCTTCCCTGGCGCGGTCGTCGGCCCTGCTCGCCTGGTGGCCCCTCCATCTTGCGGCATCGGGCCCGAAGCCGCCCCCGGAGCAGCGCCCCGACGCCTGCCGGGCCCGACCCGACGCTCCGCCGTCTCCGACGACCGGCGCTCGGCCGCCTCTTCCCGCCTCGCCCCGCCTGCCCCTATCCTTCGCCCGTGGACCTCTACCAGCTGAGCGATCCGGGAGACCTCGTCGCGCCGATCGTGGTGGCCGCCTTCGACGGCTGGGTGGATGCGGGCGCGGCCGCGACGGCGGCGGCCGAACGGCTGGCCGAGGGCGGCGAGACGGTGGCGACCTTCGACGGCAACGTGCTGTTCGACTATCGCGCCCGCCGGCCGTCGCTCGAGATCGTGGACGGACGGCTGGCCGAGCTGACCTGGCCGGCGCTGACCCTGCGCCGTTCGCGGATCGACGGCCGCGACCTCCTGGTGCTGACGGGGGCCGAGCCCGACTACCGCTGGCCGGAGCTGAGCGCGGCGATCCTGGACCTCCTGCAGCGGCTGGGGGTGGCCGCCTGGGTCAGCCTCGGCGCGATCCCGGCCGCCGTCCCGCACACCCGGCCGGTGCCAGTCCTGGGCACGGCGTCCGAGCCCGGGCTCCTGCGGGGCGGGATCAAGGCCGGGCCGGAGGGCGTGATGCGCGTGCCGGCCGCCCTGCTCTCCGTCCTGGAGGTCGGCGCGGGCGCCGCCGGCCTGCCGGCAGTCGGCTACTTCGCCCAGGTCCCCCACTACGTCTCCGGTTCCTATCCGGCCGCCG
>JAJYJO010000013.1 GCA_021789435.1 Chloroflexota bacterium
CCACGCGCAGGGTCTCACCCCTGCCAAGTACGATGGGGAGGCGGCCTGAGCAGCGCGTGATCACCGCCTTACTTCAACAGAAGCCGGGACATCCTCGGTTGCCGCTCTGCGATTCTTAGCTGTTCGTCAGCCTCCCTCAGTTGACCCACACGCATGAGCGTCGTGGAGCAGTTGAGGGCGGCCAGCCTCTGATGCTGTCCTTGAGGGTCGGCGGTTATAGGCAGAAGAATGCGCAGCGCGTCAGCTGCGTCGCCGTACAACGAGTGGATCTCGCCGGCCTCCACAAGGACTTCGTCCCTAGTCAGCGCACCGGAAGATTGAACCGCGAGGGCCAGCTCTGCCTGAGCAGCCTCCCATCGTCCAAGGTGTGCCAGCGCCCACGCGCGGACGCACCGAGCAGTCGACACCTGGGGACCAGCCGATGACTCGGAAAGCTGGTCAACGGCACGTGTTGCCTCAGTCAGCGCGCGGTCTGCTTGGCCCATCGCTTTGTCGAGGTAGGCGAGGTTCAGCATGCTGATGCCGAAGTAGTGCCGCTGCCCCTGTTCCTCTTGGGTTTGCGCCGCCCGAAGGATCACGCTGTGGGCGTCGGCGAGGCTTCCATCATGGGCGCTGGCGATGATCGCAAGGTAGCCTTGCGCGATGGCCACAAGGTCGGGCTCAGCTCCGCGGTTTCTCACCTGCGTGGCGAGAGCCTCGGTCTGCTCCCAGTTCCCGGTCTCGAATTCCAGGGAAGCGAGATTGGCAAGGGCCAGGTTCGCGCCGAGGTCGTTCGCTGGGGCAGATTCCGGGCCGAAGGCGTCCACGGCGCTGCGGGCGCGGGCCAGGGCGTCGTGGACCCGGCCCGCCTGGAGCTCGGTGCGCGAGAGGACGATCTCGAACCAGGGGTTCGGCGCGGGCGGCGGGAACCGAGTCATGTAGGACTCGGCCAGGACGAAGTCGCCGCTGGCCATGATGGCGGGCGTGGCCGTGGCGAGGACCCGGTGCAGGTCGCCGATGTCGCCCGCGGCCGCGTAGTGGTGGGCAGCCAGGCGCCACGTCCGTCGCTCGGCGAAGCGGGCCACGGCCCGATGCAGGTCCGCCACCGCCGCGTCGCCGATCTGCCGGCGGAGGCGGGTCTCCAGGAAGTCCCGCACCAGCGGGTGGTAGCGCTGCGCGTAGCGGGTCGCCTCCCCGTGGCGCGAGAGGAGGCCCAGGGTCTCGCTCGTCTCCATGTGGCCGCGCGCCTGCGCCTGGGAGATGCCGGCGACGACCTCCGCCAGCTCAGGGTCCACGACCTGGAGCAGCGACGTGGTCATCAGGAAGTGCTGAAGCGGCTCGTCCAGGTCGCCGACCACCTCCTCCGCGAGATAGTCGTACAGCTCCGCGTGGGCTCCGTTCAACGTCCGAACGAACGCTCGCGTCTCGGCGGCGGTGCGGTTGCGGACCGCGGTCTGGACGAGCTGCAGGGAGGCGACCCAGCCCTCCGTCCGACGCTGGAGGTCGTCGACGACGTCCGGCTCAAGCGGCTGGCCGTACGTCTCCCGGAACAGGCGCTCAGTCTCCTCCCGATCGAAGCGGAGGTCGGCTGCGCCGAGCTCGGCCAGCTCTTCGAGGGCCCGGAGGCGCGCCACCGGGAGCCGTGAGCGGCGGCGCGTCAGGATCACGATCGAGAGCCGCTCGGGGGCACGAGCGATCAGGCCGTGGACGATCCGCTGGATGTCGGGAACGTCGTCCACCAGGTAGTAGTCGTCCAGGATGAGCGCAGTGGGCGCCTCGCCGAGGCGCCCCAGCTCGGCCATGAACGTCTCGACGACGGTCTTTTTGCCGACGCCTCCGGCGCTCACCTCCTGGAGCAGCGACGCCGTCCGGGGGGCGAACGCCGAATCGATCTCGCGACCGGCGGCGACCAAGTAGTTGACGAACGAGAACCAGTCGCGGTCCTCCTCGTCCAGGCGATACCAGACGGTCCGGACCCGGGTGCGGCGGGCGAAGTCCGAGAGAAGGGTGGTCTTGCCGTAGCCGGCCTCGGCGGCGACGAGCACGAGGCGGCGATGGATCCGCACGTCGAGCCACTGGAGCAGCCGGTCCCGGCGCAGCGTCTGCTCGCGGAGCGGCGGCCGCTGGACTTTGGTGACCTGGAGCGGGAACTGGCTCACGGACAGCCCGTCGAGGAGCGCGTTGGGAAGCCCGCCGGCCGGTCGGCCCGGACCGACCGGGATGCGGACCCGCTCCTCGGGGGACGGGCGAGGGGGGAGCTGCGGCGTCGCGAACGATAGAGATCGCTCGCAGCCGCTGTCAACGATCGGCGATGCGCCCGGGCCGGCGACACCGGCCGCGGAAAGGAGGGTCATGGGGCGGATGGTGCCCGGCGGCCCTCATCGCCGGCTTAGCTGCGCCAACCCCGCCCCGGGGCCAGCCCGGCTCGCACCCCGGACGCCGACCCAGCCCCGCGTGCGACCCCCGGCTCTCGCCCCGGCGACCTACCCCTCGTACTCGAAGGCGATCTTGAGGTCCACCTGGTACTCGACGATCTCGCCATCCTCCACCCGGGCGGTCGACTTCACGACCTCCACGGTCCGGATGTTCCGGACGGTCCGGGCGGCTGTCGCGACGGCCTGCCGCGCGGCGTCGCTCCAGGAGCGCGGGCTCGTCCCGACCATCTCGCGCACGATGATCACCCCCATGGCGGCTCCTCCTCCGGTGACGGCGCGCCGGGGCGGAGGTCGCCCGGGCCGGGCCGGGCATCAGTCTAGGCGGCCGACTCGCCACAGGCGGCCGACTCGCCACAGGCGGCCGGCGCGGGGCCGCCGGCAAGCGAGGTCGTCGGCGGGCGACCCGGCCCGCGGGCCTACGGAGATCGTGCGGGATGGCGCGTACGGTGCGGTCAGTAGGTCGCCGCCTGGCTCGGCGTCGATCGCACCTTCTCGAAACACGAGCTGCAGAAGACGGGCCGGTCGTTGCGCGGCGCGAACGGCACGATGGCCTGCCCCCCGCACTCCGCACAGACCGCGGCATGGAACTCGCGCGGCCCCCCGGCCGCTCGAGCGCGCTTGGCCACCGCGCGGCACGCCGGGCACCGCTGCGGATCGTTCTGCAGCCCCTTGCTGGCGAAGAAGGCCTGCTCGCCCGCCGAGAACACGAAGGCCTCCCCGCACTCACGACACGTGATCGTACGGTCCTGGTACACCCTGCTTCTCGCTCCTCCTGGGTTGGATCCGGACGCGGGGACCCCGGCTGGGCAGGACCACGGGCGCGAGGAGCGGGAACCAGGGGAGACGCCGCTCGACACCATTTCGGCTCTGGGTGCCGGAGACCCTAGGTTGCGAGAATACGCAGGACGTCAAGCAATCCCGCAAGGAATCCGCGCCGGGAAGCGCCTTCCCGTGCGGGTGGCGCCCGTTTCGGGGGCTGTCGTTTCGGCAGCCGAACCAGTCGCCGGGGGATGCGGCGCTACTCCACCGCGGCGAAGCGGTCCCCGGCGTAGTTGACGAAGCGCGTCTGGCTCTTGCGGAACCAGAGGGTGACCTCGCCGGTGGGGCCGTTGCGGTGCTTGGCCAGCCGGAGCTTGATCGCCTCGCCGTCGGCCGCACCGTCCTCCGCTCCGCGCTCCTTCTCTCGCCACAGGAAGATGACAAGGTCCGCATCCTGCTCGATGGCGCCCGACTCGCGCAAGTCGGAGAGCCGCGGCTCGCGCGACTCGCGCATCTCCGGCTGGCGCGACAGCTGGGACAGGGCCAGCACCGGGATCTTCAGCTCCCGGGCCAGCGCCTTGAGGCCGCGGCTGATCTCGGAGACCTCCTGGACGCGGTTGGCGTCACGGCTCGTCGTCTGCGCCTGCATAAGCTGGAGGTAGTCGACGATCAGCAGGTCCAGGCCGTGCTCAGCCTGAAGCCGCCGCGCCTTGGTCCGCAGCTCCATCGTCGAGATGTTCGGGGTGTCGTCGATGTAGAGGGCAGCCTGCGACAGGGCGTTCATCGCCGGCGCGATCCGCGCGAAGTCCATCTCCTCCAGGAAGCCGGTCCGCAGGCGCTGGGAATCGATGTTCGAGACGCTCGAGAGGAGGCGCAGGACGAGCTGCTCCTTGCTCATCTCCAGGCTGAAGACGCCGACCGTCCGGCCGTCGGCCACGGCGGCATGCTCGGCGATGTTGAGGGCCAGGCTCGTCTTGCCGATGCTCGGCCGGGCGGCGAGCACGACCAGGTCGCTCTTCTGGAAGCCGGTGGTGAGGCTGTCGAGGTCGGCGAAGCCCGAGCCGACGCCGCTGATCTCGCCCCGGTGCTCGTGCAGGTAGTCAAGGCGGTCGTAAGCATCGTGGAGCAGCTCCCGCAGGCGGCTGAAGCCGACCTCCACGCGGCGCTGGCTGACGGCGAAGAGCTCCGACTCCGCCCGGTCCACCGCCTCCTGGACGTCCGAGCCGTCCTCGTAGCCGACGGCGGCGATCTTGCCGGCCGCCGAGATGAGGTTCCGCAGGGTGGCCTTGCGCTCCACGATGCGGGCGTACTGGACGACGTGGACGGCCGTGGGCGTCTCGTTGCCCAGGCCCGACAGGTACGACCGACCGCCGACGCTCTCCAGCTCGCCGGAGCGCTCCAGCGCCTCGGCCACGGTGACGATGTCGATCGGCTCGCGGTGCTCGAAGAGCTCCAGCATGCCCGCGTAGATGCGGCCGTTGGCCCGCCGGTAGAAATCCTCCGGGCGCAGGAACTCGGCGACCTCGACGATCGCGTCGCGGTCGATCAGGATCGCACCGAGGACGGACTGCTCGGCCTCGATGCTCTGCGGCGGAAGGCGGTCGATCACGCGGAGGGACTCCATCGGAGGGGTGACGCGACAGGTGACGCGGCGAAGGATGGCAGCCGCGACCTGCCGGAATGTCAACGAAAGAGCCCGAAGACGCCGGTTTCGTCCCCCACCTGCGGCCGGCTGTGGGCCGCCTGTGGAGGAAACGGTGGATTGCGCCCTGGGTCAGTCGAGCCGGCGGATGACGCCGATCAGCTTTCCCTGGATCCGGACGCTCGGATAGAACTGCGGCTGGTAGGCGGGATTGGCCGGCTCGAGGCGAACGCGGTCGCGCTCTTTGAAGAAGCGCTTCAGGGTGACGGCGTTCTCCTCAACCTGGGCGACCACGATGTCGCCGTCGCGGGCGGTCTGCTGGGGCCGGATCACGACGAAGTCGCCATCCGTGATGTGCGCCTCGATCATCGAATCGCCCCGGACCCGGAGCACGTACGCGTCGCCGCTGGGCGCGAGCAACTCCGGCACCGGCAGCGTCTCCGTGGCGTCCTGGTAGGCTTCGATCGGCCCGCCGGCGGCGATCTCGCCGATCACCGGCAGCACGTGGGCCTCCGCCATGGCGGCCTGCGGCACGAGCTCCGAGGAGAGGCCGAGGCGGAGGGCCGCGGTGGGGGTCAGCCGGATGGCGCGCGACTGCGCCGCGCCGCGCTCCAGGTAGCCCTCCCGCTCCAGGATCAGGAGGTGATGGTGGACGGCGGACGTCGAGGCGAGGCCGACGGCGCGGGCGATCTCGCGAACGGACGGCGGGTAGCCGCGCGCGCGCAGCGTGGCTGCGATGTGGTCCAGGATCTTGCGCTTGCGCTCGGCGTCGTGCTTGGTCACGGGCGCCTCCTTTCGCGTGCCCGATCGTAGCGAACGGACGTTCGAATGTCAAGGGCAGCGCCGCAGTCTGCCCGCGAGCGATCGCTCCCCGAGCGACTGCCGCGGCGTCGGCCCGCAGGACTGGTAGACTCGGAGTTCCCCCGGACGCCGGAGTGCGCCATGGTGTGTCCGGCGGGAGCGTGAGGAAGGTGAGAGGGAATGGGACGGCGAGAGGGCCGCGAACGCGAGAGGGGCAGGCGCCGCGGTGGGTTCCGCCGGGCACTGAGCCTGCTGGCGTTCCTGCCGGTCGCCAGCCGCATCCCCACCTACAGCCGGCTGATCTGGGCCCTGGTCCGCGACGCGCGGACGCCGACCAGCCGCAAGGTCGTCCTGGCGGCGGCCCTCGGCTACCTCGTCGCCGGCCGCGACCTGGTGCCGGACGACATCCCGGTCCTCGGCGGCCTCGACGACCTGGCCGTCGTCGTGCTGGCCGTGGACCTCTTCCTCGAAGGGGTGCCGGAGGCCGTCCTGGGCGAGCAGCTCGACACGCTGGGCATCGATCGCGATGCGTTCGAGGCGGATGTGGCGCGGATCCGCCGGCTCACACCGGGCCCGCTCCGGCGGGTCCTGCACGGGATCTCGGGCGCAGTGGACGGCGCGGAGCGGCTGGCGTCGGCGACGCGCCTCGGGCCGCGGATCAGACGATGGATCGCCAAGGAGGAATCGTTCGCGTGAAGGTCATCCTGACCGCCGATGTCGCCAAGATGGGCAAGAGCGGCGAGATGAAGGAAGTGGCGGACGGCTACGCCCGGAACTTCCTGATCCCCAGGAAACTGGCGGTCCCGGCCGCCGGCGGCTCGTACCGGGCCTGGCAGCACGACATCGCCAGCCGCGAGGAGAAGCGAAAGCGCGAGCGCGAGGAGGCGGAGATCGCCGCCCAGCGCATCTCGAGCACGACGCTGACCATGGGGGTCAAGGTCGGCGAGGGCGGCAAGCTCTACGGCTCGATCACGGCCAAGGACATCGCCGACGCCCTCGGCCGTCGCGGCATCGAGGTCGACCGCCACAAGGTGGACCTGCCGGACCCGCTCAAGAGCCTCGGCACGTACCGCGTGGCGGTGAAGGTCTACGCCGGCATGACGCCCGAGGTCACGGTCGTCGTCGAGCCGAAGGGCTGACAGTCTTCCCGGATCCGCCCCTCGGGCGGGCCGACCAGCCGCTGGCCGCGGCTCCTCAGGTCGGCTGGGCGACCAGCTGCCAGATCGAGATCCCGTCGCCGTCGTAGATCGTGCGGAAGAGCCGGCTGGCTCCGAAGTCCGTCGGCGAGACGCCGGTGCCGCAGTCGAGGATGCCGCCCGGCGAGAGGACGTAGCCGGCGCCGTCGCGGAGCAGCACCTGGGCCGCCGCCCGGTCGCCGCCGCAGTAGACGACCTGCACGTCGCGCTCGCGGGCCGCCGGGTCGAAGCCCAGGTTCGAGACGTACGGCCCGAACGTCGTCAGTCGGAGCCGGCCGGCCAGGTCCACCGGGCTGTTGATGAAGGCGTCGGTGACGAAGACCGCCCGGTCCGGGACATGCTGGCCGATCCAGACGGCGGCGCGCTGCTGGCCGTCCGAGAGCGCGACCGGCGTGCTCGTCACGAACCAGGCCCCGACCAGAAGCGGTGACGCCAGGGAGGCCGCCAGGACCGCCTCCAGGGCCGGCAGCGGCCAGCGCCGGATCAGCCAGCCCGCAAGGATGGCGACGGCGATCCACATTATCTGGAAGTACTTGTTCATGTCGAACTCGACCGCGCTCAGCACGACCAGGTTCGGGATCAGGAAGAGGGCAACCAGCCAGAGCGCCAGGAAGACCCGCTGGGGCGTCTGCCGGCTGGCGACGGCGACGAGGGCCAGCAGGAACGGGACGCCCAGGTTCGTGGCGTAGAAGAAGACGACCCCGAGCGGCCCCTGGGAGAAGCGGGCTTCGCTCCAGCCCAAAACGAAGCGGAAGGCGCCGCTGCCCTGCTGCTGCAGGATCGGCCCGACGACGAAGGGCAGGGCCAGGACCACCGGGGCCAGGAAGAGGACGGCGTCGCGCCGCCAGTGCGGCCGGCGCCACTCCCGGCGGGCCAGGACCAGGAGCAGCACGACCAGGTAGCTGGCCGGGAAGGCGTAGAAATGGAACGGCGCCAGGAGGGCCGCCAGGACCCCGGCCAGGAGGACGCCGGCCGGCCGGCGACCGAGCGACGCCTCAGCCAGGAGGACGATCCCGACGAGCCCGGGCAGCCCGAAGGTGGTCGCCCGATGGGGCAGCAGGCCGGTGCCGAAGACCGACGCGATCCGGAACCACGGCCAGCCGTCCGTCCAGGTGTTGTCGTACGAGTTGGCGCTCACGAGCTGAGGCAGGCTCCCCTTGCCGCCCGCCAGGTCCATCGCCAGCCGGATGTAGCCCATCCCGCCGCCGAAGAGGACGAGCACAGTGGCGATGGCCGCGGCCCGCCGGTCGCCCGTCAGGCGGAGAGCCAGCTCCCAGACCAGGAGGGCCAGGACGCCGGCCATCAGCGCGCTGCTGGCAACGTAGACCCCGATCAGGTCCACGCCGGAGACGAGGGCCACGATGGCGCCGTGGAAGTCGGCGAACCAGTGGTAGTCGAGCGGGGCGCCGGCGAAGTAGGGGACCTGGGGCGGGAAGTTGCCGGCCATCAGGCTCTTCCCGATCGCCACGTGGACCAGGAAGTCGCTCCAGTTCCAGCCGCCGGAGACCCAGCCGCCGGGCGCCTGGTGCCAGGCGCTGGTTCCCAGCACGAAGCCGACCGCTGCCGTGCCCAGGAGGGCCAGGGCCCAGGGCAGGCGGTCGCGCCCCAAGGCCGCCCGCCCGGCCCCCAGATCGACCACCGGGGGCGGTGCCAGGAAGGGGAGCCTGGCGCCGGCCAGGACCAGGGTGGCGCCCAGCAGGATCGCCGCCGCCAGCAGGATGGAGATGCTGTCGAAGCTCCCGAGGAGCGTCGAGAGCAGGTTCACCAGGTGGGCGGAGAGGTACACGCTGGTCACGACGGCAAGGCCGGCCCGTCCGGCCGGGGAGAGTCGCGGGGCGACCCGGGCCACCAGCCACCAGCCGGGCAGGACGAAGAGGAGCGGCCAGACCGCCACGATGGCCAGCGGCGGCACCACCGCGGCCGCCAGCAGGAGGGCTGCGCCGAGCAGGGCGAGGCCGAGGAGGGGCCGACCGGGGAGGAACCGGCCGGGCAGTGGCCGGGCAGAGAGGGGCCCGCCGGGGAAGGCAGGACCCGCCGGGCGGTTCACGACGCGTCCCGAAGGTCCCGCCCCGCACGAAGGAGCGGGCAGCCGGTCGCACGAGCACCGGCGCCGCGAGCACCGGCGCTGCGAGCGGTGGTCAGGAGCCCCTCACCGGATGACACTCCGGGCGATGATAGACGGCGTGCCGGGCCGGACCATCCTCCACGTGGACCTGGACGCGTTCTTCGCGGCCGTCGAGCAGCGCGACCGGCCCGAGTTGCGCGGCAGGCCCGTCATCGTCGGCGGGGGGCCGAACGACCGGGGCGTCGTCAGCACCGCCAGCTACGAGGCGCGCCGGTTCGGCGTGCACTCGGCGATGCCGCTGCGGACGGCGGGCCGTCTCTGCCCGGACGGCGTCTTCCTGCCGGTCGACGGCCGGAAGTACCAGGCGGCGAGCCGACAGGTGATGGCCATCCTGCGCCGCTTCACGCCGGCCGTGGAGCAGGTCTCCATCGACGAGGCGTTCCTTGACGTGACCGGCTCGGAAGCGCTCTTCGGCGACGGCCCGGCGATCGCGCGGCGGATCAAGTCGGCCATTCAAGACGAGACGGGGCTGACGGCCTCGGTCGGCGTCGCCACCTCCAAGCTGGTGGCCAAGGTCGCCTCCGACCTGCGGAAGCCGGACGGGCTGGTGGTGGTCGAGCCCGGCGGTGAGCCGGGCTTCCTGGCGCCGCTGTCGATCTCCCGCCTGTGGGGCGTCGGCGAGCAGACCGGCCGGATCCTCGGCGAGCTCGGCGTCCGGACGATCGGCGAGCTGGCGTCGATCCCGGCCGAGGTCCTCGTCCGGCGGCTCGGGCGCCACGGAGCCGAGCTGCGCGAGCGGGCGCTCGGCATCGATCGGGAGCCGGTCTCGGGCGGCGAGCCCGCCAAATCGGTCAGCCACGAGCACACCTTCGACGTGGACACGGCGGACCAGGAGGAGATCGAGCGGACGCTCCTCGCCCTCTCGGAAGGGGTCTCGAGCCGGCTGCGGACCGCCGGCATCCGGGCCGGGACCGTGGGCGTCAAGGTCCGCGATGCGACTTTCCGAACGGTCACGCGCCAGCGGACGCTGGCCGAGCCGACCGACCTGACCGAGCCGATCTGGCGGACGGCACTCGAGCTGGCCCGGCCGGAGACGCGAGGCATCCGGGTCCGCCTGCTGGGGGTGGCGGCCACGAACCTCGTCGACCGTGAGCAGCTCGGCCTCTTCCCCGAGGAGGACCCGCGCCGGCGACGGGCGGTCCAGGCGGCCGACGAGCTGCGGCGGCGGTTCGGCGAGCGGGCGGTGACCCGCGCCCGTCTCCTCCGGCGGCCGCTGCCGGAGCCGTTCGAGCGCGACCCGCGCTCGGCCGTCGAAGGCCGGCGAGGAGTCCGAGGGGTGGGCCAAGCGGCCGAGACCGGCGAGAAGGAGCGGGCGACGGCCGGCAGCGACGGCCGGGGCTCGCCGGTCGAGGGGGTCGATGAGCCGCCGGCCGGCGAGGCACCGGAGCCGGTCGACGGGGACGAGTCGGAGCCCGAACCCGAGCGCGACCCGGAACCGTGAGCCCCGCTGGAGTCCGAGCCGCAACCCTGGGCCCGAGAGCCTGCCGCCGATTGCCAGTGGGCTCGGCTCCTGACCGTCGTCACGCTTGCCTGTGGAAGGGGACCGACCCACCATAGGAAGGCCGGTCGGCGGCCGATTCCGATGTCGACCCTTGGCGGACAGCGGAGCGAGGTGGGCAGACTGATGATCCTCCCCAAGATCCGCGATCCTCGGTTCATCACCGTGCGTCGCGGCGGGACCCTCCAGGACGACGATCATCGTCTTCTCGCGATGTGGGCGGCTGACTGCGCGGAGCACGTGCTGCACCACTTCGAGCGGGCACGGCCGAAGGACGACCGCCCACGCCGGGCGATCGACCTCGGGCGTGCCTGGGCGCGGGGTGAGATCACGTGGTGGGAGGCCCGCTCCGCGGGCGGTCATGCAAACGCCGCGGCCAGAGACCTGAGTGGCGCAGCACGACATGCCGCGTATGCTGCCGGTCAGGCCGCAGCGGTGGGCCATGTGGCGGCCCACGAACTCGGAGCCGCGGCCTACGCGATCAGGGCCGCGCAGGCGGCTGCGCCTCAAGACGAGCGCGAGGAGAACGGCCGCTCGGAGTGCCAGTGGCAGCGTGCTCAGCTCCCCCTTGAGATTCGGGATCTCGTGCTCGACGACCAGCGGTTGCGCAACGAGCTGTGCTGGTTCGTGTTCGATTGCTGACCCGGTTCATGCGCGGCGACAGCCCGCCATCAGGTCAGCTTGGCCCGAAGCCTCCCGCACAGGCAGGCGACGCAGGCCACCTCGAGCCGGTGTCGACGTCGGCTGAAAACTGAACACTCCGCTCCGAGCGGGGTTCTGCTCGGAGCAGCGCGACAGACGCCGCCAGATGCCGAGCCGCCGGAAGGCGGTCTCGACCTTGCAGAGCGGGCGCGGCGAGGGAACACGCGCTTGTCCCTCCTCGGCTTGGGACGAGCTACCCGTGCGGCGGCAGTCGGCAACGGCCTCCGGGCTCAGACTCGAGCCCAAGCCGAAACCGCGAGCGGGGGCCTTGTGGGTCCAGGGCCGCGCCTCGGGATCGCCTCGCGCTCCTGACAGGCTAGCTGTCACGTGCGCCTCCCAGACTCCGCCCGGCGGCTTGACCAGAACACCTGTTCGGTCTATGGTAAGCCGCAATACGAACAGATGTTCTGGCCCGATTGCCCGGCCATGCATCCATCACCGAAAGGAGCGCCACATGGCCATGGTTCGGATGGAGCCGGTCCCGGTTCGGGTCCGGGCGGACTGGTTCGACGGCCGGCCGCGCGCGGTCACGTGGGCCGACGAGCAGCTGCCGGTCCTCTTCCTGGCCGTCGTCCGCCACGAGGAAGCGGCCTACCGGGCGAGCGTCGGCCCGCGGACGGTGTTCGAGGTCCAGACATCCCGCGCCCGACTGGTCCTCAGCTACGAGCACCGGGCGCGGCGCTGGACGGTCCAGGGCGTGGACGAGGCTGGCCGGGCCGCATAGCGTCTGGCGCCCCCGGACGGACTGGCCGGCGCCGCCCGCCGCGCCCGATCCGATCGTCCGCGAGCGGCTGCGCCGGGCGGCCGACCCTTCGGCCGCTCGGGCGATCACCCGGGCGGCGGGCCTCGCCTCGGGCGATTGACGTCAGCCGACGGCTCGGAGCCGCGCCCGGGCATCCGGCGGGAGACGCTCGTCCAGGAGAGCGGCGACCTGCCCGTGAGCGTTCCGCCAGCCGGCCCAGACCGCCGCAGCCCAGCGCTGCACCAGTTCGGCGTGCTCGTCCGGCGAGCCCGCCGCCGCCACCTCGAAGACGGTCATGGCCGCCGGCTCCGGCGGCGGGAAGGTGGGCCACTGGCGGTGCCGCCGGGCCAGCTCCTCGTGGGCGGCTCGCACCTGCGGACCGGTCATCCCCTCGTCGAGGGCGAGCCGGAGCCCGATCAGCGCGAATGCCGTCCCGATCGGTGGGCCGGGCGGGGCCGGATGCTGTGCGGCGTAGGCGTCGACGGTGAGCTGGTGGAACCTGCCCAGGCGGGTCGGATGCAGCGCCTCGAAGCCCGTGACTTCGCCGTAGAGCTGCCAGCAGGCGGCCGAGGCGTTCCGCCGACCCCCGGCCGGCCCCGGCTCGCCGGGCAGGATCAGGCCGCAACCGGGGCAGGTGCTCCACACACCTCGTGACGGCGCCGGGCGGCTCGCTCGTTGCTGCACCAGGCGAGCATGGCCCGGGCCGGGGGCGGGGTCAACGATGGGCCTTTGAAGTCCGGGTGCCCCCAGTCCCGCGGCCCTGCCTGCCGTAGCGCCCCCTGGACCCGCGGCCCTGCCGGAGCGCCCCGTGGGCGAGCGGTGGCGAGTGCGCCGACGGCCGGAGGAGGGCCGGACTGGCCGCCTACAATCGGGGCCATGGAGCGACCGACGGCCGGCGTGGCATTCCGTGACCTCACGATCGAGGAGTTCGGCGAGCGGCTCGCCTCCCCGGAGCCCGTCCCGGGCGGCGGCAGCGCCTCGGCGATCGCGGCCAGCCTGGGGGCGGGGCTGGTGGCGATGGTGGCCCAGCTCTCGCGGGGGCGGCCGCGTTACGCGGCCTACGAGGCCACGCTGGAGCGCGCTCTGGCGGCGGGGGAGCGTCTGCGCGACCGGCTGCTGGCCCTGGCCGACCAGGACGCGGCCGCCTACGCGACGTACGCGGCCGCGCTCAAGCTGCCCAGGGAGACGGAGGCCGAACAGGCGGAACGGGCGGCGGCGCTCCGGTCCGCGGCGCGCCGGGCGGCCGAGGTGCCGATGGCCTGCGTCGAGGCCTGCGCAGAGCTTGCCGGGGTCGCCGAATCGATGGCCGGCCGCAGCAATCGCAACGCCTCTAGCGACGTGCTGGTGGCCGCCCTCCTGGTCGCGGCGGGGGCCCGGGGAGCGGCGGCCAACGTGCTGACCAACCTGCCGTCGATGGGCGACGACGAGCTCGCGGACCGGCTGACGCGCCGAGTCCAGGCCCTCCTGGCCGGGGTGGACGATCTGGCCTCCCGGACCGAGGAGATCGTGGCCGGCGGAGAGACGCGGGAGCCCCAGTCCGAATGACCCCGGCCGCCGCCAAACCAACCTCGGCCGAAGCGGCCACCTCGGCCCCGGCGGCCACCCCGCCCGCCACGGCGCCCCCGCCCGCCGCGAATCCCACCACGGTTGGCCCGGCCCCCGGACCCCGCCTGCTGGAGGGCGGGCCGATCGCCGCCACGATCCGGGCCTCCGTGGCCGAGGACGTGGCGGACTTCAAGCGCCGCTTCGGGTTCACCCCGACCCTGGCGGTCGTGCTGGTCGGCCGCGACGCGCCGTCGGCCGTCTACCTCCAGCAGATCCTCCGGACCTGTGCCCGCGTCGGCATCGAGGGCCGCCTGGTCGAGATCCCAGGCCGCGTCTCCGCGGCCGCGCTCCGACGCCAGATCGGCCACCTCAACGCCGACCCGCTGGTGTCGGGGATCATCGTCCAGATGCCCCTCCCGAAGCGGATCCCGCTGAGCACGGTCATCGACACCATCGACCCGGCCAAGGACGTCGACGGCATCCACCCGTTCAACGCCGGGTTGATGACCCTCGGCTACGAGGGCTTTCTGCCGGCCACCGCCCAGGCCGCCGTCGAGATCCTGAAGCGCTCCGGCATCCCGCTGGAGGGCAGGCGAGCCGTCGTGGTCGGCCGCTCCAACGTGGTCGGCAAGCCGGCCGCGATCCTGCTGATGCGCGAGCACGCCACGGTCACGGTCTGTCACTCGCGGACGGCCGACCTCGCCCGCCACACGCGGGAGGCGGAGATCCTGGTCGTGGCGGCGGGCCACCCGGGCCTGGTGACCGGCGCCATGCTCAGCCCGGGCGTGGTAGTCGTCGACGTCGGCATCAACGTCGTGCCGGCCGGCAAGGGCGCGCCGGCGGACAATGGCGCGCAGGCGGACGCGGCCGGTGGGACGCGGCTCGTGGGCGACGTCGACTTCGCCTCCGCTCGGGACGTTGTCGCGGCCATCACGCCCGTGCCCGGCGGCGTGGGACCGGTCACCAACGCCCTCCTGCTCACCCACCTGCTGCGCGCCGCTCGCCAGCAGCAGCGCCGCTCCCCGGCTCCGCTCCGGCGGATCGGCTGAGCCTCCGGAGGAATGGCCGAGATGTCCGGATCCGGCCCGGGTCGGCCGATAGCCTCCGATCTCGAGATCGCCCGCTCGGTCCGGCCGCGGCCGATCCTCCAGGTGGCCCGCGAGCTTGGCCTGCGCGACGACGAGGTCGAGCTCTACGGTCCGGCCAAGGCCAAGGTCCGCCTCGAGGCGATCGATCGCCTGGAGACAGAGGCGATCTCCGGCGGCCGGCGCGGCAAGTACGTGGTGGTGACGGCCATCACGCCGACGCCGCTCGGCGAGGGCAAGACGACGACCACCGTCGGCCTCGCCGAGGGCCTCAACCGGATCGGTCGCCGGGCGGCCGTCTGCATCCGCCAGCCGTCGCTGGGGCCGGTCTTCGGGATCAAGGGCGGTGCCGCCGGCGGCGGCTACAGCCAGGTGATCCCGATGGAGGACTTCAACCTCCACCTCACCGGCGACAACCATGCCGTGGGGGCAGCCCACAACCTCGCCTCGGCCTTCGTCGACAACTCGATCACCCACGGCAACCCCCTGGCGATCGATCCTCTGGCGATCCTCTGGCCGAGGGTGGTCGACATCAGCGACCGGGCCCTCCGGCGGGCCGTGATCGGCCTGGGAGGCCGCGAGAACGGCTACCCGCGCGAGGCAGAGTGGCAGATCACGGTCGCCTCCGAGGTGATGGCGGTGCTGGCCCTGGCCACCAGCCTGCGCGACCTCCGCGAGCGCCTGGGCCGGGTCGTCCTCGCCACGACCTACGCCGGCAAGCCCGTGACGGCCGAGGAGCTCCGCGTCGCCGGGGCGATGACGGTACTGCTACGCGACGCGCTGAAGCCCAACCTCCTGCAGACGCTCGAGGGCGGGCCGGCCTTCGTCCACGCCGGGCCGTTCGCCAACATCGCCCACGGCAACAACAGCATCCTGGCCGACCGGCTGGCTCTCGCGACCAACGAGATCGTCTGCACCGAGGCCGGCTTCGGAGCCGACATGGGCGCCGAGAAGTTCTTCGACATCAAGTGCCGCGCCTCCGGGCTGCGGCCCGATGCGGCCGTCCTGGTGGCGACGATCCGGGCCCTCAAGATGCACGGCGGGGTCGGCCGGATCGTGGCCGGCCGGCCGCTCGACCCGGCGCTCACGGCGGAGAACGTGGCGGGCGTCCGGGCCGGCTGCGCCAACCTGGCGGCCCAGGTGGAGATCGTCCGGCTCTACGAGGTCCCGGTGGTGGTGGCCATCAACAGCTTCCCGACCGACACGGAGGCCGAGGTCGCGGCGGTCCGGGAGATGGCCCTCGCCGCGGGGGCCCGCGACGCGGTCGTGAGCCGGCACCACGCCCTTGGCGGGGCGGGCGCGGAGGAGCTGGCGGCCGCCGTCTGGGAGGCGGCGGGCGTCGGGGCACCGGACTTCCACTTTCTCTACCCGGACGAGCTGCCTTTGCGGGAGAAGATCGAGACGATCGCCCTTCGCGTCTACGGCGCCTCCGGCGTGGACGAGCTGCCGGCAGCGAGCCGCGCGATCGCGCTCTACGAGGAACTCGGGTTCGGCCGCTTCCCGGTCTGCATGGCCAAGACGCACCTCTCGCTCAGCCACGACCCGGCGCTCAAGGGCCGGCCGAGCGGCTTCCGCGTCCCGGTCCGCGACGTCCGCCTGTCGGCGGGGGCGGGCTTCGTGACGCCGCTCCTGGGCGAGATGCGGACGATGCCGGGGCTGCCGTCCCACCCGGCCGGCGAGCAGATCGACATCGACGAGGACGGCGAGGTGGTTGGGCTGTTCTGAGGTCCCGGACCGGGGCGCCCGGCGGGGTGCCCCCCGCGCGCACGCCCCGGACGCGGCCGAGAGGAGGCATGGATGACCAGCGAACTGTTCGCCGCGATGCGCCAGAGCATCGTCGAGGGCGATGCGGACCGGGCCGAGGAGCTGGCGGCCAGGGCCCTCGGCGAGGGGATGGATCCCCTCGCCGCCATCGACGAGGGCTACGTCCCCGGCCTGCGCCACGTCGGCGACCACTTCGCGATCGGCGAGATGTTCCTGCCGGAGATGATGCTGGCGGCCCGCGCGATGAAGCGGGCGGTGGCCGTGCTGGAGCCGGAGATGGCGCGCCGGGCCAGCCGCCGCCGGGTCCTGGGCCGGGTGGTCCTGGGCACGGTCCACGGCGACATCCACGAGATCGGCAAGAACCTCGTGGGGATGATGCTCTCGGCGAGCGGCTTCGAGGTCCACGACCTGGGGGTGGACGTGCCCTTCGAGCGGTTCGTGGAGAAGGCCCGCGAGGTCGATGCCGACATCGTCGGCGTCTCGGCTCTCCTGACGACCACGATGGTCGGCCAGCGCAGCGTGGTCGAGGCGCTCCGTGACGCCGGCCTGCGGCCCCGGGTCAAGGTGATGGTCGGCGGGGCGCCGGTCACCAGGGGCTGGGCGGAGGAGATCGGTGCCGACGGCTACAGCGAGGATGCCGTCGGGGCGGTCAACCTGGCCCGCCAGCTCGTGGGAGCCTGAGCGATGGCCGGCATCGATCCGATCGTCGATCCCCGCCTCCGGCTGGAGGTCCTGACCGCCGAGGAGGTCCGGCGGATCCACGCGGCCACGCTCGACGTGATCGAGTCGGTCGGAGTCCGCTTCCCGTCGCCGCGGGCGCTCGACGTCTGGGAGGCCCACGGCGCGTCGGTCGACCGCCAGACCATGGTCGTCCGGGCCCCCGGAACGCTGATCGAGGAGGCGCTCCGGCAGGCGCCGCCGGTCTACCCCCTGGCCGCCCGCGACCCCGCCCTGGACCTGCCGCTCGACGGGCGCCACGTCTACGCCGGGACCGATGGCTGCGGCGTGGAGGTGATCGACCTCGAGACGGGCGAGAAGCGCCGTTCGTCGCTGCGGGACGTCGAGGAGATCGCCCGCGTCTGCGACGCGCTGGAGGAGGTCGCCTTCCACTGGGTCCCCGTCTCGGCCCAGGATCGCCCGCCCGCCTCGCGCTCGCTGCACGAGCTGGCGGCGATCTGGCGCAACTCCACCAAGCACGTCCAGACGGAGAGCGTGGTCACGGCTCGCGAGGCCCGGGCGGCCGTCGAGATGGCCCGGGCCATCGCCGGCGGCGCCGACGAGCTGCGCCGGCGGCCGGTCCTCTCGATCATGCAGTGCACCACGAGTCCGCTCGCCCAGGACGGCGGCAGCCTGGAGGCCGCGCTCGTCGCCGCGGAGGCGGGCCTGCCGGTGGGCTTCATGACGATGGCCTCCTGCGCCTTCACCGGGCCGGCCACCGTCGCCGGCTCGCTCGTGGTCGGCAACGCCGAGGTCGTCAGCGCCCTGGCCCTGATGGAGCTGGCCGCTCCCGGGGCGCCCGTCTACTACGCCGCGGCGCAGACCGCGATCGACCTCCGCAACGGCGCCTACACCGGCGGGGGACCGGAGGACTTCCTCTTCGGCGCCGCCACGAACGCCCTGGCCGACTTCTACAATGTGCCGCTCTCGATGGGTTCGTTCGCCACCGGGGCCAAGGAGCCCGACTGGCAGGCCGGCATCGAGAACAGCCTCTCGACTTTCATGGCCTCGGCGGTCGTCTCCGACATGCTCCTGGGCGTGGGGCTCCTGTACGGCAGCCGGATCTGGTCCTACGAGCAGCTGCTCATGGACTGCGAGATCTACGCCATCGTCCGCTCCATGCTGCGGGGCATCCGGGTCGACGACGAGTCGCTCGCCATGGACGCGATCCGCGACGCCGGCCCGGGCGGCGACTACCTCACCCAGCCCCACACGCAACGCCACATGCGCGAGCTGTTCCGGCCGCGCTTTCTGGACCGCCGCTCGTACGGGGCCTGGGAGACCGAGCCGGACCGGCCGCGCGACTGGGCCCGGCGCCGGGCGAAGGAGCTGCTGGCCGGCCACCGGCCGGAGCCGCTCGATCCGGGCCTGGAGGCGGAGCTGGCGGGAATCGTCGTCGCCGTCGAGGTGGAGGCCGAGCGCTCGCCCGAGAGCGCCCCGGCCTGATCGCGGGCCGGAGCCGGGGAGCGAGATGCGACCGAACCTGGAGCTGCTGGACGGCCGGCTCGTCGAGCGCGTCCTGGGCGAGGCCTTCGAGCTGCTTCTGGATCCCGGCGTCCGGGTCCAGGCCCCCGAGGCGGCCGACCTGCTGGCGGCGGC
The DNA here is from genome assembly GCA_021789435.1 of Chloroflexota bacterium. Taxonomy (GTDB): domain Bacteria; phylum Chloroflexota; class Limnocylindria; order Limnocylindrales; family CSP1-4; genus JAJYJO01. The sequence goes on from JAJYJO010000013.1 coordinate 18,590, forward strand.
CGGCGCGGAGGTGCGGGGCGAGGTGGCCCGGATCCCGGGATCGGTCGTGCGGGCCGCCCTGGAGAGCGCCCCCCGCGCCTTCGCCCTCCACGACCGTTCGGGCGAGCCGGCCGTCCGCTACGGCGCCGGGGTCGTCCAGTTCGACCCCGGCTCGTGCGGCGTCCACGTCCTGGACCCGGAGACGCTCGAGCACCGCAGCTCCCGGTCCGCGGACCTGGTCCGCCTCGTCCAGGTCGCGGAGATGCTGCCGGAGTACGCCGCACAGTCGACCGCGGTGATCTGCTCCGACGTCCCGGCCGCGATCGGCGACCTCTACCGGCTCTTCCTGGTCCTGCTCCACTCCGCGCGGCCGGTGGTCACGGGAGCCTTCACGGCCGGTGGCAGCCGCGCCATGGTGGAGCTCCTGGCGGCCGATGCGGGTGGAGCGGAGGCCCTGGCGGAGCGGCCGCGGGCCGTCTTCGACGTCTGCCCGTCGCCGCCGCTCACCTGGTCGGCCTTCGGCGGCCGGAACCTGGTCGACCTGGCCCGAGCCCGGGTCCCGGTCCAGATCGTCTCGATGCCGCTCGCCGGCGGGGCGGCGCCGGTCACCCTGATCGGCTCGGTTGTCCAGCACGCCGCCGAGTCCCTCAGCGGCATCGCCATCCACCAGCTGGCCCGCCCCGGCTCGCCGGTTGTCTGGGGCGGCGCCCCGGCCATCCTGGACATGCGCTCGGGGGCCACGCCGATGGGCGCGGTGGAGACGGCGATGCTGGACGTGGCCTGCGCCCAGGTCGGGCGGTCCCTGGGCCTGCCGACCCACGGCTACCTGGGCGCGACCGACGCCAAGGTAGTCGACGCGCAGGCCGGCCTGGAGACCGCGACCGGCGCGTTCCTCGGCGGGCTCGGCGGGATCGACCTGGTCTCGGGTGCGGGGATGCTCGACTTCCTCCTCTGCCAGAGCCCGGAGAAGCTCGTCGTGGATGCCGAGGCGATCGGGATGGTCCAGCGCCTGCTCCGCGGGATCGGCACGCCGACCGAGACGCTGGCGGTCGCGGCCTTCGCGGCGGCGCGACCCGAGGGCCGCTTCCTGGAGCTGGACGAGACGCGCCGGCTCTTCCGCGAGGAGCAGCGGATCCCGTCGAAGGTGATCGACCGCGCATCCCATCAGGCCTGGCTCGACGGCGGGGCGGTCGACACGTTCGGCCGGGCGCGGGGTCGCGTCGAACAGCTGCTGGCGGCCTACCGGCGGCCGGCGCCGGCGCCGGACGTCGAGGCGGCGCTGGTCGCCATCGTCCGCCGGGAGGCGGAACGGGCCGGGCAGGGAGAACCTGCGGAGCTGCCGGGGCTGCCGGCCGACGTCGCGGTCGGAGGGGGCTGAGCGCCGGATGGAACGGCCCGCCCGGGAGCGTGGAGGGCGGCGCGGGCGGCCGAAGGCGGCCGGCGGGAGGTCCCGCGCCGGCCGGTCTCAGCCGGCCGAGGTGGCCAGGACGAAGCAGAGCACGATGATCAGCCCGGCGGCGACCCCCAGCAGGCCCGCGCCCCAGGCGACCCAGTCGACCGGGCCGAGCACGGCCTCTTCGTGATCGCCGGCGCCGTGCGCGCCGCCGTGGGCACCGTGCGCGCTGCCGGCCGCCGCCTGATCGCCCGGCCCGTGACCCGCCGCGATGGGGTCGCTCATCGTCTCGCATGCACCTCCGGACGCATTTTCGCATCACCTCGCCCCACCTGCCGCCCCGGCGCCGCCCATCACCTCGCCCCACCGCTGCCCGGTGCCGCCCATCACGCCGCCCCGTCGGCGCTGTGGCGGCCAGACGCTCCCGCTAGACTCGGGCCGTGCTCAACCTTCTCCTCACCCGCCACGGCCTCGTGGAGCCGGACGACGTGATGCTGGGAGCGCACCTGGACCTGCCCCTGGCGCCCGAGGGCCGCCGCCAGGCCCGTGCGCTCGCCCGCCGCCTGGCCGGCCTGCCCCTCGACCGGATCGTCGCCAGCCCGATGCGGCGTGCTCTCGAGACGGCCCGGACGGTCGCCGCCGGGCGACCCGTGGAGACCGACCGCCGCCTCGTCGAGATCGACTACGGCGCCTGGGAGGGCCTGACCTACGCCCAGATGGAGGCCCGCGACCCGGCGCTGCGGGACGCCTGGGAGCAGGACCCGGCCGCCGTCCGGCCCCCCGGCGGCGAGACGGCGGCGGAAGTCGCCGCCCGCTGCCGGTCGTTCCTGGACGACCAGCTCGCCTGGGCCGAGCAGTCGGCCGGCCCGGACGGGCCGCCCTGCCTCCTGGTCGCGGCGCACGGTTCGCTGAACCGGATCCTGCTCTGCGTCGCGCTGGGCGTCCCGCCGACGGACTACCGCCGCCGCTTCACCCAGGACCGGGCCAACCTGACGATCCTCCGCTATGGCCGGGACGCCACGGCCGACCGAGCCCGGCTGATCCTGCTCAACGACGTGGGCCACCTGCGGCGCCCGGGAGAGCCGCGCTGGAGCCGGACGATGGCGATGCTGCAGGCCAGCTCCACACACGACGACTGGCACCCGGACCCATCGGGGCACGAGTAGGCCGTGGCGGAGGGAAGACCGGCGGAGGACGGCTCGCCCAGTTCGGTCCTCGCCGTCCTGGGCCGCGATGCGCGGCTCCTCTTCGCCACCCGCGTGCTCCGGATGTTCGGCTACGGGTTCCTCTCCGTGGTCCTGGTCATCTACCTGGCGGTCCTGGGCCTCCCCGGCCCGGAGATCGGGCTCCTCCTCACCCTCACGCTGGTCGGCGATGCCGTCATCTCGCTCTGGCTGACCACCCACGCCGACCGGGTGGGGCGGCGTCGGGTGCTGCTGGTGGGGGCCGTCCTGATGCTCTTCGCGGCCGTCCTGTTCGCGGGCACGGCCGCCTTCCCGCTGCTTCTCGTCGCCGCGACCGTCGGGGTGATCAGCCCGAGCGGCAACGAGGTCGGGCCGTTCCTGGCCGTCGAGCAGGCGTCGCTCTCGCAGACGCTCCCCGGGCGGGAACGGACCCGCGTCTTCGGCTGGTACAACCTGGTCGGGTCGCTCGCCACGGCGACCGGGGCGCTGGTCGCCGGCACCACCGCCCAGGCACTCCAGGGGGGCGGCGCGAGCACGGTCGACAGCTACCGAGCGATTGTCGTCGGCTACGGCGTAGTGGGGCTCCTCCTGGCCGTGCTCTTCAGCCGGCTCTCGGCCGCGGTGGAGGTGGAGCGTGCGCCCGAGGCGACGATCGCCGGGCGCCTGGGGCTCCATCGCTCGCGGGGGGTGGTCCTCCGCCTGGCCGCCCTCTTCTCGCTCGACGCCTTCGCCGGCGGCTTCGTCATGCAGAGCCTGATCGCCTACTGGTTCCATGTCCGCTTCGGCGTCGCGCCGGCGACGCTGGGCGGGATCTTCTTCGGGGCGAACGTCCTGGCCGGCTTCTCCGCCCTGGCGGCCGCTCGGCTGGCCAGCCGCTTCGGGCTGATCGAGACGATGGTCTACACGCACATCCCCTCGAACGTGCTGCTCCTGCTCGTGCCCCTCATGCCGAGCCTGCCGCTGGCCGCGGCCGTCCTCCTGGCGCGCTTCTCGATCTCGCAGATGGACGTCCCGACCCGTCAGAGCTACACGATGGCGGTGGTCGCGCCGGACGAGCGATCGGCGGCGGCCGGCGTGACCGGGATCGCCCGCAGCGTGGGGGCCGCGGTCTCGCCGTCCATCGCGACGCCGCTCGTCGCGCTGCCCGCCCTGGCGAGCCTGCCGTTCTTCATCGCCGGCAGCCTGAAGATCGTCTACGACCTGCTGGTCTGGCGGGCCTTCCGGGCGGTCCGACCGGGCGACGAGTGAGCGGCGGTCAGGCCGGGCGGCCGCGCCAGCCCGGGCGGCCGAGCCGCCACCAGACGAAGAGGATGACCAGCAGCACCAGCCCGACGACCATCAGGGAGTCGAACGGCGCCAGGGCGTGGCGGACGTCCGCCCAGTGCTCGCCCAGGACGGTGCCGGCGAAGACCAGGACGATGGTCCAGGGGATGGCGCCGGCCGCGGAGTAGGCGATGAAGCGGCCGAGCGACATGCGGGCCACGCCGGCCGGAAAGCTGATGAAGGTCCGCACGACCGGCATGAGGCGGCTGAAGAAGGCCGTCGGCGCGCCCCAGCGGCGGAACCACTCCTCGGCGAGCTCGATCTCGTGGGGCCGGATCAGCAGGAAGCGACCCCAGCGCTCGAGGAAGGGCCGGCCGCCCCAGGCGCCGATGGCATAGCCGACCAGCGAGCCGGCGGTGTTGCCGACGACGGCGGCCACGACCACCAGCCAGAAGTCCCAGGGTCCGCCGGTCAGCGGCTCGATCGCGGCCGAGGCCACCAGGAACCCGGCGAACGGCAGGATCAGCTCGGACGGCAGCGGGATCATGGCCGATTCGATGGCCATCGCCACGGCCACCCCCACGTAGCCGACCGCCCCGTAGAGGCTGGTCAGGAACGGGATGACGGCACCGTCGATGAAGGCGAGCACGGTCGAACGGGGTCTCCTGCGGGTTGCGGCGCCGCTCAGGATAGCGGACCGCCGGCCGCGGACGGGGAACGGCCGGTCCCCGCGTGGCGGGTCGCCTCGCCCCGCGCGCCGCCTGCCGGCCGCGGACGCGCGGCGGCCGGCGGCGCAGGCCGGTTCGAGAAAGATCGCCACGGGACGCTAGACTCGGGCCAGGAGGTCGATCCGGATGAGCGAGATCCGCATCGTCGACGTGACCGACGAGGCCGCTTTCGGGCTGCTTCCGCCCTGCTCCGACCCGAGCTTCGACCATCGGACCTGCGACTACTGGGAGGAGGCCGACCGCGGCTCGAAGGCCCACCGCGCCAGCTGGCTGGCGGGTGCCGGAGGTGAGCCGCGGTCGCGTGGCGGGCCGATCGTCAACCCGTTCGCGGTGACCGAGGAGCCTGCCCTCAACCCGTTCGTCCCCTCGACGGCGGGGACGTCCAACCCGTTCGTCCCGCCGCCCCGAGGGCCGAGCCTCAATCCCTTCGCCGTGGACGCGGACGTGCCGCCCGAGAACCCCTTCGCCCCCCGGCGACCGGCCCGGCCCACGGTCGCGGCGACGGCTCCCCGCAAGCTCCAGATGCTCGGGCGCGGGCTGGCCGTGTTCGGCAGCTACGCCAAGGTCCTGCTCGAGGACGGCGAGCCGGCCGCCTACTGCCAGTTCGGTCCGCTGTCGGCCTATCCTCGGGCGAGTCGGCTCCGGGAGCTCTACCCCCAGCTGCCCGACTCCCCCCTGCCGGCCGTCGTCACCTGCATCGCGGCGACGCCGGTGGCCCGTGGGCGGGGCCTGGCTGCCCGGCTGGTGACCGCCGTCTGCGCCGACCTCGCGAGCCGGGGCTTCGCCGCGGTGGAGGTGTACCCGGAGGTCCATGCCCGATCCGATGCGACCAGCGCCGCGGACCCGGCCTTCTGGCTCCGGGCCGGCTTCCGGCTGGCGGTGGACGACGAGCGGTTTCCCGTCCTCCGCCGCGAGCTCTGAGGAAGGGGCGCCGCAGCGCATGACGCGCTCACCTCACCGTCCCGGGTCGGCGGCCTTCCGGGGGGCCGGCGCGGTCGTCGTCGCCCTGGGCGTGGTCACCGCGGCGGCACTGGCCGGCTGCGGCGGGAGCGGCACGACGCCGACCGGGGTCATCGTCGTGCCGTCGGGGTCCGCGGGAGCTTCGGGCGCGGCGTCCGCTTCGCCATCGGCGGTCCCGAGCGACCTCCCATCGCCCAGCCTGCGGGTGGGTCCGTACGGCCTGGTGATCGACCCGAGCCTGCTGCGCGTGCTGCCGGCCACGGTGGCCGGCCTGCCGGTGACGGAGTCCGGGGACCTCGAGGCCGCCGCTCTCGGGGACCTGGACATCCCGACGAACGTCTCCGCCTACGCCGCGGCGGTCGTCGGCAGCCTGGGCGACCCGGACTGGGCGACGGTCTCGATCCTGGCGCTCAGGCCGAGCGCCGGCCAGAGTTTCGTCGCGGCGTGGGAGCAGCAATACGACGAGGCGGCCTGCAGCCGGGCAAGCGGGATCGCCGGCCGCGGCGAGACCACGATCGGGGGCTGGCTGACGCAGACCGCGACGTGCGCCGGGGGGGTGCTGGCCTACCACGTGCAGATCGTCGATCGGGGCATCCTGGTCTCGATCTCCTCGGTCGGTCCCAGGAAGCTCGGCGAACAGGTCGTCGCCGCCCTCGGGCCGTAGGCGGGGCGGATTTCCGTCGTGCCCGCGCCCCCGGCTCGGGATCCCCGTGGCCCCCGCCTCCGGGCGCCGGATCCCCGCCCTCGGTCGTCCCCGCCGCCGCCCACCGCCGCCCGTCCCGGCGTCCGCGCCCCGCCCACCGCGGCCGGCCCCGGGGCGTGATCGGTGCCGATGGCCCGTGACGCCCGTGACGGCGAAGCGGCAGACTAGGCGCAACCCGCGGCGGCGGCGGTCCCCCTCCGGACGGTCCCGCCGGCGTCGATCCGCGCCGAGGAGCAGATCGCCATGACCGTCGTCTCCAGCGCCCGCCGCGTCCGCGCCCCGCGCGGCCCGGAGCGGTCCTGCAAGGGCTGGGCCCAGGAAGCCGCGCTCCGGATGCTGATGAACAACCTCGATCCGGAGGTCGGCGAGCGCCCGGACGACCTGGTCGTCTACGGGGGGACCGGCCGGGCGGCCCGCAGCTGGGAGGCCTTCGACGCCATCGTCCGCGAGCTGCGCCGCCTCGAGGACGACGAGAGCCTGCTCGTCCAGTCGGGCAAGCCGGTCGGCGTCTTCCGGACCCACCCCTGGGCGCCGCGCGTCCTGATCGCCAACTCGAACCTGGTCGGGAAGTGGGCGAACTGGGACACCTTCCGCGAGCTCGAGCGGAAGGGCCTGACCATGTTCGGCCAGATGACCGCCGGGTCCTGGATCTACATCGGGACCCAGGGCATCCTCCAGGGCACATACGAGACTTTCGCCGAACTGGCTCGCCAGCACTTCGGCGGCACCCTGCGCGGCCGGGTCACTCTGACCGCGGGCCTCGGCGGCATGGGTGGCGCGCAGCCGCTGGCGATCACCATGAACGAGGGGGTGGCCCTGGTCGTCGAGGTGGACGAGGCGCGGGCGCGCCGCCGGCTCGAGATCGGTTACGTCGACCGGCTGACGGCTGACCTGGGAGAGGCGCTTCGCTGGGCTCGCGAGGCGGCGGCCGAGGGTCGCCCGGCCTCCATCGCCCTGGTCGGCAATGCCGCGGAGGTGGAGCCGGAGCTGGTCCGGCGTCGCGAGCGGTTCGACGTCCTGACCGACCAGACCTCGGCCCACGACGCGCTCAACGGCTACGTGCCGGCCGGCGTAACGGTCGAGCAGGCGATCGAGCTGCGGCGGTCGGATCCCGTCGATTACGTCCGACGCGCCATGGCCTCCATGGCCGACCAGGTCCGGGCGATGCTGGGCCTGATGGCCGCCGGGGCGGTCACCTTCGACTACGGCAACAACATCCGGGCCCAGGCGAAGGAGGCCGGCGTCGAGGATGCCTTCGCCTTCCCCGGCTTCGTGCCGGCCTTCATCCGGCCGCTCTTCTGCGAGGGCAAGGGCCCCTTCCGCTGGGCCGCGCTCTCCGGCCAGCCCGACGACATCCTGGCCACGGACCGGGCGATCCTGGACCTCTTCCCCGCGAACGAGGGCCTCCGCCGCTGGATCACCATGGCCGAGGCGAAGGTGCCGTTCCAGGGGCTGCCGGCCCGGATCTGCTGGCTGGGCTACGGCGAGCGGGCGAAGGCCGGCCTGGCCTTCAACGAGCTGGTCCGCTCAGGGGCCGTCCGGGCGCCGATCGTGATCGGCCGCGACCACCTGGACGCCGGCTCGGTCGCCTCGCCCAACCGCGAGACGGAGGGGATGCGCGACGGCTCCGACGCCATCGCCGACTGGCCGCTCCTGAATGCGCTCGTCAACACCGCGGCCGGCGCTTCGTGGGTCAGCATCCACCACGGCGGCGGGACCGGTATCGGCTACAGCCAGCACGCCGGGATGGTGGTCGTCGCCGACGGCAGCGACCTCGCCGCCCAGAAGCTGGAGCGGGTCCTGACAACCGATCCCGGGACCGGCGTGATGCGCCACGTCGACGCCGGCTACGAGCGGGCCATCGAGGTGGCCCGCGAGCGGGGCGTCCGGATCCCCATGCTGGCCGACGAGTAGGGCCCGTCCCAGCCACCCGTCACGCAACCCGAGGAGCAGCAGATGGCCATCGTCCTGGACGGCTCGTCGCTGACCATCGAGAAGGTCGTCCGGATCGCCCGCGACGGCGAGGCCGTCGAGCTGGACCCGGCGGCCCTGCAGCGGATCGGGGCCTGCCGGGCGATGCTCGAGGAGAAGATCGGCGCCCACGAGATCATGTACGGGGTCAACACGGGGATCGGCGAGTTCTCCGAGATCGTGCTGACCGACGAGCAGGTCCAGCAGTTCCAGCGCTTCCTGATCTACAACCACGCCGCCGGCATGGGTGAGCCGGCACCCATCGAGACGGTCCGGGCGGCGATCGCCGGGCGGATCAACGTCCACGCTCACGGCAACTCCGGCTGCCGGCCGGAGATCACGCTCACCCTGGTCGAGATGCTCAACCGGGGCGTGACGCCGTACGTCTGCCAGAAGGGCTCGGTGGGCGCCAGCGGCGACCTCGCGCCGATGGCCCAGATCGCCCTGCTGCTGATGGGCGAGGGCCAGGCCTGGTATCGCGACGAGCTCCTGCCGGGCGCCGAGGCCATGGCCCGGGCCGGCATTCCCGCCCCCGGGCTCCAGGCGCGCGACGGGTTGGCGACCATCAACGGCTCCAACGTGCTGACCGCGATGAGCGCCCTCCAGCTGCACGACGTGGACCGCTGGCTGCGCCAGGCCGAGATCGCCTGCGCCATGTCGCTCGAGGCGCTGCTGGCCAACATGAAGCCCTACGACGTCCGGCTCCACCAGCTGCGCGGCTTCCCGGGGGCGATCCGCAGCGCCCGGACCATCGGCCGCTGCATCGACGGCAGCGACCTTCTGAGCGGCCGCTTCAAGACGAAGGTCCAGGACGCCTATTCGATGCGCTCGTCTCCCCAGGTGATCGGTGCCGCCCACGACGCGGTCGCCTTCGCCCGCCGCCAGGTGGAGATCGAGCTGAACGGCGTCGGAGACAACCCCATCTTCCTGCCCGAGGCGGGCCTGACGCTGACCGGCGCCAACTTCCAGGGCACCCCGGTCTCGCTGCCGATGGAGCTGGTCGGCCAGGCCGTGACGATGGTCTGCGTCCTCTCGGAGCGGCGGCTCAACCGCCTGACCAACCCGGCCCTGTCGGCCGGCCTGCCCGACTTCCTGACGAAGGGGGCCGGCATGTTCTCCGGCCTCATGCTTAGCCAGTACACGGCCGACAGCCTGGTGACCGAGCAGCGAATCCTGGCCGCGCCGGCCGCGACGATGTCCATCCCCGCCGCGGCAGACCAGGAGGACTTCGTGTCGATGGGCATGAACACCGCGATCAAGAACGGCCAGATCCTCGACGCCGCCCAGGGGATCCTGGGGATCGAGTTCATGGCCGCCGCGCAGGCCCTCGATTTCCGCGACTTCCGGCCGGGCCGCGGCGTGCAGGCCGCCCGCGAGGTGATCCGCCGCCACGTGGCCCACCTGGACGAGGACCGGCCGCTCTACCCGGACCACGACCGGATGAGGGCGCTCGTCCGCTCCGGCGAGATCCTAGACACCGTCGAGGCCGTCGTCGGCGCCCTCGACTGACGGCCGGGGCCGGCCGGTGCTCCGATGAGCCCGATCCACCGCGACGGCGAGGGCGGCAGGACCGCCGGCGCCACCTGGGAGAGCCTCGTGGAGCGGCTGATCCGCGAGGCGCAGGAGCGGGGCGAGTTCGACGACCTGCCCTTCCGCGGCCGGCGGATCCCGCTGGAGGACGATTCGCCGGCCGGTGAGCTGGCGCTTGGGTTCCATGTTCTCCGGAACGCCGGCGTGGCCCCGCCCTGGGTCGAGGCGGACAAGGAGGCGCGGCGGCTCCTGGCGGAGCGGCACGTCCTGCTGGCGCGGGCGGCCGGCGCCTCCGGGATCTGCCACGAGCGCGATCGTCGACGGCTGGAGGAGCTGGTCGGCGAGTACAACGACGCGGTCCTCCGCCTCGACAGCGCCGCTCCCACCACGGCCGTGCACCGCCGCCCGCTCTCCGGCGCCCGCGAGCTGGCGGCCTGGACGCGGCCTAGATGCGGGGGCAGGACGCGCTCGGGAGGCGGGGGCAGGACGCCGAGCCGGAACCGTAGGCCGGCCGGGGGGGCGCCGGGCCCGCGAGGTTCGCGAGGTCGGCGCCCGCGCCGGTTCGCGAGTCCTGCGCCCGCCCGCTGCGGCCGCGCCCGCCCCGCGAGGCCCGCGCCGTGACCGTCGGGACGGCCGGCAGCGGCCGCTGAGGGTGTGCCACGATAGCCGCCCGGAGAGGCGGTCCCGCCACCCCGGAGGGAGGGGACGGTGGCCAGGCTCGTCGAATCGGTGCCCAACTTCAGCGAAGGCCGGCGGCCGGAGGTCGTCGACCGCCTGGCGGCCGCCGTCGAAGCGACGCCCGGCGCCCATCTGCTCGACCGGACCAGCGACCCCAGCCACAACCGGAGCGTGCTGACGCTGGCCGGCCCGGCGGAGGCGGTCACGGCGGCCCTCGAAGCCGCGGTCGCGGTCGCCGTGGCCGAGATCGACATGGAACACCACGTCGGCGAGCACCCCCGGATCGGGGCCGTGGACGTCATCCCCTTCGTGCCCCTCGCCGAGACGACCATGGCCGAGTGCGTCGCCCTCGCGCGGGCCTTCGGGGCGCGCCTGGCGGAGCGCTTCGAGCTGCCCGTCTACCTCTACGCGGAAGCGGCGATGCGACCGGACCGGGTCCGGCTGGCCGATGTCCGCCGGGGTCAGTACGAGGGTCTCAAGGAAGCGATCGGCCAGCGCGGCCGCGAGCCCGACTTCGGGCCCGCCCGCACCCACCCCACGGCCGGCGCGGTGGCCGTGGGAGCCCGGCCCTTCCTGATCGCCTACAACATCAATCTCGCCTCGCCCGACGTCGAGCTCGCCCGCCGGATCGCCCGCCGGATCCGCGAATCGGGCGGCGGCCTGCCGCGCATCCAGGCCAACGGCTTTTGGATCGAGGAGTTGGGGATGGCCCAGGTCTCGATGAACCTGCTCGATTTCACGGTCACTCCCATGTGGCGGGTCTGGGAAGCAGTCCGTGCCGAGGCCGCGGCGGAGGGAGTGGAGCCGGCCGAATCCGAGCTGATCGGGCTGGCGCCGCTGGCGGCCTTCCTCGACGTGGCCGACCACGCCGGCGCGGCCGCCGACGACGCGGTCGAGGCACGCCTGCGGAGGGCGGCGCGCTTCCTGAAGCTGCGTGATTTCTCGCCGCTCCAGGCGCTGGAGCTGCGGCTCGCGGCGGCCGGCGGGTGAGCCTCCGGCTGATCCAGGGCGGGCGCGACGATGCCAGCGAGACCGGCCTGCTGATCGAGGGCGCGGCCGAGATCGTCACGATGGCCGGCGGCCTCCGCCGCGGCCCGGCGCAGGCCGATCCTGCCGTCCTGGTGGCGGGGGCCGGTGCCGAAGGGGGAATGGCCGTCGCCAGCTGGCAGGGCCGGATCGTGGCCGCCGGCACGCGCGAGGCGGTGGAGGCGGAGGCCCGGGCGCAGAGCCTGCCGGTCGAGCGCTTCACCCGCTTCGACGCGCGCGGCGGGACGGTCACGCCGGGGCTGATCGACCCGCACACGCACCTCCTCTTCGCCGGGAGTCGCGAGAACGAGTTCCGCCTCCGCCAGCAGGGGGCCGGCTACCTGGAGATCCTCGCAGCGGGCGGCGGCATCCTCTCGACAGTGGCCGCCACTCGGGCCGCCTCGGACGACGACCTCCTCGCCCACGGCCGGCGCTGGCTGACCGAGATGCTGGGTCACGGCGTGACGACCGTCGAAGCCAAGTCGGGCTACGGCCTCGACGTGGCCACCGAGCTGCGGCTGCTGGAGGTGGCCGGCCGGCTGGACGAGGACGGCCCGGTCTCCGTGGTACCCACTTTCCTCGGTGCACACGCGGTGCCGGCGGAGTACCGGGGCCGGCCCGACGGGACAGAGGCCTACGTCGCGTCGATCGTCGACCAGCAGCTGCCGGCGGTCGCGGCCCAGGGGCGGGCTCGCTCCTGCGATGTCTTCTGCGAGCGCGGCGTCTTCTCCGTCGAGCAGAGCCGGCGGATCCTCGAGGCGGGCCTGTTGCACGGCCTGGAGCCGCGGCTCCATGCAGACGAGCTGGCGCCGTCCGGCGGCGCGGAGCTGGCAGCCGAGCTTGGCGCCCGCTCGGCCGACCACCTGGCGGCCCCATCCCGGGCGGGCATCGCCGCCCTCGCGGCAGCCGCGGCTGGCGATCGGCCGGTCGTCGCCACGCTGCTGCCGGCGACCAGCTGGACGCTGATGGCCGACCACTATGCGCCCGCCCGCCTGCTGATCGAACGCGGTGTCCCGGTGGCGCTGGCCACGGACTTCAACCCGGGCACCTGCCCGAGCCCCAACCTGCCCCTCGTCCTGACCGTGGCCTGCCTGGAGCTGAAGCTGACCGCCGCCGAGGCGCTGGCGGCGGTCACGGTCAACGCGGCCCATGCCCTGGGCCTCGGCGACGAGGTGGGCTCGATCGAGCCGGGCAAGGTGGCCGACCTGGTCGTATGGCGGGTCCCGACCTACGCCCAGATCCCCTACTGGGCGGGGGCGGACCTGGTGGCCGCAGTGGTGAAGGCGGGCCGGAGGGTCCTGGTCCGCGGGTAGCGCCCTGGGGGCAGGCGACGGCTCGGCAGCGACGGCACGCTCCGCCCGGCGGCGCCGGCACGCTCCGCCCGGCGCGAACCCGGCCTCCCTCGGCGTCTCTCGGTTTCGGGTGCCGCGGGCCGCCTGCGGCAGCTCCCGCGCCGCGAGGTCCCGGGCGGAGCGGCCGGCCCATCCGGCCGGCCCATCCGGGCGGCGCACCCGGTCAGGTCCGGCCGCGGGCCTCGAGCAGGACGGTGGTGGTCTCCGCGGGCAGTCCCGACGGCGTGATCGAGAGCCGGGCCTGGGGAGCCACCGGCGACGGCGCCCCCATCTCGTGGAGGAACTTGGCCACGGCATCGGCCGCCACCTGCTCGTCGTCGGGCACGGGCATCGGGACCACGATGCGCGGCTCGAGCTGGGCGATCAGCTCGCCGGCGTGCGTGGCGCTCAGTGCCCCGCCGACCGGCACGCAGGCGACCTGGACCGGCCCGATGTCGCTCAGCTTGTCCTCCGTGAGCAGGTGACCGATGTCTCCCAGGTGAATCACGTGGATCCCGTCGAGCTCGACCACGAACGCGACGTTTCGGCCGCGGTCCGCGCCCTTCCTGTCGTCGCGGAAGGTCCGCACGCCCGTGATGAGGACGTCGCGCACCTCGTACTCGCCCGGGCCGTCCAGGACGAACGCCTTCTCCAGGCTCGCCGGCAGGAGCGTCCCGCCGTCGCCGCCAGGCCGCCCCTTGGGCTTGGGCGGCGGGGCGTCGTCGGGATGGCTGAAGGTCACGATCTCGCCGGTCAGGCCGCGGCCGGTCGGCCCGACCACCGACTGATAGGGATCGGCGACGACGACCGCGTCGCGGCCGCGAAGGCGGACGCAGGTCCGGCCGTACCAGGTGAGCTCCATGGCCCGGGATTCTGACACAGCGCGCCGGGTCGGGAGGGGCGGGCGAGGCCCCGTCCCCGTCCGGGGACTGCCCTGCCGCGAGGACGGGTCCGTGCCGGGACGATCGGCGCGACGAACGGCCCGCAGGGCCCGAATAGGGAGGACCGGAGGCGCCTGCCCAATCGGCGCCTCCGGTCGGAGGGAGGGAGGATGGAACTTAGGGAAGAGGACTCGCGTGTCTTCGTCCACAGATCCGTCGGTTCCAGAAGCAAGGCTAGGCGGCGGCCGGTGAATCCACCAGACCGCAAGCGGTTAAGAAAGGGACATCTCTCGAGGTGAGCTGGAGGCCGGCAGGGTTCGGATGGTGGCGACGGCCGGCAAGGGCGACCGGGCGGCCCAGATGACGACCGGGCGGCCCGGATGACGACCGGGCGGCCCAAGGGGCGATCGGGCGGCCCAGGTGGCGACCGGGCGGGCCAGAAGAGCCGGTGCGGCCGCCGGCCAGAGCCCTTCGGCGCCCTCGTCCGGGACCCGGAGCCGGCGGGCCGCGTGCGACAATCCCGCCGTGACCACGCCGCCGCGCCGACCCATCCAGCGTCCGGGCCCGGGCCGCCGGTCATGGCAGTACGAGGTCGGAAGCCCAGCCTGCAACCCCGGCCGCGGCTCGGATCATCGCGGCGGCCCGGATCGCCGCCCCCGCCGCGGTCGCCGCCCTTCGGGCCCCCTGGCGGTCCTCCTGCTCGTCGTCTCGCTGGCCCTCCTCGGCTGCGGCTCCAACCCGCCGTCGACCAGCCCCGCTCCCGCCACCAGCCAGCCGAGCCGGACCCTCGCACCCTCTGTCGGGCCGACGCCGGCGCCGACCGCGACGCCGGACGCGGCCGCCGTCTACGCCACGATCCAGCAGCAGGTGGAGCAGATCCGCGGCCTGCAGCCGCGACGGGCGATCACCCCGACACTGCTCGACGAGGCCGCCCTCCACCAGCTCGTGGTGGCCTCCTTCGACAAAGCCAACCCGAGCGGCCAGCTCCAGGCCGAGCAGGAGCTGCTGCAGCACCTGGGGCTGCTGCCGGGCTCCGCCTCGCTGGTGGACCTCGAGACCCAGTTCCTGAGCGGCGAGGTGGTCGGCCTCTACGACCCGGAGACCAGGAAGCTCTACGTCGTCTCGCAGGCCGGCCAGCTGGGGCCCACCGAGCGCGTCACCTACGCCCACGAATTCACGCACGAGCTGCAGGACCAGAACTTCGGCCTCCAGGACCTGGGCCTGGACCAGCCCGACCAGGGCGACCGGGCGCTCGCCCGCTCGGCTCTCGTCGAGGGCGACGCCACCCTGGTCATGCAGCTGTGGGAGACGGAGCACCTGACGGCGGCCGAGATCGGCCAGGTTGCCGGCCTCGGCGACCTCCTGGGCCAGCTCGCCCTCCTGGCCCGGATGCCGGCGATCCTGGTCCAGGACAGCCTCTTCCCGTACACCGCCGGGCTGCAGTTCGTGACGGCCCTCCGAGCCCAGGGCGGCTGGGCGGCCGTCAACGCCGCCTTCCGCGACCCGCCCGACTCGACCAGCCAGATCCTGCACCCCGAGCGGTACCTCGCCCACCAGCGACCGCTGGCCGTCTCGCTGCCGGCCGGCCTGCCGGCTGAGCTCGGTTCGGGCTGGAGCCTGCCGCTGCAGGACACCCTCGGCGAACTCCAGCTGCGGATCTGGCTCGGTTCGCAGGGCACGACCGCCGACGCTGCCGGCGTGGCCGCCGGCTGGCGGGGTGACCGAGTCGGGCTCTACCGGGGGCCGGACGGGGCATGGGCGGTGGTGATCGCCACGGCCTGGGCCTCCCCGTCGGCAGCGGCAGCCTTCCGGGATGCGGCTGACGGCGTCCTCGCGAAGCTGCCGGTGGGGACGACGGTCGCGGGAGCTGCCGGGCCGGTCGTCGCCCTCGCCAGCGATCCGACGGTCCTGGGCCAGGTCGTCGCCCGCCTCTGACGGCCATGGACCGAGCCGCCCCGCACCGACGGCCATCGCCTGCGGCCCTGCCCCGCTGCCCCCCGGACGCCGCCGGCCCCGCGCCGCCCGGTCTACATGGACGCGGGGGCGGAGATCCCGAGCAGGCCCAGGGCGTTGGCGAGCGTGATCCGGGCCGCCTCGACGAGCGCCAGGCGCAGCCGGGACCGGTCCGGCTCGGCCGGATCCACGACGCGCGCGTCGCGGTAGAAGGCGTGGAAGGTCGTGGCCAGCTCCGTGGCATACGCCGTCAGGCCCTGCGTCTCCCCGGCGGCCGCCGCGTCCTCCACCACCTCCGGCAGGCGGACCACGGCTCGCGCGAGCGTGGCCTCCGGCCCCCCCGTCAGCAGCCCTGAGCCGACCAGGCGGCCGGCCGGCCCCAGGTCGGCCTCGGCCGCCTTGCGCAGGATCGACGCGATCCGCGCGTGGGCGTACTGGACGTAGTAGACCGGGTTCTCGTTCGACTGCTTCTTGGCCAGCTCGATGTCGAAGTCGATGGCGCTGCTCGGGCCGCGCGAGCCGAAGAACCAGCGGGCGGGGTCCGCCCCGATCTCCGAGAGGAGGTCGTCCAGGGTGATGAACTCGCCGGCCCGCTTCGACATCGAGACCTCGTGGCCCTCGCGGACGAAGCGGACCCAGGCCACCAGGAGGACCTCCACGGCCGCCTTCGAGAAGCCCATCGCCTCGGCGGCGTTGCGCAGGCGGGCGACCGTGCCGTGGTGGTCCGCGCCCCAGATGTAGACGAGGCGGTCGAAGCCCCGGCTGAACTTCTCCACCAGGTAGCCGATGTCGGAGCCGAAGTAGGTGAAGTCGCCGTTCGACTTGCGGACGACCCGGTCCTTGTCATCGCCGAAGGCGGCCGAGCGGAACCAGAGCGCGCCGTCCTGGTCGTAGAGCTGGCCGGCCGCCGCCAGCCGCTCGACCGCCTGCTCCACCCAGCCCTCCCGGTAGAGGCTGCCCTCGCTCTTCCAGACGTCGAAGCGGACGCCGAGCCGGGCCAGGCTGGCCTCGATGCCGGCGCGTACCCGCTCGGAGGCCCAGACCCCGACCGCCCAGGCCGGATCGCCGGCCGCGTCGGCCGCCTCGAGCACGTCGCCCGGCAGCCCGCCGGCCAGCTCCGCCACGTAGTCCCCGTGGTAGCCGTCGTCCGGGACCGGCGCTCCGGTCCGCACGGCGAGCACCGACGCGCCGAGGTTCCGGACCTGGGCCCCGAAGTCGTTGAAGTAGTACTCGCGCGTCGTGCGGTGGCCGGCCGCCTCCAGGACCCGGCAGAGCAGGTCCCCGACGAAAGCGCCCCGGGCGTTGCCGATGTGAAGCGGCCCCGTGGGGTTGGCGGAGACGAACTCGACGTTGACGTGGCGCGGTTCCGCGGCCGCCACCCGGCCCCAGCTCGCCGGCTCGGCCAGGATCCGCTCCAGCGTCGCCTCAAGGGCCGCGTCGGCCAGGCGGAGGTTGAGGAAGCCCGGGGGGGCCACCTCGACCGCCGCCAGGGGGTTGACCGCCGGGCCGGATCCCGGCTCGGGCCCCTGCTCGGGCCCCTGCGCGGAGTCCTGCTCGGGCTCCTGCTCGGAGACCCGTGCGGCCTTGATCTCCCGGGCCAGCTCCGCCGCGATCGCCGCGGCGATCTCGAGCGGGGCGCGGCGACAGGGCCGGGCGAGCCGGAGGGCGAGGTTGCTGGCCAGGTCGCCGTGGGCCGGGTCGGCCGGCCGCTCGACCTCGACCGCCGGCGGCTCGGTGCCGGCCGGGATCGCCGGCAGCGCCCCGGAGGCGACGGCGCGGTGCCAGGCCCGCTCCACGGTCAGCCGCGCCCCGGTTCGCAGGGGGGGCGCGGCCGGGCGCGAGTCCAGCGGGGAACGGGACGTAGGGGGCACGGCCGTCATGGTAGCCGCTCGGGGAGGGCCGGGGCCGGTCGACCGGGGCCGGGCCGCCGGGCCGGGGCAGCGCGCCGGGCCGGTGGGTTGGGGGCAGGACCCCCCAGGTACCAGAGAGCCAGGCCCTTCGGTGCGGCGCGGCACCGCATTCGGATGGCCGCGGGCTGAAGTTGGAGTGAGATCGGTGTAGTTCGGTATGGAAATCGGTCGAATGCACTAGTACCTTTAGTGGTCCAACCGGAGTACGCTCCGGCCGCACTCGATCAGGCGCCGTTCATTTTGCGGCGCCACCAGTGTCTCAGGGCCGTCCCCCCTGGAGGGGCCGGCACGGGGTTCTCGGCGCCGCCCGGTCACCACGGTGCCACAGGGGGAAGCGGTGGCGGAGACCTGCCCGGGTCTGACCGTCACACCCCGGCGACAGCGAGGCTCGCATCGTCGCTTCGGACTCGGGGATCAGGAGGTCTCACATGTCTCGGGGCCTGTTGCGCATGACTGCGCGCACCCAGAGGGGCGGGGCGCTCCTCTGGTCGTTGCTCTTCGTTCTTTCCATCGGCATGCAGTACGCGGGGGCGTTCGCGCCATCTGGAGCCCTGGCCGCAAACGCCAGCGGCAACGTCAACCTCGGCGGGTTCGAGATCGACGGCGACTTCCCTGCCGGAACGATGACCCCGCCCGGCGACGACTGGTCGAACCACGCGAACACGGGACCCGGTCTGGTCAGCGGTCCAGCCGCCATCGATCCAGTCAAGGGCAGCGAAGTCAACGGCGTCGCAGTGCCGGACACGACTGTCTTCTCGACGGGCTCGAAGGAGGGTGATCCGCCGACATCGTGGTCGGCCAACGGGACCGCTGGTGCGCCATCGAAGGGCGACATCGGCAACGTCTTCGCGACGGCCCGTCCGTTCCTCGTCAACGGCCAAGTCCACTTCTTCGTCTACCTCGGCATCGAACGGTTGGGCAATGACGGCACCGTCTACTACGACTTCGAGTTCAACCAGCACCCGGACGTGTCGAGCAGCGACGGCAGCATCGTCGATGGTGTACCGAGCCGGACGGCCGGGGACCTTCTGTTCGTCGCCTCCCAACAGGGTTCCGGACAGACGGCGGGTCTTGCTCCCGGTGGCTCGCTTTTCGTGTGGACACTTTCCGGCACCTGTGTCACCCCGGATGGGTCTACGGCATCCGCACCATGCTGGAACGAGGTCAGCCTTCCCGCCGGTACGTTCGCGGCCGCGGTTAACCAGAACACGATCACCCCAGGTCCTTGGCGCGATGATGTGGCGGCAGCCCAAGGCGGCACCATCGCTCCAGGTGAGTTCTACGAAGCCGCGATCGATCTCACGGGCGCGGGCATCAACCTGACGTGCCCCGGCTCCCTGGGAACCCTCAACGTTCGTTCCCGATCCTCGATCTCCAATACCGCCCAGCTCAAGGACTTCGTCGCTCCAATCACCCAGGTCCTTTCCAACTGCGGTGCCCTGACCTGGCAGAAGCAGGATGACAAGGGCCAGCCGCTCGGGGGCGCCACCTTCACGGTGAGCCCGAACCCGCTCACCGGGTCCGGGACCCTGACCGTGGCCGACAACACGGGTCAGGCCGGTTACACCGGAGCGGACAGCGACGCGCGAGCCGGCTTCTTCCGGCTCGACAACGTCATCCCCGGCACCTACACCATCACCGAGACCGTCGCACCTGCCGGGCACTCCCTGGATCCCAACGCGGCGCAGTCCGGCATCGTGGTATCAGCCTTCCAGACGACGAATGTCAGCTACATCTGGAAGAACCCAACGCTCACGAATGTCACGGTCGTCAAGAAGGACGCGACGACCGGCGCGAACATCGATGGCGCATCCTTCCAGTTGTGGAATGACGTCAATGCCAGCCACACGCTGGATGCCGGCGACACGAAGATCGGAGCCGCAGTCCAGACCACGGGTGGCACGTACACCTGGACGGGCCTGGGCTACGGCAACTACCTGATCCAGGAGGTTTCACCGCCGGCCGGTTACAGCCTTCCGGCGACGACCGTCCAGTCGTTCTCGATCTCCGCCCAGAACTCGGGCACGACCCGGACCTTCACCTTCAATGACCCCGAGATCCCGAGCTCAATCAAGGTGGTCAAGCTCGATGCGGTCACCAACGCCCCCCTGGCGGGCGCGGTGTTCGGTCTGCGGTCCACGCCGACCGGCGCGGACATCACCACCTGCACCACCGCCACCGATGGCAGCTGCACGTTCAGCGGCCTCCTCTTCGGCACCTACTACGTCGTCGAGGAGAAGCCTCCAACCGGCTACCAGCTCTCCAATCCCTCCACGCAGGGCCCAATCACCATCGACGCGAGCAACGCCGGCACGACGCAGACCCTTACCTTCAGCAACCCGCATACGCTCAGCAGCCTGACGGTCAAGAAGGTCGACGCGGAGAGCAACGCGCCGCTCGCCGGAGCGACATTCGAGCTCCATAGCGGAAGCGCCACCGGGACCCTCGTCGGCACCTGCTCGACGACGCTGCCCAGCGGCACCTGCTCGATCGGCAGCCTCGACTTCGGCTCCTACTACTGGGTCGAGACGGCCGTTCCGACCGGCTACAACCTGCCGGCCGTGACCGTCCAGGGCCCGATCACCATCAACGCCGGCAACGCCGGCACGACCTTCGCGGTCACGACCTTCAGTGATCCGCGGGTTCTCAGCAGCCTGACGGTCAAGAAGGTCGACGCGGAGAGCAACGCGCCGCTCGCCGGAGCGACATTCGAGCTCCATAGCGGAAGCGCCACCGGGACCCTCGTCGGCACCTGCTCGACGACGCTGCCCA
>JAJYJO010000014.1 GCA_021789435.1 Chloroflexota bacterium
GTCGACATGCGGGTCCAGCTGATCACCCCGATCGGCCTCGAGATCGGCCAGCGCTTCGCCATCCGCGAGGGCGGCCGGACCGTCGGCGCCGGCGCCATCACCAGCATCACGGAATAGCGAGATGGCCCGCCAACGGATCCGGATCCGCCTCAAGGCATACGACCACCGGCTGCTCGACCAGTCGGCGGCCCAGATCGTGGAGACGGCCCAGCGGACCGGCGCCGACGTCGTCGGCCCCGTCCCGCTGCCGACCCGCATCGAGAAGTTCACCGTCATCCGGTCGCCCTTCATCGACAAGGACAGCCGCGAGCAGTTCGAGATCCGCACGCACAAGCGGCTGGTGGACATCCTCGACCCGTCGTCGAAGACGGTGGACGCACTGATGCGACTCTCGCTCGCCGCGGGTGTCGACATCGAGATCAAGATGTGACGCCGATGAGCATCGGACTGATCGGCCGCAAGGTCGGCATCACCCAGGTCTTCCAGGACGACGGCACGATGGTCGCCGTGAGCGTCCTGGCCGTCGAGCCGAACACGGTGACCCGTCTCCGCACCCCGGAGCGCGACGGCTATGCCGCGGTCCAGCTCGGCGTGGAGGAGTCGCGCAGGCTGACGCGGCCCGAGCGCGGCCAGCTCAAGGACCTGCCCAAGCTGGCGACCCTGCGCGAGTTCCGGGTGGACGACGTCTCCGGCTTCACCGTCGGGCAGCGCCTCACGATCGGCGACCTGTTCGCTCCCGGCGAGCTGGTCGACGTCACCGGCGTCTCCAAGGGCAAGGGCTTCGCCGGCCACATCAAGCGCCACCACTTCCGTCGCGGTCCGGAGACGCACGGCTCCGACTCGCACCGCCAGCCGGGCTCCATCGGGCCGGGGACGACCCCGGGCCGCGTCTACCGGGGGATGCGCATGGCCGGCCACCTGGGCGACCGGCGCGCGACGATCAAGAAGCTGCGCGTCGTCCGCGCCGACGCCGAGCGCAATCTCCTCCTCGTGAAGGGATCGCTGCCCGGTGCCCGGAACGCGCTGATCCTGGTGAAGAAGGCCTAGCGATGCCGCAGACGACCCTCTACGCAAGGACGGGCGAGGCGATCGGCACGGTCGAGCTGGCCGACGCCCTGTTCGCCGCGCCGGTCAACGCCGCCGTCCTCCACCAGGTGGTGACCGCCCAGCTGGCCGGCCGCCACCTCGGGACGCACGACACCAAGACCCGGGGCGAAGTCGCCGGCGGCGGCAAGAAGCCGTACCGCCAGAAGGGGACGGGCCGGGCCCGCCAAGGCTCGCGGCGCGCTCCCCACTTCGCCGGCGGCGGCACGGTCTTCGGGCCCACGCCGCGCTCCTACGAGCAACGGCTGCCGCGCAAGATGAAGCGCCTCGCCCTGCTCGGGGCCCTGACCGCGAAGCTGGACGACGAGGCCGTCAAGGTGATCGACAGCTTCGGCCTGGACGAGATCCGGACCCGGGAGCTGGTGGCCGTCCTGGCCGCCCTCCGGGCGGAGACCGGCCGGACCCTGATCGTGGCCCCGGCCCGCGACGAGAAGCTGCTCCTGTCGGCCCGCAACCTCCCCTTCGTCGAGGTGATCCTGGCCGACTCGCTCAACGTCGTGGACCTGCTGCGGGCCGACACCGTGCTGATCGAGCAGCCGGCCCTGGCCCGCATGGAGGAGGTGTACGCGTGACGCTCACCGCGCCCGAGATCATCCTCCGCCCGGTCATCAGCGAGAAGTCGATGGACGAGTCGCAGCGGGCCAAGTACACCTTCGCCGTCCACGACACGGCCACCAAGATCCAGATCAAGGCCGCCGTCGAGGAACTCTTCAAGGTCAAGGTGACGGGCGTCAACGTCCTGACCACCCAGCCCAAGCAGAAGCGGCGCGGCACCCGGCGCGGCCAGATCGTCGGTTGGACCACGCCCTGGCGCAAGGCCATCGTGACCCTGGCTGCCGGCCAGAAGATCGAATTCTTCGAGGGGGTCTGAGATGCCGCTCCGAAGCTACAAGGCCACCTCGGCCGGCCGGCGGTTCATGACCCGCTCGACGTTCGAGGAGATCACCACCAGCGAGCCCTACAAGCCGCTCCTCGAGGCCCAGAAGCGTGCGTCCGGCCGGAACAACGCCGGCCGCCTCACCGTCCGCCACCGCGGCGGCGGCGAGAAGCGGCACTACCGCCGAATCGACTTCAAGCGCGACAAGTTCGGCGTGCCCGCCCGGCTGGCCACGATCGAGTACGACCCGAACCGGTCCGCCCGGATCGGCCTGCTCCACTACGCCGACGGCGAGAAGCGCTACATGCTCCTGCCCCACGGCCTGAAGGTCGGCGACACGGTCGTCGCCGGTCCCGAGGCCGAGGCGCGGGTCGGCAACGCGCTGCCGTTGGCCAGCGTCCCGCTCGGCACCACGATCCACAACATCGAGCTGGTGCCCGGCAAGGGCGGCCAGATCGTCCGCTCGGCCGGCGGCGCCGCCCAGCTGCTCGCCAAGGAGGGCGACTTCGCCACGATCCGCCTGCCCTCCGGCGAGGTCCGCCGGGTCAGCCTCCGCTGCATGGCGACGGTCGGCCAGGTCTCCAACCTCGACCACGAGAACCAGAACCTGGGCAAGGCCGGCCGGGCCCGCCACATGGGCCAGCGCCCCGAGGTCCGCGGCGTGGTCATGAATCCGCGCGACCACCCGCACGGCGGTGGTGAGGGCAAGTCCCCGACCGGGATGCCGCCCAAGACCCCCTGGGGCAAACCGGCCATGGGCTACCGGACCCGGCGCGGCAAGCACGCCGACCGCCTGATCGTCCGGTCCCGCCATCGCAAGTCCTAGCGAGAGGAGCAGAGAGCATGTCGCGATCGGTCAAGAAGGGGCCGTTCGTCGAGACGCGGCTCCTCGGCCGCGTCCAGACGATGAACAAGCGGAACGAGAAGCGCGTCGTCAAGACCTGGTCCCGCGCCTCGGTCATCTTCCCCGACTTCATCGGCCACACCATCGCCGTCTACAACGGCAGGAAGCACATCCCGGTCTACGTGACCGAGAACATGGTCGGCCACCGACTCGGCGAGTTCGCCCCGACGCGGACGTTCCGCGGCCACGGCAAGCACACCGAGCGGTCCACCGCCCTCAAGTAGGAGCCAGAGGACCCGTGCGCGTTTCCGCCACTGCCAAGTACCTCCGCGGCTCCACCCGGAAGGCTCAGCTCGTCACCCGGGCGATCACCGGGAAGCGGGTCGAGGAAGCGGCCGCCCTCCTGCGCTTCATGCCGCAGGCGGCGGCCCGCGACGTCGCGCGCGTCCTCAAGAGCGCGACGGCCAACGCGGAGAACAACCACAATCTCTCGGCCGAAGACCTGGTCGTCGTCGAGGCCCGCGCGGACGAGGGCCCCACGATCAAGCGCTGGCAGCCGCGAGCCCAGGGTCGGGCGTTCCCGATCCACAAGCCGATGACGCACATCACGGTCGTCGTCGAGGACCGGGAGGCCTAGATGGGACACAAGGTCCACCCGTACGGCTTCCGCCTCGGTGTCTCGCGCACCTGGTCGGCGAAGTGGTACGCAGACAAGGACTACACCGCCCTCCTCAAGGAGGACATCGCCATCCGCCAGCTCGTCGCCCGGCGGCTCGCCAACGCGAGCGTCAGCAACGTCGAGATCGAGCGCGGCATCAACCACGTCACGGTGACCGTCCACACGGCCAAGCCGGGGATCGTCATCGGCAAGGGCGGCGCCAACGTCGAGGTTCTGCGCCAGCAGATCGGCGCCCTCACCAAGCGCAAGGTCAAGCTCGAGGTCAAGGAGATCCGCCAGCCCGAGCTCGATGCCTACCTGGTCGCCACCAACATCGCCGGCCAGCTGACCCGCCGGATCGCCTTCAAGAAGGCGATGAAGCAGGCCATCCAGCGGACGATGAAGGCGGGGGCGAAGGGCGTCAAGGTTGCCGTCGCCGGCCGCCTCGGCGGCTCCGAGATGGCCCGCCGCGAGTGGGACCGCGAGGGACGGATCCCGCTCGGGACGCTGCGCGCCGACATCAGCTACGCCCAGATCCACGCCCACACGACCTATGGCCGGATCGGCGTCAAGGTCTGGATCTACCGGGGCGACGTGCCCAGCGAGCGCGTCCGCAACCGGGAGGCCGCCCCGCAGGCCGCGGCGGCCGGGCAGGTGGCCTAGCCATGCTGATGCCCAGCCGCGTCAAGCACCGCAAAGTCCAGCGCGGGCGGATGTCCGGCCAGGCCAAGGGTGGCGCCACCGTCGCCTTCGGCGAGTACGGCCTGGCCACCCTTGAGCCGGCCTGGATCACCAGCCGCCAGATCGAGGCCGCGCGGCGCGCCATGACCCGCTCGGTCAAGCGCGGCGGCAAGATCTGGATCCGCATCTTCCCGGACAAGCCGGCGACCAAGAAGCCGGCCGAGACCCGGATGGGCTCCGGCAAGGGGGCGCCCGACCACTGGGTGGCCGTCGTCAAGCCCGGCCGGATCCTCTTCGAGATGGCCGGCATCGGCCACGAGGAGGCGGTCGAGGCCATGCGCCTGGCCGGCCACAAGCTGCCGGTCGCCACCCGCGTCGTGACCCGGGAGGGCGTGTGATGGACATCGAGAAGGTGCGGGCGCTGTCCGACGCCGAGCTCAACGACGCCCTTCGACAGGCCAAGCAGGAGCTCTGGCAGGCTCGCTTCGCCCTGTCGACCCGTCAGCTCAAGGACTACAGCACGATCCCCCAGGCCCGCCGAACGATCGCGCGGATCCTGACCGTCCAGCACGAGCGCGCCTCGCACGAGGCCGAGACGGCCGGGCAGGAGATCACGCGATGACAGGAGCCAACCAGGTGCAGGGCAAGCGGAAGACCAAGGTCGGCCGCGTGGTCAGCGACAAGATGGACAAGACGATCGTCGTCTCCGTCGAGCGGCTGGCCCGCCACCCCCTCTACAAGCGGGTGATCCGGCTGACCACGAAGTTCAAGGCGCACGACGAGCAGAACGATGCCCACGTCGGCGACACGGTCCTGATCGAGGAGTCGCGACCGCTCTCGGCCACCAAGCGCTGGCGGCTGGTGAGCGTCCTGTCGCGCTCCGGCGAGGCGGTCGCCGGCCAGCCGGTCCCGGACGAGGAGTCGGAGACGGCGGCGGCGATCCACGCCGCGGCCCACCCGGGCCGCCATGAGCGCGGTGCGGAGGAGGCCGGGGCGTGATCCAGCAGTACACCCGGCTGAGGGTCGCCGACAACACGGGCGCCCGGACGATCCAGTGCATCCGGATCATGGGCCGTTCCAGCAAGACGACCGCCGGCGTCGGTGACGTGATCATCGCCAGCGTCAAGCAGGCGATCCCCAACGCCGCCGTCAAGAAGGGCGACGTGGTCCGGGCCGTGGTCGTCCGGACGGCCAAGGAGTACGGCCGGCCGGACGGCAGCTACATCCGCTTCGACGAGAACGCGGCCGTCCTGATCAACAACCAGGGGAACCCGCGCGGCACCCGGATCTTCGGCCCGGTGGCCCGCGAGCTCCGGGATCGCAACTACATGAAGATCGTCTCGCTCGCCCCGGAGGTGCTCTGAGATGGCAGCTCCGAAGACCATCGCGGTCACCAAGGTGCCCGAGGTCCGCAAGGGGGACACCGTGATCGTGCTGACCGGCAAGGACGCCGGCAAGCGCGGCGTGGTCGATCGCGTCGTGCGCAACCCCCAGGCGGCGGCCAAGGTGCGCGGCGCCTGGAAGAGCGTCTCGAGCCGGCCGCTGTCGGTGGTGATCAGCGGCCTCAACGTCGCCAAGCGCCACCAGAAGCCGCGGCCGCGCTCCAACCAGAGCGACCGGGTGCCGGAGGTCCAGCAGGGCGGGATCATCGACGTGGCCCTGCCGATCGACCTGAGCAACGTCATGCTCGTCTGCCCGCGCTGCGAGCGTCCCACCCGGATCAAGCACGTCACCCTGGAGAGCGGCCAGCGCGTCCGCGTCTGCCGCCACTGCGGCGAGCAGCTGGAGGTGAGGGCCTCGTGAGCGGTCGCCTCAAGCAGCGCTATCACGACGAGATCGTGCCGGCGCTCCAGAAGCAGTTCGACTACGGCAACCCGATGCAGGTGCCGCGGCTCAGCAAGATCGTCGTCAACATCGGGCTGGGGGAGGCCCTCCAGAACGCCAAGGCCCTCGATGCCGCCGTCGGCGACCTGGCCCAGATCACGGGCCAGAAGCCGGTCACGACCCGGGCCCGGCGCTCCATCGCCCAGTTCCGGCTCCGGACCGGCAACACGATCGGGGCCATGGTCACCCTGCGCGGCGAGCGCATGTGGGATTTCCTGGAGCGGCTGACGACGATCTCGCTGCCGCGGATCCGCGACTTCCGCGGCGTGCCCGGCAAGTCATTCGACGGACGCGGCAACTACTCGCTCGGGCTCCGGGAGCAGCTCGCCTTTCCGGAGATCGACTACGACAAGGTGGACCGTCTCCGCGGGCTGGAGATCAGCATCGTGACGACGGCGAAGACCGACGAGGAGTCCAAGCGCCTGCTGGAGCTCCTCGGCATGCCCTTCGCCTCGTAGGCGCGGGGAGGAGACACGATGGCCAAGAAGTCGATGATCGCCAAGGCCGGGCGCAAGCCGCGTCACCCGAGCCAGGCCTACCACCGCTGCAGCGTCTGCGGCCGGCCGCGCGCCTACATCCGGCGTTTCGCCCTCTGCCGCATCTGCTTCCGTGAGCGAGCCCTGCTCGGCGAGCTGCCGGGCGTCACCAAGTCGAGCTGGTAGACCCATGAACGTGACCGATCCGATCGCGGACATGCTCACGCGGATCCGCAACGCCTCGCGGGCGCGCCACACCGAGGTCGTCGTGCCGGCCTCGCGGACGAAGCGCGAGATCGCCCGCATCCTCAAGGACGAGGGTTTCATCGCCGACGTGCGCGAGGAGCGGGATGGACCCGGGCAGGTGCTCCACCTGACCCTCAAGTACGTCGACGGCAAGGCGCCGGTGGTCTCCGGGCTCAAGCGGATCAGCAAGCCCGGACTCCGCGTCTACGCCCGCAAGACGGAGATCCCGCGGGTCCTGGGCGGTTTGGGTCTCGTCATCATCAGCACCAGCCAGGGGATCATGACCGGCGCGCAGGCCCGCAAGGCCCAGCTCGGCGGCGAAGTCCTGGCCTACGTCTGGTAGGCAGAACATGTCGCGGATCGGTCGCCTCCCCATCCCCGTCCCAGCCGGCGTGCAGGTCACGCTGGAGGGCCGGGCCATCACCGTCGAAGGGCCCCGCGGCACCCTCCGCCGCGAGCTCCACCCGGACATGCGGGTCGAGCAGGCGGAGGGTCGGCTCGTCGTGAGCCGGCCGTCGGATGCCAAGGTGCACAAGCAGCTCCACGGCCTGACCCGGACGCTCGTGGCCAACATGGTGACCGGCGTGACCGCCGGCTACCGCAAGCCGCTGGAGATCACCGGTGTCGGCTACCGGGCCCAGAAGATCGGCGACAAGCTGCAGTTGAGCCTGGGCTACAGCCATCCCGTCGAGATCGAGCCGCCGAGCGGCATCAGCTTCGAGCTCGAGAACCCGACCCGGCTGGCCGTGGTGGGCATCGACAAGGAGCTCGTCGGCCAGGTGGCAGCCACCGTCCGGGCCAGCCGCAAGCCGGAGCCCTACAAGGGCAAGGGGGTCCGTTACGCCGGCGAGCAGATCCGGCGCAAGGCCGGCAAGGCCGGCAAGATCGGCGGCAAGAAATGAGCCGCACGGCCAGGAAGGATTCGCCACGATGACCCAGGTCGCCACCCGCTCGGCGGCCCGTCGCAAGCGCCACGAGCGGATCCGGCTCCACCTTGCCGGCGACGCCGCGCGGCCGCGGCTGGCCGTCTTCCGGAGTCTCAACCACATCTACGTCCAGGTGATCGACGACGCGTCCGGCCGGACGCTGGCCGCCGCCTCCAGCCTCGAGAAGGAGCTGCGGAGCGCCGGCCAGACCAAGACGGAAGAGGCGAAGGTCGTCGGCCGCCTGGTCGCCGAGCGCGCCAGGACCGCCGGCGTCGAGCGCGTCGTCTTCGATCGGGCCGGGTTCCGGTACCACGGGCGGGTCAAGTCGCTCGCCGACGCCGCCCGCGAAGCCGGCCTCGAGTTCTGATCGGAAGGAGCTGACCCGTTGCCACGGATCGATCCGAACAAGCTGACGCTCGAGGAGCGCGTCGTCCAGATCAACCGAGTCGCCAAGGTCGTCAAGGGCGGCCGGCGCTTCAGCTTCAGCGCGATGGTCGTGGTGGGCGACGGCGCGGGCCACGTCGGGGTCGGCCTCGGCAAGGCCGGCGAGGTGCCCGAGGCCATCCGCAAGGGCGTCGAGGACGCCAAGAAGCACCTGATCCACATCCCGATGATCGGGACCACGATCCCCCACGAGGTGGTGACGACCTACGCCGCCTCACGGGTCCTGCTCAAGCCCGCCTCACGCGGGACCGGGGTGGTCGCCGGTGGCTCGGTGCGGGCCGTCGTCGAGGCGGCCGGCATCCGCGACATCCTCAGCAAGACCCTTGGCTCGACCAACCCCGTCAACGTGACCCGGGCGACGCTCGAGGCCCTCCGCTCGCTCCACTCCGCCGAGGAAATATCGGCCCGGCGCGGAGTGACGGTCCGGGTTTCGATCGGCGGCCAGCCGGCGATGGAGGCGTCCGATGCCCGGTAGGCTCCGCGTCACCCAGGTGAAGAGCACGATCAGTCACATCGCCCGCAACCGGGCCACGATCCGGGCGCTCGGCCTCCACGGGATCGGGAGCACGGCCGAGGTCCCGGACAACCCGGCCACGCGAGGCATGGTCCGCCAGGTGCGCTTCCTCGTCCGGGTCGAGGAGATCCCCGAGCGGCCCCAGGAGAAGGCATGAAGCTCCACGACCTGCGACCCGCCGAGGGATCGCACACGCCGCGCACGAGGGTCGGTCGCGGGATCGCGGCCGGCAAGGGCAAGACGGCCGGCCGCGGGACCAAGGGCCAGAAGGCCCGGACCGGCGGCACGATCCAGCCCTGGTTCGAGGGCGGCCAGACGCCGCTCCACATCCGGATCCCGAAGCTGCGCGGCTTCCGCAACCGGCTGCGCGTCGAGTACGAGGTGGTCAACGTCGGGCGGATCTCGGCCCTGGTCGACCTGGGCGTGCTGGAACCCGTGGACGCCACGGCCGGCCCCGCGCCCGACGCCCCGGTCACCGTGACCCAGGAGCTCCTCGCCGCGGCCGGCCTGGTCAGCACCCTGGACCGGCCGCTCAAGGTGCTCGGCCAGGGCGACGTGACCCGCAGGCTCTTCGTGGTGGCCGATGCCTTCAGCAGGAGCGCGGCCGCCAAGATCGAGGCCGCCGGCGGCACGGCCCAGGTCCTCGAGTACCCCCGCCGGCCGGGGGCCGCCGCGCCGGGCGGGCCCGCCGAGGCTTCCGCCGCCGAGTCCCCGGCGACCGAGCCCACGACTGAACCCGCGTCCCCGGTTGAGGCGGAGCCCGAGGGGCCCGCCGCGGACGCCTGATCCGTGTTCGAATCGCTGCTCAATGCCTTCCGGGCGCCGGACATCCGGCGCCGGGTCCTCTTCGTCCTGGGGATCCTGATCGTCTTCCGGGCCCTGGCCCACGTCTTCGTGCCCGGAGTGGACCGGACCGCCCTGAGCAACTTCTTCCAGTCGAACGGCCTGCTCGGCCTGCTCGATCTCTTCTCCGGCGGCGGCCTTTCGAGCCTCTCGGTCGTCGGGCTGGGCGTCAACCCCTACATCAACGCCTCGATCATCATGCAGATCATGCAGGGCACGATCCCGTCCCTGCAGGCGCTCTCCCGGGAGGGCGAGTACGGCCGCAACAAGATCAACCAGTACACGCGCTACCTGGCCGTGCCGCTGGCGATGCTGCAGGCCTACGGCTTCCTGGCCCTCCTCAACAGCCAGAACGTCCTGCTCGGGAACTTCAGCCTGTCGTCGCTGCTGACGATCACCCAGATCCTGACCCTGACGGCGGGCTCGATCCTGCTCATGTGGCTGGGCGAGCTGATCACGGAGAAGGGGATCGGCAACGGCGTCAGCTTCATCATCTTCGCCGGCATCGTCGGCCGCGCCCCCGCCACGGTCCAGCACTTCCTGGAGTCGCCGGACTACCTGCAGCTGGCGGTCTTCGCGGTGATCGGCATCTCCGCGGTGGCCGTGATCATCTACATCCAGGAGGGCCAGCGGC
Source organism: Chloroflexota bacterium (assembly GCA_021789435.1). GTDB lineage: Bacteria > Chloroflexota > Limnocylindria > Limnocylindrales > CSP1-4 > JAJYJO01. The sequence continues at coordinate 10,132 of JAJYJO010000014.1, forward strand.
GGATCCCGATCCAGTACGCCAGCCGCGTCCGGGGCCGCCGGATGTACCAGGGCGGCTCCACGTTCCTGCCGCTGCGGGTCAACCAGGCCGGGGTGATCCCGATCATCTTCGCCATCAGCATCCTGCTCTTCCCGGTCCAGATCGCCCGCTACTTCACCACGTCCCAGCTCGCGCCGGTGGCCGGCATCGCCAACGGTGTCGTCAACTTCTTCAACATCACCCCCGTCTACGCCGCGCTCTACTTCGTGCTGACGGTCGGCTTCACCTACTTCTACACCGCCTTCACCTTCAAGCCGGACGAGACGGCGGAGCAGCTCCGCAAGAACGGCGGCTTCATCCCCGGCATCCGGCCCGGCCGGCCCACGCAGGATTACCTCCAGCGGGTGGTCTTCCGGATAACGATCGCCGGCGCGATCTTCCTGGGGATCGTGGCGACCGCTCCGTTCATCGTCGGGGCGGCCTTCCCGACCCTCCAGGCCCAGGGCATCACCCTGGGTGGCACGGGCCTGCTGATCGTGGTCTCCGTCGTGGTCGAGACCATGAAGCAGGTGGAGGCCCAGCTGATGATGCGCAACTACGAGGGCTTCATCCGGTGAGGGTCGTCGTCCTGCTGGGAGCGCCGGGAGCCGGCAAGGGGACCCAGGCCCAGCTCCTCGCCGGGCGGCTCGGCCTGGTCCACGTCGCGACCGGCGACCTCTTTCGGGCCGCGGTCCGCTCGGGGACGGCCCTCGGCCGGGAGGCGGGAGCCTACATGGAGCGCGGGGCGCTCGTCCCGGACGAGCTGACCCTGCGGATCCTGTTCGAGCGCCTCGAGGCGCCCGACGCGTCGGCGGGCGTCCTCCTGGACGGCTTCCCCCGGACGCTCGCCCAGGCGGAGGCGCTCGACGCCGCCCTCGCCGAGCGCGGATCGCGGGTGGAGGTCGCCCCCCTCATCGAGGTGCCGGAGAAGGAGCTGGTGACCCGCCTGAGCGGCCGCTGGACCTGCCGGGCGGACGGCCATGTCTACCATGCGCTGGCCAACCCGCCGCGGTTGGCGGGCGTGTGCGACGTGGACGGATCCGAGCTCTACCAGCGCGACGACGATCGACCGGAGACCGTCCGGGCCAGGCTCGCCAGCCAGCTCGGGGCCCTGACCGAGGTGGTCGACCACTACGCGCGGGCGGGCGTCCTGGTCCGGGTGGACGGCCGCCGGCCGATCGAGGCGGTCACCGCCGACCTGCTCACGGCCCTGGCGCCCGCAGGGCGATCGCGGAGCGCGGTCGGCTGATGGTGACTCGCAAGTCCGCCGCGGAGATCGAGCTGATGCGCCGGGCCGGCCGGATCGTGGCCGAGGTGCTGGCGCTCGTCGAATCAGAGCTCAAGCCGGGCGTCACGACCGGCCAGCTCGACGCGCTGGCGGAGCGTCACATCCGCCGCTCCGGGGCCGTACCCTCGTTCAAGGGCTACCTGGGCAACCGGCGCTACGGCGGTGGCCCCCTCGCGTTCCCCGGCAGCGTCTGCGTCTCCATCGACGACGAGGTGGTCCACGGCATCCCCGGCGAGCGGGTCATCAGGCAGGGCCAGATCGTCTCGATCGATGCCGGGGCGATCTGGCACGGCTGGCACGGGGACGCGGCGCGGACCTTCATCGTCGGCGAGGCCGGGCCGCAGGCGGCGCGCCTCGTGACGACGACGCGGCTGGCCCTGATGGCCGGGATCCAGGCGGCCGTCCCGGGCGGCTACCTCGAGGAGATCGGCGGCGCGGTGGAGGACGTCGCCCGCGCCGAGGGCTTCGACATCGTCCGCCAGTTCGTGGGCCACGGGATCGGTACCGACATGCACGAGGAGCCCCAGGTCCCGAACTACCGCACCGGCCATCGCGGCCAGAAGCTCCAGCCGGGGATCTGCCTGGCGATCGAGCCGATGCTCACCGTCGGCCGGGCGGACGTCGAGACGCGGCCGGATGGCTGGACGGTCGTGACCCGCGACCGGTCGCTGGCGGCCCACTTCGAGCATACGATCGCGGTCACCGACCACGGTCCCGAGATCCTGACGACGGTATGAACCGGCCTTTCGTCGCCGGATCCGTGCTCGCCTTGCCGGGTCGCGCCGGCTTTGGTAATCTGTACGTTCGTGTGTCGGCCCCAGTGGCCGGCATTCGTCGCGCATAGAAAGGGAAACGTCGCTCGGTGGCCAAGAAGGATGCGATCGAGGTCGAGGGAACGGTCCTGGAGCCGCTCCCCAACACGATGTTCGCCGTTGAGCTCGAGAACGGGCACCGCGTCCTGGCCCACATCAGCGGCAAGCTGCGGATGAACTTCATCCGGATCCTGCCCGGCGATCGGGTCCGGGTGGAACTGTCGCCGTACGACCTCACCCGGGGTCGCATCACCTACCGGCTCAAGTAGCGCCCCAAGGGCGCCCAGCACCAGATCCGAGGGTCCGTTGAAAGTCAGAGCCTCCGTCAAGGCCCGCTGCGACAACTGCAAAGTGATCCGCCGCCACGGGACCGTGATGGTCATCTGCTCCAATCCCAAGCACAAGCAGCGCCAGGGGTAAGCGATGGCACGTATCGCCGGCATCGACATCCCGCGCGAGAAGCGGGTCGAGGTCGCGCTCACCTATATCTACGGGATCGGCCTGCCGACCAGCCAGAAGATCCTCGCCCAGGCCAACGTCAACCCGGACACCCGGGTGCGCGACCTGACCGAGGACCAGGTGAACCGCCTGCGGGACATCATCGACCGGCGCTACAAGGTCGAGGGCGACCTGCGGCGCGAGGTGGCCCTCAACATCAAGCGGCTGATCGAGATCGGCTCCTACCGCGGCCTGCGGCACCGGCGCAACCTGCCGGTCCGGGGCCAGCGAACCAAGACCAACGCGCGCCAGCGACGCGGTCCCAAGCGGACCGTGGGCGTTCGGCGCAAGAAGTAGGAGGGACCGAGCGCAGGGATGGCCGAGCGAAAGCGGGCGACCAAGCAGCGACGCCGGGAGCGGAAGAACGTGCCCCAGGGGCACGCCCACATCCAGGCCAGCTTCAACAACACGATCATCACCCTCACGGACCCGACCGGCAACGTGATCAGCTGGGGCTCCGCCGGCGTGGCCGGCTTCAAGGGCTCCCGCAAGAGCACGCCCTATGCCGCGGCCCTCAGCGCCGACCTGGCCGCCCGCCGGGCAATGGAGCACGGGATGCGGCAGGTGGAGGTCTACGTGAAGGGTCCCGGCGCCGGCCGCGAGCAGGCGATCCGCTCGCTGCAGGCCGCCGGCCTCGAGGTCACCGCGATCACCGACGTCACCCCCATCCCCCACAACGGCTGCCGCGCCCCCAAGCGGCGCCGGGTCTAGGCAAGGTCGATGGCCCGCTACACCGCATCCGTCTGCCGGCTCTGCCGGCGCGAGGGCGCCAAGCTCTTCCTGAAGGGCAGCCGCTGCTACACCAAGAAGTGCTCGTTCGAGCGCCGGCCCAGCCCTCCCGGCCAGCACGCCGTGCGCCGCCGCAAGGTGGGCGACTTCGGCCTCCAGCTGCGCGAGAAGCAGAAGGTCCGCCGCGTCTACCAGGTCCTCGAGCGCCAGTTCAAGAACTACTTCGAGGAGGCCGGCTCCCGGCCCGGCGTCACCGGCGAGAACCTGCTCCGGATCCTGGAGCTGCGCCTGGACAACGCCGTCTACCGGATGGGCTTCACGAGTTCGCGCGCCCAGGCTCGCCAGCTGGTGACCCACGGTCACTTCTCCGTCAATGGCCGCTCCACCAACATCCCCTCCTACCAGCTCAAGCCCGGCGATCGCGTCGAGGTCCGGGAGAGCCACCGCACACGCGAGCCCTTCAAGCTCGCCGCCGAGCAGATCCGATCGCGCCAGGTGCCCGAGTGGCTGAGCGTGGACGCGGCGAAGCTGGCCGGCGCGGTGGTCGACGCGCCCCGGCGCGACCAGATGCCGCTCGATCTCAACGAGCAGCTCGTGGTCGAGTACTACTCGAGGTAAGCCTTTCACGATGATCGAGCAGCTCGACACCCCGCAGATCGCCCCGGTCGAGGAGTTCGGCTCCTTCGCCAAGTACGAGGCGAGCCCGCTGCCCGCGGGCTACGGCGTGACCCTGGGCAATGCCCTTCGGCGCGTCCTCCTCTCGTCCCTGGAGGGGGCGGCCGTCACGGCCATCCAGATCCGCGACGTCTACCACGAGTTCACCAGCATCCCCGGAGTGAAGGAGGACGTCACCCAGGTCGTCCTCAACGTCAAGAAGCTCCGCCTCAAGAGCTTCGCGACCCACCCCGTCCAGCTCAAGCTCGTCAAGAGCGGCGCCGGCGCGGTGACGGCCGCCGACATCGCCGAGTCGGCCGACGTCGAGATCGTCAACCCGGAGCTGGTCCTGATGACCCTGGACTCTGACGACGTGGCGGTCGAGATGGACCTGACGGTCGAGCGCGGGATCGGCTACCTGAGCACCGAGCGGGCCGAATCGCTGCCGATCGGCGTCATCCCCGTCGACGCCATCTTCACCCCGGTCCGCAAGGTCAACTACGCGGTCGAGAACACGCGCGTCGGCCAGATGACCAACTACGACAAGCTGACGCTGGAGCTCGAGACCGACGGCACGGTCGGGCCGGAGGAGGCCCTGGCCAAGGCGGCCGACATCCTCGTCCGGCAGTTCTCGCTCTTCGCCAACATCGGCCTGGTGGCCGCCGGCGGGGAGCGCGTGGCCAGCAATGTCCCGCAGCTTCCCCCGAACATGCTGGACATGCCGATCGAGGAGCTGGACCTGCCGATGCGGGCCTACAACTCCCTCAAGCGCAACAACATCGTCAAGGTCGGCCAGCTCCTTCAGCTCTCCGACGACGACCTCCTGCGCATGCGCAACTTCGGCAAGAAGTCGCTCGACGAGATGAAGGAGCGCCTCCGGATGCGCGGCTTCATCCTCCCCGAGAGCGAGCCCGCCGAGGGCGACGAGGAAGGCGACCGGGACGAGGTCTACGAGGCGGAGGCCGGCGAGGAGCCGTTCGCCGACGAGGCGGACGAGTCGCCGGAGGAGGCCTGAGCGATGGCCCACCGCATCGACGGCCGGAAGCTCAGCCGCAAGCAGGGTCCGCGACTGGCTCTCTACCGCAATCTGACCGTCTCGATCCTGCGCTACGAGCGCGTCAAGACGACCGAGGCCAAGGCCAAGGAGGTCCGCGGCCAGGTCGAGCGGATGATCACGCTGGCCAAGCGCGGCGACCTGAGTGCCCGGCGGGCGGTCATCGCGGAGTTCCCCGACGAGCCGCTCGTCGTCAACAAGCTGTTCGATGAGATCGCGCCCAAGTACGCCGACCGGACGTCCGGCTTCACCCGGATCGTCCGGCTGGGACAGCGCCTCGGCGACGCCGCTCCGATCGTCCAGATCGAGCTCGTCTGACGCAGGCGACCGCGCTCGAGAGGGCGCGCCCTGGCGCTACCGCGCCCGGGTCGAATACGACGGCACGGACTTCGCCGGGTTCCAGGTTCAGCCGGGAGCCCGGACGGTCCAGGGGGAGCTGGAGGCCGCGCTGGCCCTTTGCTCCGGCGGCAGCCGGATCCGGGTCGACGCGGCGGGCCGCACCGACGCCGGGGTCCACGCGGCGGGCCAGGTGATCGCCTTCACCGACCCGCGGCGTCGCCCGGCCGACGAGCTGGCCCGTTCGCTCGAGGCGCTGCTGCCGCACGACGTGGCGATCCACGGCCTGCGACGGGTCCCGGCGAGCTTCCATCCTCGCTACGCGGCGCGGTACCGGGAGTACCGCTACACCGTCTGGAACGGGCCGCGGAGCCCGCTCCGCGAGCGCTACGCGCTCGGGGTGCGGGTCCCACTCGACACCGTCGCGATGGCGGAGGCCGGGTCGGCCCTGGAGGGCCGGCACGACTTCTCGGCCTTCGGGGTGGCGGACCGGCAGCCGGTCCGGAGCGTCCATCGCGTCCGGGTCCGGCGGGACGGGTCGGTCGTGACGATCGACGTCGCGGCGGACGCGTTCCTGGGCCAGATGGTCCGGCGGATCGTGGCCGTCCTCCTGGAGGTCGGCCGGGGAAAGATGGACGGCAGGGCAGTCGCCGCGGCGCTCGCGTCGCGACGGCCGGCGCTGGACGGGGCCACGGCCCCGGCCAGGGGGCTCTGCCTCCGGCGCGTCGTCCTGGGACGGCGGCCGGACAGTCGGAACGGAGAACGATGACCGCGAAGACCTACACGCTTCGGGCGAGCGAGACCGAGCGACGCTGGTACGTCGTCGACGCGACGGACGAGACCCTCGGCCGTCTGGCGTCGCGCATCGCCCGGATCCTCGAGGGCAAGCACAAGCCCACCTACCAGCCGAACCTCGACAGCGGCGACTTCGTGATCGTGCTCAACGCCGAGAAGGTCGCCGTCACCCGCGACAAGCGGGAGTCGAAGGTCTACATCCGCCACAGCGGCTATCCCGGGGGCCTCAAGCAGGAGTCGCTGGGCCACCTCCTGGAGCGCCGTCCGGAAGAGGTGATCCGCCGGGCGGTCAAGGGGATGCTGCCGCGGAACCGGCTGGGCGCCCATCAGCTCGGCAAGCTCAAGATCTACGCCGGACCGGACCATCCGCACCAGGCCCAGCGGCCCGAGCCGCTGGCCTGACGAGGAGCCTGATGCATACGCCTGCCTTCTTCTACGGGACCGGTCGCCGCAAGACGGCCATCGCCCGCGTTCGCCTCATCGCCGGCTCGGGCGAGATCGTGGTCAACGACCGGACTCTGGAGCAGCACTTCGGCAACGCGATCAACGAGGCCGACCTGCGCCTCCCGTTCCGGGTCACCGGGACGGAGGGCCGCTTCAACGCCCAGGTCAAGGTCGAGGGGGGTGGCGTGACCGGCCAGGCGGGCGCGATCCGCCACGGGATCGCCCGGGCCCTCCTCCAGCTGGATCCCGAGGCCAACCGACTGCCGCTCCGCCAGGCGGGCCTCCTCAGCCGCGACCCGCGGATGAAGGAGCGCAAGAAGTACGGTCTCAAGCGGGCCCGCAAGGCGCCGCAGTACACCAAGCGCTAGTCGCTCGCCGGACGCGGCCCGGCCGCCGCCGGGTCGACGCTCCTCGCGTCCCGTTCCGGGGCGGTACCCTGTGACCGTGGCCGAGGACCTCTACGAGCGGTACAAGGACGCGCTCCGGACGGGGCACGTCGCTCTCCTCCGCGACCGGCTGGAGGACGCCCTGCGCGCCTACCGTGAGGCGGCCGCGATCGCCCCCGATCGCGCCGTGCCCAGGAGCGGGCTGGCCGGCGTCCTGGTGCGGCTCGGTCGGATCGACGAGGCGATCGACGAGTACGGCCACACGCTCGAGCGGGCGCCCCGGGACGAGGGCGCACTCCTCGGCTGGGCGGAAGCCCTGATGGCGGCCGGCCGGCCGGCCGCCGCCGCGGCGGCTCTCGATCGAGCGGCCGAGGTCCAGGAGGACGCGGACCGGCTCCCCGAGGCGTCGGACACGCTCCGCCGCGCCCAGGAGTCTGCGCCGAGCCCGGCCCGCGCCCGTCGCCTGCAGGCGCTCGTCCGCCGGCTCAGGGACTCGACAGGTGACCAGGCGGCGGGGGAGGCCCTGAGCCGGGCGCTGCGTCTGCTGGAAGGTCCGGCGGCGGAGGAGCCAGCCGAAGGCGAAGCCGGGATCACGGGACCTGCCGGGACCGCCGGGCCAGACGAGACCGTCGGGCCTGCAGCCGTCGCAACGTTCGGGACCGCCGTCGAGGTCGAGAGCCCGAAGGGCGCCGCGGAAACCGCCGCGGAGAGCACCACGACCGACCCGGCCGTCCTGGTCGAGGCCGCGGAGGAGGCCCTGGCCGGGGGCGATGCGACGCTGGCGCGGGACCGCTGGATCGAGGCCGCCGCCGCCCTCGGGGGGGTGGGCCTGTTCGAGGCCGGTCTGGACGCCGCCGAGCAGGCCCTGGCCCTCGATCCGGGCGCCTCGGAGCCGCACCTGGTCCTGGCCGGCCTCTACCTCGACCATGGCTGGCGGGCACTGGCGGCCCGGAAGCTGCGCCTCCTGGACCGGCTCCTGGCGCTGGACGGCGACGCGGCTGGCCGCGAGCGCCTCGCGGCTCGGGCCGGGTCGCTCCTCGACGAGTTTCCGGAGGAGGCGAGCGGACCGGCGGCGGGGGCCGGCGCGGAGGCACCGGCCGGGGACGCCGGCCCGGGCTGAGCAGCCGGCCGTCTCCCCAGGCCGCCCCCGGGCGCCTCTCCCGGCCGCCTGCCCGCCACCCGCCACGTGCCCGAGGCGCGACCCGGCAGGGAGCGCGGAGGGGCCGGGGGCCGATGATAAACTGGCCGAGCGATGCCGCAACTCGTCGAATCGATCCTTGGCCAGGTCCGGCTGAACGCGGTCGTCGACATCGGCATCACCGCCCTCCTGATCTACTGGGGCTTCAGCCTGATCCGGGGGACCCGGGCGGTGCGCCTGGTGATCGGGGTCAGCCTGGTCATGCTCATCTACGCGGCGGCCCAGTTCTTCGGCCTGCGCCTGCTGAGCCAGATCATGCAGACCGGAGCGGTCGTCGGCCTGTTCGCGCTGGTGGTCATCTTCCAGCCCGAGCTGCGCCGGGCCCTGGAGCGGATCGGGACGGTGGGCTCGCTGGCCTGGCTCTTCACCGGGACCGAGCAGCGGGCGGCCGGCCACATCGCGGCCGAGGTGGCCCGGGCGGCGGTCGGCATCTCCCGGGCCGGCCATGGCGCCCTGATCGTGCTGGAGCGGGAGATCGGCCTCCAGGAGGTGGCAGAGAGCGGCGTCATGCTCCACGCCGACCTCTCGGCGGACCTGCTGGAGACCATCTTCGTGCCGCGCACGCCGCTCCACGACGGGGCGGTGATCATCCGCGGCGAGACGATCGTGGCCGCGGCGGCGCTGCTGCCCCTTGCGGAGACCACGCTCCAGCTGGAGCGTTTCGGGACACGCCACCGGGCGGCCCTCGGGATCACCGAGCAGTCGGACGCGATCGTGGTCGTCGTCTCCGAGGAGAGCGGCCAGATCTCGATCGTGGAGCGTGCCCGGATCGTCCGCAACCTCGACGAGCCCAAGCTGGCGCGGGCGATCGTGACGCTGCTCCACCCGGCGCTCGGCGGCCTGCCCTTCCGGCGCGGCGACGGGACGCCCGGCGGCGGCGCACCCGGCGGCCGCGCTCCCCGCCTCGCCGAGCTGGGCCGGGTCGTGCGCCGGCGGACCCACCAGGGCAGGGCCAGTTCCACCGCCGAGGGCCGCCCGGCGGAGCGGCCTCCCGAGGACCAGGAGCCGCCGGCGGTCGCGGCGGCCACGCGGGGGTCGCGGTGATCCGCGCCCTCAGGTTCCTGGTCCGCAACTGGCCCCTCAAAGTGGCGGCCGTGCTGCTCTCGACGCTGCTCTACGCCGGCCTGGTCCTGTCCCAGAACAGCCAGACCTGGGCCGGCCAGGTGCCGATCCAGGTCCTCAACCAGCCGACCGACGCGGTCCTGGTCTCCACCCTGCCGGCGGTCAGCGACATCCGCTACTTCGCGCCGGGGGACATCGCCAGCCGACTCTCATCGAACAGCTTCACCGCGACCATCGACCTGGCCGGGGCCAAGTTCTCCGGCTCGAACCCGTACGTCGTGGTCAACGTCCAGGTCTCGTCGATCGTCCAGGGCGTCCAGGTGATCGACTGGAATCCGCAGGTGATCCAGATCCAGCTCGACCCGCTGATCCGCAAGACTGTCCCCGTCGTCGTCGACCACGGCACCGTCCCGGCCGGGCTGCAGGTCGGGACACCGGCCCTGAGCGCCACGCAGGTGACTGCCATCGGCCCCGAATCAGTCGTCCGGCGGGTGATCGAGGCGGAGGCCCAGGTCCGGATCCAGCCGCCCGGCCTCGACGTGGACCAGGAGGTCGACCTGGTCGGCATCGACGCCAAGGGCGAAGTGGTCAGCCCGGTGGAGTTCAACCCCCGCAGCGTCCACGTCCGGATCCAGGTCGGCACCGAGCTGACGACGCGCCCGCTGCCGGTCAACCCGATGGTGACCGGAACCCCGGGCGCCGGGTACCAGGTGGCCTCGGTCTCGGTGGATCCACCGAGCGTCTCCGTCTCGGGTGACGCCAACGCGCTCGCGCCGCTCGTCACCATCGACACGGCTGCCGTCTCGATCTCGGGTGCCTCGGGGACGGTCACCCAGACCGTTGGCCTGGAGCTGCCGGCCGGCGTCACCGTCGTGGGCAACGCCACGGTGACGGTCCGCATCCAGCTGCGGGCCGTGACGGGCACCCAGGACCTGACGGTCGCGATCGTGCCCGACGGCGCCCGCAGCGACCGAACCTACGCCTTCTCGACGAGCACCGTGACCGTGACGCTCGGCGGCACCCTCGCCGCCCTCGATGCGCTCGATCCGACCACGTTCGTGGCCACGGCCGACGTCTCGACCCTGGATCCGGGCAGCCACCAGGTCCAGCTGCTGGTCACCGTGCCGGCCGGCCTGAACCTCGTCGCCATCAACCCGGGGACCGTCACGGTCACGGTGGGCGCCTCCGCGACGCCGCTTCCGTCGCCGTCGCCCTCGGCCAGCCCGGGAGCGCTCTGACCCATGCCTCGTCTCTTCGGCACCGACGGCATCCGTGGGGTGGCCAACGTCGATCTCAAGCCGACGCTCGCCTACGCGCTCGGTCGCGCCACCGCCCATCGCCTGGCCGGCCCCGGCGGGGCGATCGTGGTCGGCCAGGACACCCGCCGCTCGTGCGACATGTTCGTGGCGGCGATCACGGCCGGGGCCACCAGCCTGGGCGTCGACGTCCACCGCACCGGCGTGCTGCCGACGCCGGCCCTCGTCTTCCTGGCCGGGACCGGTGATTTCGCCGCCGGGATCATGGTCTCGGCCTCGCACAACCCGGCCCGCGACAACGGCCTCAAGGTCCTCGACGGGCGGGGCTTCAAGCTGGACGATGCCGTGGAGGACGAGCTCGAGGCCCTGATCTGGCGGGCCGACGAGCTGGGTGGCGTGGCCAACGAGGAGCTCGGCCGCCTGGTGGACGCGGCGGACCTCCTGGACCGCTACCGCATTCATCGCCTGGCCCTGGCCGCCGGCATCCGGGCACCCGTGAAGATCGTCCTCGACTGTGCCAACGGCTCGGGTTGCGTGGTCGCCGGCGAGATCCTGCGGGCCACAGGGGCGACGGTCGACGAGATCAACAACTCGCCGGACGGGGTCAACATCAACGTCCGGGCCGGGGCGACGGCGCCCGAGGCGCTGGCTCAGGCAGTGGTCGCCGGCGGCGCCGACGTCGGGTTCGCCCTTGACGGGGACGCCGACCGGCTGATCGCCGTGGATAGGGCGGGGCGGGTCGTCGATGGCGACCAGATCCTGGGGATCCTGGCCCTCGACCGGCTGGCCCGCGGGGCGCTGCCGAACGGCGGCCTGGTCGTCTCGGTCCTCTCCAACGGCGGGCTCCAGCGGGTCGTCGAGGCGGCCGGCGGCCAGGTGATCCGGACGCCGGTCGGCGACAAGTACATCTTCGAGGGGATGCAGGTCAGCGGGGCCGGCCTGGGCGGCGAGAAGAGCGGTCACGTCATCGTCCTCGAGCACGCCACAAGCGGCGACGGGGTGGTGACGGCGCTGGAGGTCCTGCGGGTGATGGCTCGCCGCGGGCTGCCGCTGGCGGAGCTCGCCGCGGCCATACCGATGCTCCCCCAGGAGCAGCGGACGGTGCCTGCCCGCCACAAGGACCAGTGGGAGGGCGAGCCGGCGCTGCGGCGCTCCATCGAGGAGGCCCAGGACCGACTCGGCGAAGGCGGCCGGGTGCTGGTCCGGCCCTCGGGCACGGAATCCGCCCTGCGGGTCATGGTGGAGGGCCGGAACGCCGCCCTGGTGGCGGAGCTGGCCGACGCCATCGCCACCCTGGCCGCCGAGCGACTAAACTAGCCGCCGCCGACGGACCGGCCGCCGGCGTCGACCCGCCCGAGCGGCTGCAGGGAGGCCCACCGACCGGCATGTGCGGCATCGTCGGCTACACCGGCCCCCGCGAGGCGGGCCCGATCCTCCTCGAGGGCCTCAGGCGGCTCGAGTACCGCGGCTACGACTCGGCCGGGATCGCCCTGGTCGATGAGCACGGCGACGTCTTCGTCGAGAAGCGGGCTGGCAAGCTGGCCAACCTGCGGACGGCCCTGGTCGACCGGATGCCGCACTCCGGGGTGGGGCTGGCCCACACCCGCTGGGCGACGCACGGCCGGCCGAACGACCTCAACGCCCATCCCCACGTGGACTGCACCGGCGAGATCACCGTGATCCACAACGGGATCATCGAGAACTTCCGCGAGCTTCGCGACAGCCTGTCCGCCCGGGGCCACCGCTTCAGCTCCGAGACCGACACCGAGGCGATCGCCCACCTGATCGAAGAGGCCTACGACGGCGACATCGCCGCCGCCACGCGGGTCGCCCTGGGCCAGGTCGACGGCGCCTACGCGCTGGCCGTGCTCCACCGGGCCGAGCCCGACCGCCTCGTCGGCGCCCGGATGAACGTGCCGCTCGTCGTCGGCGTCGGGGACGGCGAGACGTTCCTGGCCTCGGACGTGGCGGCGATCCTGGCCCACACCGACCGGATCGTCTTCCTCGAGGAGGGCGACGTGGCGGATCTCCGGCCGTGGGGCGTGGCGGTGACCGGCATCGACGGCGTCGGGCGATTGCGGGCCGAGACGCGGATCGCCTGGTCCGTGGAGGCGGCCGAGAAGGGCGGCTACCCCCACTTCATGCTCAAGGAGATCCACGAGCAGCCCCAGGCCCTGCGGGCCTCGGTCGCCGGCCGCGTCACCCGCGGCGGGCGGCTGGCCGTGGAGGAGATCGGGCCGGTCGTGGAGGCGATCGCCCGGGCCGACCGGATCGAGCTGATCGCCTGCGGGACGGCCTACTACGCGGCGCTCGTCGGCGCGGCCGCGCTCCAGGAGTGGACGGGCCTGCCCGCCCGGGCGACCGTCGGCTCCGAGTTCCGCTACAGCCCGCCGCCGCTCGACGGCCGGACGCTCGTGATCGCGGTGACCCAGTCCGGCGAGACGGCCGACACGATCGCCCCGACCCGCCTGGCCCGTGAGCGGGGCTGCCCGGTGATCGCGGTGACCAACACCGTCGGCTCGGCCATCACCCGGGAGGCGGACGCGGTCCTCTTCCTCCAGGCCGGGCCGGAGATCGCGGTCGCCGCCTCCAAGACGTTCGTGACCCAGGTCACGACGCTGGTGACCCTGGCGGGGGCGATCGCCAAGGTCCGCGGCACGCTGCCGCCAGACCGTGAGCTCGCCCTCGGCCGGGCCCTGCGGGCGCTGCCGGAGCAGGCCCAGCGGGTGCTCGACGGCTCGGCCGGCATCGCCGACCTGGCCCGCCGCTACGTCAACTCGCGGGGCTTCATGTTCGTCGGCCGCGGGCCGACCTACCCGGCCGCCCTGGAGGGGGCGCTCAAGCTCAAGGAGGTGAGCTACGTCCACGCCGAGGGCTACGCGGCGGGCGAGCTCAAGCACGGTCCCATCTCGCTCCTCGATGCCGAGTGCCCGCTGGTGGCCGTGGCCACTCGCTCGGTGGTCTACGACAAGCTGATCAGCAACGTGATGGAGGGCCGGGCTCGCGACGCCAGGGTGATCGCGGTCGCGACCGAGGGCGATCCGCAGATCGAGCGGTTCGCCGACGACGTCTGCTGGGTGCCGGAGACGGACGAGGTCCTGAGCCCCGTCCTGGCGATCATCCCGCTCCAGCTCTTCGCCTACCACACGGCCGTCGCGCGCGGGACGGACGTGGACCAGCCCCGGAACCTGGCCAAGTCGGTCACGGTGGAGTAGCCGTGGGGGACCGGGCGGGCCGAGCGGGGGGGCGCCGAGGGGCAGCCGCGCCGCGTGCCGGCGCTGCTCCGGCCGCGCCGGACGACCTGCCGGCGCCGCTCGCCGCGCCCCCGGGGACGACCGAGCTCGGTGTGGACATCGTTCGCGTCGAGCGCATCCGGCGTACGCTGGAGCGGTTCGGTCCGCGCTTCGGGGACCGGGTCCTGACCCCCCGGGAGGCGGCCTACGTGCGTGGCCGGGCGGAGACACTCGCCGGTCGCTGGGCGGCGAAGGAGGCCGTGTCCAAGGTGCTGGGCCTCGGGGTCCGCGGTATCGGCTGGCGCGAGATCGAGATCGAGCGGCTGCCGACCGGGCAGCCGGCCGTGGTCCTCCACGGCCGGGCGGCTCGCCGGGCGGACCAGCTGGGGATGGAGCGGGTGGCCCTCTCGATCAGTCACGAGGCCGAGTTCGCCGTCGCGGTCGCCTTCGGGATCCGGACCGCCGGCGGCCGCTACCTCTTCCCGGTCGACCTCGACGCGCGGCTCGACGAGCGCGAGCGGCGCCTCCGGGCGCGCCTGGACCGCCTGCGCGGTCCGGCCGGCGAGGCAGACCGCCCGGCGGCCGCCGCCGCGGAGGCCGCCGATGCCTGAGGCGAGGACGGTCCTCCTCGACGACGCCGCCGCCGCCGCGCTCCTGCCGCCGCGGCCGGTGCGCGGCCACAAGGGGACCTTCGGCAAGCTGCTCGTGGTCGCCGGCTCGCTCGACTACGCCGGCGCCGCCCTGCTGGTCAGCCGGGCGGCCGGCCGGGCCGGCGCCGGCCTCGTGACGCTGGCGGTGCCCGAGTCGCTCCAGCCGCTCTTCGCCGCCAAGGTGGAGGAGGCGACCACCATGGCCCTCCCGGAGGACGACCTCGAGGAGGTCGACGCTTACCAGGCGCTGGCGCGCATCCTTGACCACGACCACGATGCCTTGGTCCTCGGTCCCGGCCTCCGGCCCAGCCTGACCGGGACGGAGCTCATCCGCCGCCTGCTGGCGGCCGAGGACCAGGAATCGCCCTGCCCGTGCGTGGTGGACGCCGAGGCTCTCCGCTCGCTCGCCGCCATCGACCGCTGGTGGGAGGAGGTCCAGGCGCCCTGCGTCCTGACGCCCCACGTTGGCGAGTTCCAGCGGCTCCGGGCGGCCGCCGGCGAGGAGACGGGCGGTCGGACCGACCTCGGCGCCGACGACCGGGCGAGGGCGGCCGCCGCCCGCTCCGCGGCCCGCCGGTGGCGGCAGGTCGTCGTCCTCAAGGGCGCCCGGACGGTGATCGCCTCGCCGGACGGGGCGCTGGCCGTGGCGCCGTTCGAGAACCCGGCGCTGGCCAGCGGCGGCACCGGCGACGTGCTCGCGGGGACGATCGGCGCCCTCCTCGCCCAGGGCCTGTCCGCCGAGGGGGCGGCCCGTCTCGGCGTCTACCTCCACGGCATGGCCGGCGAGGCCGTCCGCGCCCGTCTCGGCGACGCGGGCCTCCTCGCCTCGGACCTGCCGCCCGAGCTGCCGCTGGCGCGGCGGCGGCTGCTCGCGCTGCGCCCGGCCGCCGGTGACCCGCCGGACGCCACCGCGACCCGCGGCTAGCGGATGGCGGAGGATCGTCCCGGGCATCCGCCCGGCTTCCCCGTCCTGCCCCGGACGGCCTGGCTCCGGATCGACCTCGAGGCGCTCGTCGCGAACCTGGTCCTGATCCGCGCGGCACTCCCGGCGGGTGTGCGGGTCGAGCCGGTGGTCAAGGCCGATGCCTACGGCCACGGTGCCGTCCCGGTCGCCCACGCCCTCGCCGCGGCCGGCGCCGACGGCTTCTGCGTCGCCACGTTCGACGAGGCGGTGGAGCTGCGGCGCAGCGGCCTTCGCCTGCCACTGCTGGTGCTCTACCCGGCGCCGCCCGAGCTGGCCGAGGCGGCCGCACGCCTGGACATCGCCCTGGCCGCGGGCGACCCCCGCCTCCTCGAGCGGACGCTGGCGGTGATCCGGGCCGCCCACGCCGGCAGAGGCGGGCCGCGCCGGAGGCTGCGCTTCCATCTCGAGGTCGAGACCGGCCTCGGCCGGGCCGGCTTCCACCCGGCCGACGTGCCGGCCGCGGCAGCGGCCATCGAGCGGACGCCGGGCTGCCGGCTGGCCGGTCTCTGGTCCCACCTGGCGGCTCCGGATGACAAGGCCCGGGCCAGCGCCCAGACCGAGCGTTTCGGCGACGCCGCCCGCCTGATCGACGATTCGGCGGTCCGGCTGCCGGCCCGCCACCTGGTCGCGAGCGGTGCCCTGCTGGCCGCCAGCGCCCCCGCCTTCGAATCGATCCGGGTCGGTCTGGCCCTCTACGGTCTGGTGCCCGACGGCCAGCGCATCGACGACCGCCGGCTGCCGATTGCCCGCGGCCTCCGGCCCGTCCTCTCGCTCCATGCCCGGGCCGTGCGGGTGGCCGACCTCCCGGCCGGGACCGGGATCAGCTACGGTCCGAGCTTCGTGACCGCCCGCCCCAGCCGGATCGCCACCCTCCCGCTCGGCTACGCCGACGGCTATGCCCGGGCCCTCTCCAACCGCGGCAGCGCCCTGGTCCGCGGCTGGCGCGTCCCGGTCGTCGGGACGGTGGCGATGGACGCGGTGATGACGGACGTGACGGACGTGCCGGGTCCGCCGGTCGACGTGGACGACGAGTTCACGCTCATCGGGGCCCAGGGCGCCGAGCGGATCGAGGTGGCCGACCTGGCGCGGGAGCGCACCACGATCTCCTGGGAGGTGGTGACCGCGATGTCGCGGCGTCTGCCTCGGGTGTACCATGCGGCCGCCGGAGCGGTCGGAATTCGCACGCTCACGGAGGAGCGAGGCGAGTGGCGCGTATCGAGCTCTGGAACGGGGACATCTGCGATCTCGAGGTCGACGCGATCGTGAATGCCGCCAACGTGAGCCTCTGGATGTCGACCGGCGTCGGGGGCGCGATCAAGCGGCGAGGCGGCGACGAGATCGAGTTCGCGGCCGTTCGCCAGGGACCCGTCTCCCTCGGCGACGCGGTGGTCACGCCGGCCGGGCGCCTCGCCGCCGGGGCGGTGATCCATGCCGTCTCGCTCGACCGCGACCGGCGGACCAGCGCCGCCGCGATCGAGGCGGCCGTCCGCAGCGCCATGGCCCGGGCTCGGGAGATCGGGGCCGCGAGCCTGGCCTTCCCCGCCCTGGGCACAGGTGTGGGCGGTTTCCCGCTCGAGGAGTCGGCCCGGATCACCGTCGCCACCGTGCGGGACGAGCTGGCCCGCTCGTCCCGCATCGACCACGTCGTCTTCGCCCTTCGCGGCGCGGCCGCCTACAGCGCGTTCCAGGCCGCCCTGTCGGTGGCGGCCGCCGGCCTGCGGGGCGGAGCCGACGCGTGACTGGTCCGTACCAGCGGACCGAGGAGCAGCGCGACGACCTCGTTGAGCGGGTCGCCCGCGAGATCCTTCTGCGCGGGCTGACCGGCCCGGCGGTGCTCTTCCTCCAGGCCAACCGGCCGTACCGGCCCCTCGGCTCGAACGCGATGCTCTTCTTCGACCCCGTCCTTCGCGGCCTCTTCGGCGGCGAGCTGGCGCCGGCGAGCGAACTGCTCGCGGACGACCTGAGCATCGAGCAGCTGATCGAGCGGCTCCAGGAGGCCGACGAGGAATCGACCTGGGACGCCTGATCGCCCAGGGGCTTGGTCGTCCCCGCGTCCCGGCCGGCGGGCGGCGGCTAGCATAGGGAGGTGAGCAGCCAGCCGCGCGCCTTCTTCACCCTGGATCTCGGTGCGGCGACGGCCGCGGCTGCCCTGGTCGGCCACATCGGTGGCCGCTGGCGGCTTCTGGCGGCCGCCGCCGGCCCGGCCGCGGTCGGTCCCGAACCGCTCCTCGACCTGCTCGCAGGGCGACTCCGGGCGGCCGATCCGGAGGCCCTCGCCGAGATCGCGCCCCGGTCGTCGGCCGGTTCTGCCAGCGACCCGGCCGACTGGCCCCGCCTCGTCGCCCGGAGCACGCCGCCGGCCGCCCTGGCGGCCCTCGCCGCCTCGCGGCGCCAGCGACTGCTGCTGGAGCGGGCGGCGCGGCGAGCCGGCTGGCGCGTCCTCGGCGCGAGCCTCGACGAGTCAGATGGGCTGGCCCTCTCTCGTCTCGCCCTGTCCGCCGACGTCTCGGCGATCCTGGTGGGCTCGGACGAGCCGCCGGGCGGCGACGAGCGGGACGGCCTCCCCGAGCTGATCGCCCTCGCCGGCGCGGCGAGCCGGCGCCGTCCGGACCTGCGCGTAGTCCTGGCCGGGGGCGCCACCCTCCACGCGGCGTCATTCCGCGCCTCGACCCCGGCGGGTCCGCCCTCCGGCGCCGAGCCGGCGGCGCCCGGCGGGTCGGCCCTCGAGCGGATCGCCGGCGAGGGGAACGGCCGGGAGGTCCTGCTGGCGGCCGGCGCGGGGGCCGCGGGAGGTTCGGGCCGGTCGGAGGGCGAGGAGCTGCGCGAGCTGCTCGCCGCGGTCCGCAGCCGGCCCGATGACGCACGCCGCGGCATCGCCCGGGCCACGGAAGCCCTCGCGCATCTCTTCGATCGCACCGTCGAGACCGTCGAGATCGGGCTCGACGGCGGTCTCCGCAGCCGGGCCGCCCCGGCCGGCGAGGCGCACGGTCGCGTGGCGGCCCGGCGCGTCGAGTCGGCCGTGGCGGCGCTCGTGCCGGCGGATCCCGACGAATCGGTGGTGGACGGCATCCTGGCCTGGTCGACGGTGCCGCTCGATCGCTACCGCCTCGGGGATCGGCTGTTGGAGCTGCGCCTGGCTCCATGGTCGGAGGCGGACGGCGAGGGTGCCCTGCTGCGGGTCGCGGCGGCGCGCGCCGCGCTCGAGCGGCTGGTGGCGCAGAGCCCGGAGATCGAGGCGCTGCCGCCGCCCGACCTCACGATCGCGGCGGGTGGCGTCTGGGCCGTCGCGCCCCCGCCGGTAGTGGCCCTGGTGGTGGCCGACCACGTCCGCCGAGCGGGTACCACGCAGCTGGCGCTCGATCACGCGCGGCTGCTGGGTCCGCTCGGAACGATCGAGGATGACGGGGAGCTGCGGGCCGTGCTGACCGACCTGGCCCAGGACCTGCTGGCGCCCCTCGGCAGCCTGATCCTGCCGGCCGGCCTCCGGGCGGGCCGCAGCGCCGGTCGGCTCGTCGTCCATGCCGAGGCGGGGGCGACGGAGCTGGACCTGGTGCCCGGCGGCCTGGAGCTGGTGGACCTGCCGCCCGGCCAGGCGGCCACGGCCGAGCTCGACTTCCGCGACGCCGTCCGGCTCGGGACGCGGGGCCGCCGGTTCGCGACCCGGGTCTCGGGCGGGCTCGGCGGTCTGCTGGTCGACCTGCGTGACGTCCCGCTCCGCCTGCCCGAGCGGCCGGAACGGCGCCGGGAGCTGCTCGATGCCTGGCAGAGCGCTCTCTGGACGGGGCTCCGGCGATGAGGCGGGCGGCCGGACCCGAAGTGACGCCCCCGCGCGACGGCCCGCCGGCCGAGGTCGAGGCGACCGACCTCGCGGCGGTCCCTCTGCGGCGCCTGGTCGTGGCGGGGCCGCTCGTCCGGGTTCGCCTCCAGCCCGGCGACCGGCCGCTCGTCTCCGCCGGCGACGCGCTGCTGCCCGGTGCGCCGCTCCTCGAGCGCCTGCGGGACGCCGGGCTGGTCCAGGTCGCGGCCGGCGCGATCGAGCCGGACGGGGCGGCGGGCGGGGCGGCGCCCGGGCCGGCCGTCGGGCGGGAGCCGCAGCCCGGGGACCGGGTCGACGCGCTGGAGGTGACGGCCGGCCGGCTCGGGCGGCGCGGTCGCGAACGCCGTGCCGTCGGTGAGTTGCTTTACGCGGTGGATGGGCACTGGCGCATGGCCGCCGGCGACCACCGCCAGGCGGTTGAATCTCCGGTGGCGGGGATTGTTCGCGCGGTGCGGCCCGGCATCGCGATCGAGCTCGCCCTCTCGGGCGACGGCCTGCCGGGCGCGGTGGCGTCCGGGGAGGCGGCCCGTGGCCGCCTGGAGCTGGCCGGCGGCCCGGACGCGGAACTCCGCCCGGGCGAGCTCGACGTGGGCCTGGCGGGCACCGTCCTGGTGGTCGGCTCGCGAGTGGACGCCGAGACTCTCACCCGGGCCCGGGCGATGGGCGTCCGGGCCGTGGTGGCCGGCGGCATCGGTTCGGCCGACCTGCGGGGGCTGGCGGCGTCCGAGGCGCGCCAGCGGGCCAGCCTCCACGAGCTGCCGCCATTCGCCGTCCTCGCCCTCGAGGGCTATCTGCGACGCTCGATCGCCTCTCCCGTGATGGTCCTCCTGGCCGCTCTCGCCGGGCGGGAGGTGGCCGTCATGACCGACCCACCGTTGCTGGTCTTCGACGGCGCGGACCTGGCCCTGCCGGATCGCGACCCGGCCTGGATCCGGGTCGCCCGCGGGCCGCTGGCCGGGCGCGAGGGTCGCTGGTCCGGCCGGGCGGGCCTGCGTCGCTTCGGGGCCGGCGTCCAGCTGGAGGCGGGCTTCGTCCGGCTGGCCCCGGGCGGGCATCCCGCGGTCGTACCGCTGGCCGATCTCCAGCGCTTCGGCTGACGGTCCGGGGGCCGCGCGCCGCCGGCCCTTCGGGTACCCTCGGGGCATGCCGATCGCCTCTGTTGCCGAGCGTGTCGTGGAGACGCGCGATCCGGCCGCGACCCGGGCCCTGGCCGGCCGCCTGGCGAAGGCGGCCGCGCCAGGCGATCTCGTCGCGCTCATCGGCGAGCTGGGGGCCGGCAAGACGCAGTTCGCCAAGGGCTTCGGGGCCGGCCTGGGCGTGACGGCCACGATCAACTCGCCGAGCTTCGTGCTGATGGCCGAGTACCGCGGCCGGCTGCCGCTCTTCCACCTCGACCTCTACCGCCTCGGCGAGACCGAGGAGGCCCTGGGTGGCGGGCTCCTCGACGACCGCCAGGCAGAGGGCGTGACGGTCGTCGAGTGGGCCGAGCGGCTCGGGCCGGCGCTCCCCGACGATCGGCTGGAGGTGCTGATCGAAGGCAGCGGCGACGAGCCGCGGCGGATCGCCGTGCGTGCCTCAGGGCCTCGTTCCGGCCGCTACCTGGAGGCGCTCGGGGAGCCGGCCGGATGAACGCCGGGCGCAACGCGATCCTCGCCCTCGACACCGCCACCACGCGCGCGGTGGTGGCGATCGGCCGGGCTGACGGCGGCCGGCTGGGCCTGACGGCCTGGCGGGTCGGCTACCGTCACGGCGAAGAGCTGCTGCCGGCCATCGAACGCCTGCTGCGCGAGGTGGAGGTCTCGCTGGCCCAGCTGACCGGGATCGTCGCCGGGACGGGGCCGGGCGCCTTCACCGGGCTGCGGGTCGGCCTTGCCACCGCCAAGGCGCTGGCTTACGCCCTGGGCCTGCCGATCGCCGGCATCCCGACCGGCGCGGCGCTCCTGGCTTCGGCGGCCGCGGCCGAGCGCGTCGGCCTCGACCGGCTGGCTCTCCTGCTCCCGGCCGGGCCGGCGGACCGGTTGCTGGTCACCGCCGGCGCCCCGGCCCGTCTGCTTCCCGGCGGCCGGGAGCCGGAGCTGCCGACAACCGCGATCGTCATCGCCCTGGACCTGCCGGGGCGCGCGCCCGCGGAGGCGATGGAGCGCGGCGAGCGAGCCTTCGACGGCCTTGGACCGGAGATGCTCCGGGCCGGCGCCGCCCGGCTCCGGGCGGGCGACGCGGACGACCTGGCGCGGCTGGTCCCCGAGTACGTGACGCTGCCTCGCGGCGTCGCCCATGCCGCGGGAGAGGTGCGATGGTCGCGCGACCCCCGCTGAGGCTGTCCGTCGAGGCGATGGGCCTGCCGGACCTCCCCGAGGTCCAGGCGATAGAGCGCCTCAGCTTCACCACGCCCTGGCCGCCGCACGCCTACCGGACCGAGCTCCAGTCGAACCGGCTGGCCCACTACGTGGTGGCCCGGGCGGACGGCCGCGTGGTCGGGTTCGCCGGGATGTGGCTCATGGTCGACGAGGCCCACGTGACGACGTTCGCCGTCCACCCGGCCTGGCGGCGGCAGCGGATCGGTGAGCGGATGCTCCTGAGCCTGATCGACGTGGCCCTCGCCCGCGGCGCCCGCGAGGCGACCCTGGAGGTCCGGCTCTCCAACCTGGGCGCCCGGCGGCTCTACGAGAAGTACGGCTTCCGGCCGGTGGGCCTGCGGCCCCGCTACTACAGCGACGACAACGAGGACGCCCTGATCATGACCACCGAGACCCTCGACGGAGCACCGATGCAGGCGCGCCTGGCGCGGCTGCGGGCCGCCCTGGAGGCGGCTCCGGAGCTGGAGTCGCCCGACGACGGGCCGGCCGGCGATCGCGGTCCGGCGGGTGGGGCGTGACGGCGTCCCGGTGAGCGGACCCCTGGTCCTGGCGGTCGAATCGAGCTGCGACGAGACCGGGATCGCCCTGGTCGAGGGCGGCCGCCGGATCCTGGCCAACGTGGTCGCCAGCCAGGTCGCGCTGCACGCCTCGACCGGCGGCATCGTCCCGGAGGTGGCGGCCCGGGCCCACCTGCGCTGGATCGTGCCCGTCCTCGACGAGGCCTGGAGCACGGCCGGCGTCGGCTGGTCGGACGTGGACGCGGTCGCCGTGACCGAGGGCCCGGGCCTGGCCGGCTCGCTGCTGGTCGGAATCAACTTCGCCAAGACGCTGGCCTTCGTCCACGACCGGCCGCTCGTCGGGGTCAACCACCTCGAGGGCCACCTCTACGCCGCCTGGCTGGAGGATGCGACCCGCGAGCTCGCGGAGCCCCGCTTCCCGCTGGTCGCCCTGATCGTCTCGGGCGGGCACACGTTCCTCGTGGCGATGCCCGGCCACCTCGAGTACCGGCTGCTGGGGACCACCGTGGACGACGCCGCCGGCGAGGCCTTCGACAAGGTCGGCCGGCTGCTGGGGCTGGAGTACCCGGGAGGACCGGCCGTCCAGCGCGCCGCGGCCGCGGCCACGGCCCGCGACGTGGCCTTTCCGCGGGCCTGGCTCGGCCAGAGCTTCGACTTCAGCTTCAGCGGCCTCAAGACCGCGGCCCACCGGACGATCGCCGCGGTCCGTCGCGAGCACGGCCTGCCGGCGGCGCCCGAGCTGCCGGGCGTCGAGCCGGGCGCGGAGCTGCCGGCCGCGGCCGTCGCGGAGCTCGCCTACGGCTTCCAGGAGTCGGTCGTCGACGTGCTCGCCACCAAGACGCTCCGGGCGGCCCGCGAGACCGGCGCCCGCTCCATCGTCGTGGGCGGGGGCGTGGCCGCCAACGCCGCGCTGCGGGAGCGGATCGCCGCAGGCGCGGCCGAGATGGGGATCCCGGTCGTCGTGCCGCGGCCGGCACTCTGCACCGACAATGGAGCCATGATCGGCGCGGCGGCCGCCTGGCGCTACGAGCGGGGTGAGCGGGCGGGGCTCGACCTGGACGCCCGGCCGTCGCTCCCGCTGGCGAGCCGGTGACGGCCCGCCTCGACCCGCTCGAGGTCCGCCGCCAGCTCCGCGCGGCGGGCATCCAGGCCAGGCACTCCTACTCCCAGAACTTCCTGGCCGACCCGGCCGTCCTGCAGGCCATCCTGGACGAGGCCGCCCCGGCACCCGGCCGGCGGATCCTCGAGATCGGGCCCGGCCTGGGCATCCTGACGGGCGGCCTGCTGGCCGCCGGCGCGGTGGTGACCGCCGTGGAGATCGACCGCGGGCTCGCCGCCCGCCTGCGCCGGGTCCAGGCCGCGGCCGTCGAGCTCCACGAGCGGCTGCCGGGCGCCCCGGGCAGCCTCCACCTGGTCGAGGAGGATTTCCTGGACCGGACGCCGGCCGATCTCGTCGTCCCCCCGTATGATGTCGTCGCCAACCTGCCGTACCACATCACGAGCCCGGTCCTGCACCTGCTGCTCGGCGCGCCGCCCCGACCCGGCCGGGCGGTCCTGATGGTCCAGCGGGAGGTGGCCGACCGGCTGGCGGCCCCCCCCGGCGGTCTCAGCTACCTGTCGGTCTTCGTCCAGTACCAGGCCCGCGTGCGCCTCGCCTTCACCGTCCCCCGCGAGGCCTTCGAGCCTGCTCCCGCGGTCGAGTCGGCCGTGATCGTCCTGGAGCCGCGCCCCGACGACGACCCTGGGCGGATCGCGCCGGCCGCCGAGGACGACCTGTGGCGCCTGGTCCAGGCGGGCTTCCGGGAGCGGCGGAAGATGCTCCACAACGTCCTGGCCCGCCAGCTGCCGCTGCCTCGGGCGACCGTCGAGGCGGCGCTCGCGGCGACCGGGATCGACGGCGCGCGGCGGCCCCAGACGCTCGGGATGACGGACTGGATCGCGTTGCTGGGGGCGGTCGGCCCGCTGCCGCCCGACCCGCGCGGCCGACGTGCGGAGCCCCGCGGCGCCGCCGTGGAGCCCGAGCCGTGACCGATCCGCTCCGAGCGCTGGGGCCGGTCGTCCGGCTGGCGCCGGCCAAGCTGAACCTGACGCTCGCGGTGGTCGGCCGGCGGAGCGACGGCTACCACGAGCTGCACAGCGTCATGGTCCCGCTCGGCCTCGTCGATCGCCTCAGCCTGGCCGTGCTGCCGGCCGGCCACGACAGCCTCCACGTGGCGGGCCGGCCGATCGGACGGCCCGCCGACAACCTGGTGCTCCGGGCGATCCGGGCGGCCCGGGGCGCGGTGACCGCGGCCGATCCCCGGAACCCGGTCCCGTCGCTGGCGGCGCGGCTGGAGAAGCGGATCCCCGTCGCGGCCGGCCTGGGGGGCGGCAGCAGCGACGCCGCGGCCGCGCTCGAGGGGGCGCTGGAGGCCTGGGGCGCCGGGCTGGCCGATGTCGAGCGGCTTCGCCTCGCGGCCGGGCTCGGATCCGATGTGCCCTTCTTCCTGGCCGGGGCGCCGGCCCTCGTCGAGGGTCGCGGCGAGCGCGTGACGCCGCTGCCCGGTCCGGCCGGTGAGCCGCCCGGGATCCTGCTCGTCACGCCGGCCGTGCCGATCCGCACCCCGGACGTCTTCGCCGCCTACGACGGCGGGGCCCGGCCGGCGGCCGGGTCGGGCGCGCGGGCCGCCTCCGAGCACCTCGCCGCCGAGCTGCGGGGCCGTCTTCAGGCGCGCCGCCTGCTGGACCGGGCGGGGATCCTGGCCGCCGCCAACGACCTCACCGCCGCCGCCGCCGCCGTCGTCCCGGAGCTGGTCCCGTTCCGCCGCCGGCTGACCCGCCTGCTGGCGCGGCCGGTCGGCCAGACCGGCTCGGGCCCCAGCCTCTGGGTCCTCTATCCTTCGGAAGGCGCGGCCGCGGCGGCGGCCGACGAGGTCCGGGCCGCGCTCGACGACGGTCGCCTCGTCGCGCCGGGGGACGAGCCGCCGTTCATCGCCGCGACGACGATCGCCGCGGGCGCCACCGTTCCGGCCGCTGCGGGCCGGCCAGAGGAGGGAGGCACGATCGCATGACCCGCCAAGCCGTCACCAGCCAGCACGCCCCGGCGGCGATCGGTCCGTACAGCCAGGCGATCGTCTCGGACGACCTCGTCTTCTGCTCGGGCCAGCTCGGCCTGGACCCGGTGAGCGGCGAGCTCGCGGAAGGGGTCGAGGCCCAGGCTGAGCGCGCCCTCAGGAACCTGGCGGAAGTCCTGGGAGCGGCCGGCGTCTCGATGGCCGACCTGGTCAAGACCACGATCTTCCTGGCCGATCTGGCCGATTTTGCGGCGGTGAACGCGATCTACGCCCGGCACGTCCCGGAGCCGGCCCCGGCCCGCTCGACCGTGGGCGTGGCCGCCCTGCCGCGCGGCGGGCGGGTGGAGATCGAGGCGGTCGCCCGGCGGCCGGCCTGATGGCGCGACGGCGGGCGGCCGGCCCCGACCTTGACACCCCTCCGACCCGCTCCTACGATGCCGGCACTCTGGCAATGACCACAGGACATCGTTCTTCGGCGCCGGACCGCGACGCGTCCCCGTCCGGCGAGCCTCCTTCACGTTCGCGGCCGGACGGCCGCATCCGCCGCCGCGCGGCCGCCCGCCAGGGCGGCCAGCCCGGCCGCCACGGCGAACCGCCCCGATGAGCCGCGCGAGTGCCGCGGCCGGATACGGCCGGAGCGGCCGTATCCGGCCCGTCGTCCTGGCCGCCGGACTCGGGACGCGGATGCGCTCCCGGCAGCCGAAGATGCTGCATCCCGTCTGCGGCCGCCCGATGGTCGGCTACGTCCTGGAGGCCGCGCTGGCCGGGACGGGGGAGCGGCCGCTCGTCGTCTACTCGCCGGCCACCGCGGCCCTGGCGGACGCCTTCGCCGGGGAGGCCGACTTCGTCCTCCAGGCCGAGCCGCGCGGAACCGGCGACGCCGTCCGCGTCGCGCTGGCCGCTCTCCCGGCCTCCGTCGAGGAGGTTGTGGTCCTCAACGGCGACATCCCGCTGGTCCACCCCCAGGTCGTGACGGATCTCGTGACCGCCCGCCGCGAGGAGGCAGCGGTCATGGCCCTCGTCTCGGTCCACGCCTTCGAGCCGGCCGAGCTCGGCCGCGTCGTCCGCGCCGACGACGGCGGACGCGTCCTGCGGATCGTCGAGGCCAAGGACGCCACGCCGGAGGAGCTCGAGATCGACGAGATCAACGCCGGCCTCTACGCCTTCGACGCGGCCTGGCTGCGCCGCCGGATCGGCGATCTCCGACCGTCGGCCGTCAGCGGCGAGGTCTACCTGACCGCGCTCGTGCAGCTCGCCCGGAGCGATCGGCGCCCGGTGGTCGCGCTGGACGTGGACGACGACGGCAGCCTGATCGGCGTCAACGACCGGCTGCAGCTCGCGGCGGCCGAGCGGGACCTCCGCTTCCGCATCAATGAGCGCCACATGCTGGCGGGCGTCACCTTCCTCGATCCCGCATCGGCCCACGTGGACGCCTCGGTGGAACTGGCCCTCGACGTGGTCCTGGAGCCGAACGTGATCCTGCGGGGCCGGACGAGAGTGGGTGAGGGGACCCGGATCGCCAGCGGCAGCCAGCTGATCGACTCGGTCGTGGGCCGGGACTGCACGATCTGGGCGAGCGTCCTGGAGTCGGCCGAGGTCGAGGACGAGGTCTCGATCGGCCCGTTCTCCCACCTCCGGCCGGGCGCCTCCATCGGCCGGGGGGCCAGGCTCGGCAACTACGCCGAGGTCAAGGCCAGTCGCGTCGGGCCGGGCGTCCAGCAGCACCACTTCAGCTACCTGGGCGACACCGAGGTCGGGGCGCGGGCCAACATCGGGGCAGGCACCATCACCTGCAACTACGACGGCCGGGCCAAGCACCGGACGGTGATCGGCGAGCGCGCCTTCATCGGCTCCGACACCATGCTGGTCGCGCCGGTGACAGTGGGCGATGACGCGCGGACCGGCGCCGGCAGCGTCGTGACGCGTGACGTGCCGGCCGGCCGGACGGCCGTCGGCGTCCCGGCCAGGCTGCGGCCGCTCCCCCTCGACGGCGATCCGGCCGGGGACGCTGGCCCGGCCCGCGAAGCGCCGGGCCCTGAGCCGGCCCCGGCCGCGGATGGCGCCGAACGCCGGGAGGGATCCGCCGGAGCCTCGTCGCCCGGCCGGTGAAGACGTGCTGACCGAGCTCCTCGTCATCGTCGTCCTTGTCCTGCTGAACGCGGTCTTCGTCGCCGCCGAGATCTCGCTGGTCACGCTGCGGCGCAGTCGCCTGGAGCAGCTGATCGACGAGGGGAACCAGGCGGCCGTGCGCGTCCGGCGGCTGGTCGACGAGCCGGGCCGGTTCCTGGCGGTCATCCAGATCGGGGTCACCTTCGTGGGCTTCCTGGCCTCGGCCTTCGCCGCCGTCAGCCTCGCCGCGGCGCTCGCCGACGCGCTTGCCGGGATCGGGCCGCTGAAGCCGTACTCCGTTGCGCTCGGCCTGCTGATCGTGACCATCCTGCTCTCGGCCTTCACCATCGTCTTCGGCGAACTGGTTCCCAAGACCGTGGCCCTGGCTCACCCGGACCGCTTCGCCCTCGTCCTGGCCCGACCGATCGACCTGATCGGACGCCTGCTGCGGCCGGTTGTCTGGCTGCTGACCGGCGTGACGGCCCGGGTCGCGGGCATCTTCGGGACGGACTTCAGCACGTCCGCGCACATCAGCGCCGCCGAGCTGATGCTGATCGTCGAGCGCGGCGGGGAGCAGGGCGTCCTCGAGGCGGAGGAGGAGCAGATGATCCACGCGGTCATCGAGCTCGGCGACCGCCGGCTCCACGAGGTGATGGTGCCGCGCATCGACATCGTGGCCCTGGCGGCCGACGCGACCTTCGAGGCGGCCATCGATGCGATCGTCGAGGCCGGCCACAGCCGGATCCCCGTCTACGAGGAGTCGGTCGACGAGGTGATCGGCATCCTCTACGCCAAGGACCTGCTGCCCTTCCTCAAGTCCGGCGCCAGCCGGCCGGCGCTCCGCTCGCTGCTCCGGACGCCCCTCTTCGTGCCGGAGTCGATGACGATCGACGACCTGCTCCACGAGCTCCAGCGGCGCAAGGTCCATATCGCCATCGTCCTCGACGAGTACGGCGGCACGGCCGGCCTGGTCACGATCGAGGACCTGCTGGAGGAGATCGTCGGCGAGATCCAGGACGAGTACGACGTCGAGGAGCCGATCTCGGTCCGCCTCTCCGACGACGAGGTGCGGCTGGACGGCCGGGCGCCCGTGGACGACCTTGGCGAGCTCTTCGACGTGCAGCTCGACCTGGCGGACCAGGACGAGTACGACACGGTGGGCGGCCTGATCTACCACCGGATCGGCGGGGTGCCCAAGCCGGGCGACACGGTCCGGCTCGGCGAGGGCCTGACCCTGACGGTTGAGTCCACCGACGGGCGGCGGGTGGGCAAGGTGCTGGCCGTCCGGGAGCGACGGTCCGAAGGTGCGGCGGAGACGGCCGACGCGGGCCGCTGAGGCCTCTCCGGGCCGGGAAGGGGCACCGGCACGGAACGGCCCGGCCCCGGCCGGACACGGACCTCAGGCGCGGATGACGGAGACGATGACCTCCTCGAG
>JAJYJO010000104.1 GCA_021789435.1 Chloroflexota bacterium
ACCTCGCGCTCGCGCGGCGCCCCGGGCTCCGGCGTGAGCGAGACCCGGATCGTGTCCCCGATCCCCTCGTTGAGCAGGATGGCCAAGCCGGCCGTCGAGGCGACCACGCCCCTGTCGCCCATGCCGGCCTCGGTCAGCCCCAGGTGCAGCGGGTAGTCGGAGCGCGCGGCCAGCCGGCGGTAGACCTCGACCAGGTCCGGCACACCGGAGACCTTGGCCGACAGGATGATCCGGTCGTGGCCGAGGCCGGTCGCCTCCGCCAGCTCGGCGGAGCGGACGGCCGACTCGACCATCGCCTCGACCATGACCGCCCGGGCGTCCTTCGGCGACGCGGAGCGGGCGTTGGCGTCCATCAGCTCGGTCAGCAGGGCCTGGTCGAGCGAGCCCCAGTTGACGCCGATCCGGACCGGCTTGCCCTGCTCGATGGCCACCCGCACGATGGTCTGGAAATGGTCGTCGTGGTGGCGGCCCGGTCCCACATTGCCGGGATTGATCCGGTACTTCGCGAGGGCCGCCGCGGTGTCCGGGTAGGCCGTCAGGAGCTTGTGCCCGTTGTAGTGGAAGTCGCCCACGACCGGGGCGTCGACGCCGAGGCCCCGCAGCCGGCGGATCATCTCCGGCACGGCCGCCGCGGCGGCCTCGGTGTTGACCGTGACGCGGACCAGCTGGCTGCCGGCGTGCGCCAGGCGCGCCACCTGGATCGCCGTCGCGTCTGCGTCGGTCGTGTCGGTGTTGGTCATCGACTGGACGACGATCGGGTGGGCGCTGCCGACCAGCACCCCGCCGACATCGACGGTCACGGTGGCGTGACGGCTGGGCCGCCGGCCGTCCGAGAGGGGCGCGACGGGTCCGGCCGCCGGAGGGTCGGCCGCGGCGAGGGTCCTGTCCGAACCCTCGGCCCGGGCGATCGGCCCTGTCACGGACCGACCCCCGCCAGCTGCCGGGCGATGTCGAAGTAGGTGACCCAGGCCATGAAGCCGAAGATGATCACGAAGCCGACGAAGTAGGTCAGCCGCTCCGCGGTCTGGCCGATCCGGTTGCCGACGAGGGCCTGGATCAGGATGACCAGGATGCGGCCGCCGTCGAGGGGCGGGAACGGTAGGATGTTGACGAGGGCGAGGTTGGCCGAGATCAGCCCGGCCAGGTAGAGCGTGAAGATGGGCCCGAGCTGCCAGAAGACGTCGCCGACCTGGACGGCGATCCCGACCGGCCCGCTGATCGGCGGCGCCTGGGTGGGGTTGTGGGCAATGGAGCCGGCCAGCTGACCCAGCCCGTCCAGGATGAGCCGGAAGGCGCCGACCGTGCGGGCAGCGGCCACCTGCAGGGCGCTGATCGGGTTCCGCTCGACGTAGCTGCCGCTGAAGTCCCAGGTCTGGAAGCGAATGCCCAGCGCGCCGTGCGTGCTGTCGATCGCCGAGGCGGGCCGCAGGGTCGCGGTGACAGTCCGTGCGACGCCGGTCGGCGAGACGATCCCGAGGGTGACGGTCTGGCCGGCCCGGTCGCGGAGGGCCACGGTCATCTCCTGGGGGCCCTCGAGGTAGTCGAAGGAGGCACCGTCGACCGTCCGCAGCACATCGCCCGGGACGAGCCCGGCGGTGGCGGCCGGCGAGGCGGACTCGACGGTTCCGACGGTCAGCTGGCCGCCCGGGCTGGCAAGCCAGGAGATCGCGAAGAAGATCGCGAAGGCCAGCACGAGGTTCATCGCCGCGCCCGCGACCAGCACCAGCAGCCTGATCGGCAGGCGGGCTCGCCCGAACGCGCGCGGGTCGTCCGAATCGTCCTCCTCGCCCTCGAGCTTCACGAAACCGCCGATCGGCAGCCAGTTGAGGGTGTATTCGGTCCCGCCGCGAACCCCCAGGACGCGGGCGCGCGGCGGGAAGCCGATGCCGAACTCGAGCACGCGGATCCCCGACAGGCGGGCCACGACGAAGTGACCGAGCTCGTGGATGATCACGAGGGTCCCCAGGATCACGATGAAGAGGAGGATCGTGACCGCCGACTGGAAGATGGCCATCAGGCGGTCGCCGCGTAGGCCTGGACGTCGCGGTCCAGCTCCACCAGCTCCTCCAACGGCGGCGCCGGGTCGCCGCTCTCCCCGAAGCGGCGGACCGCGGCCTCCAGGAGGCGCGGAATGCCCGGGAAGTCGAGGGTCCCGGCCAGGAAGCGGGCGACCGCGACTTCGTCGGCGGCGATCAGCGCGGCACTGGCGCGCGAGCCGATCCGACCCGCCTCGCGGGCGATGCGAAGAGCGGGGAAACGTCGCTCGTCGACGGCCTGGAAGTCGAGCCGGCCGGCTGCGACGAGGTCAACGGCCCGAGCCGGCGACGGAGAACGGTGCGGGAACGAGAGGGCGTACTGGATCGGCAAGCGCATATCCGGAGTGCCGAGCTGGGCCTTGAGCGACCCATCGGCGAAGACGACGGCGGAGTGGACCACGCTCTGAGGATGGATCACCACCTCGATCGCGGTGAGTGGCACATCGTACAGCCAGCGGGCCTCGAGGACCTCCAGGCCCTTGTTGACGAGGGTGGCGGAGTCGATCGTGATCTTGGGACCCATCCTCCAGGTGGGGTGACGCAAAGCCTGCTCCGGGGTGGCGGAGGCCAACGCCTCTGGCGGCGCTTCCCGGAACGGACCCCCGGACGCGGTCAGCACGAGCTTCGCCACCTCGGCGGGGTATTCGCCGGCCAGGCACTGCCAGATTGCCGAGTGCTCCGAGTCGATCGGCCGGAGCCAGCCGAGCGGCTGCGCCAGCGGGTCGACGGGTCGAACCGCCGCGACCTCCGCGGCCCGCCGCCGGGCGAGCGGCATCACCAGGTGACCGCCCGCCACCAGCGTCTCCTTGTTCGCGGTGGCGACGATCTTGCCGGCGGCCAGCGCCGCCAGGACGGGCCGCAGGCTGACCAGGCCCCCCGTCGCCACCAGTACCAGGTCCACGTCCTCGCGGGTGGCCAGCTCCTCGAGCGCGGCCGGACCACCCGTGGCGGCCGTGCCGGCGGGCAGCAGCAGGCGGCGCGCGGCCGCGGCGTCGTCCAGGGCCACGATCGCCGGCCGGAACGCCCGGGCCTGCTCCGCCAGGACGTCCGCGCGACTCCCCGTCGCCAGGGCCACGACCCGGAACCGGGCCGGAAGCCGGCCCAGGACGTCGGCCGCCTGGCGGCCGATCGAGCCCGCCGAGCCGAGCAGCGCGACGCGCAGCGGCGGTCCCTCGGCGCCCTCCGCCCGCGCCAGCCCCTGGCGGGGTGAGCCGGCCGGGGACGGGATGTCAGCGGAAGAGGAACGCGGCATACAGCGTGGCCAGCGGGGCGGCGAAGAGGAACGAGTCGACGCGGTCCAGGACGCCGCCGTGACCCGGGATCAGCGTCCCGGAATCCTTCGCGCCAGCGGCCCGCTTGAGCATCGATTCGGCGAGATCGCCTGCCTGCGCGGCCAGGCCGACGACGAGCCCGAAGATCGCGGCGAGCGGCAGCGCGACCCCCAGCGCCCAGCCGGCGGCGACGCCGAGGACGACGGCGCCGGCCAGGCCGCCGGCCAGCCCGGCGTACGACTTGGACGGCGAGACGTGGGCCAGGAACTTGCGCCGCCCGTAGCGGCTGCCGACGAAGTAGGCGGCCGTGTCGTAGACCCAGACGGTCAGCACCAGCGCCACGATCCAGGCCCGTTCGGCCCCCAGGCCGGCGGCGGGCGCGGAGCCCGGGACGGGAGCGACCACCGTGCCGAGGCGGACCACGAAGGCCAGCGAGCCGACGTAGAGGCCCCCGAACGAGGTCGCCATCCAGGCCGCGAATCCCTGGCGGGGATCGGCCTCGCGGAAGGCGAGAACGCCGGCCAGGACGATCGCGACCGCCGCCACCAGCAGGCCGACCGCCTCCGGGATCGCGTTCGGGCCGGCTGCCGTGGGAGCTGCGGCGACGACGACGCAGGCCACCCCGACGGCCGCCCCGAAGTACGGATACGACGGATAGCCGGCGGCCCGCAGCAGGCGGAACGCCTCGATCGCGGCGGCCACGACGATCAGCGCGATCGCGGCCGCGATCCAGGGCTCGCCGAGCACCAGCACGACGACCAAGACGCCGATGAGCACCGCGGCGCTCGTGACCCGCTCCCGGAGCACGTCCCCTCCCCTAGCGCCCGAAGCGGCGCGCCCGGCTGGCGAACTCCACGAGCGCCGCGTCGAACGCCTCGGGGCCGAAATCGGGCCAGAGGGTCGGGCAGGAGTAGAACTCGGCGTAGGCCGACTGCCAGATCAGGAAGTTGCTGAGCCGCTGCTCGCCGCCGGTCCGGATAACCAGGTCGGGGTCGGGCAGGCCGGCGGTGTAGAGGGCCCCGGCGATGGCGGACTCGTCCACCTCTTCGGGCCGGACGCCGCGAGCGACCAGCGTCCGGACCGCATCGACCAGCTCGGTCCGGCCGCCGTAGTTGAAGGCGACGTTGAGGAGCAGCCGGCCGCCGCCTTCGGTCGCCGCCAGCGCTCCCTCGATCGAGCGACGCGTCTCCTCGGGAAGCTCGTCCAGGCGGCCCAGGAGTCGGACCCGGACCCCCTCGGCCCGGAGGCGGTCGGTGTCATCGCGGACCGCCTGCTCGAGGAGAGCGAAGAGGCCCATCACCTCGGGGTCCGGGCGGCTCCAGTTCTCCCGGCTGAAGGCGTAGAGGGAGAGGACCGGGATGCCGCGGTCGGCCACGTGGCGGAGGAGCAGGCGGATCGCCGTCACGCCCGCGGCGTGGCCCTCGAACTCGTCGACGCGGTGCTCGCGAGCCCAGCGCCGATTGCCGTCCATGATGATCGCGACGTGGTGCGGCAGCTCGTCCGGAGAGAGCGGCCTGGCGGAGGCATCCTCCGGGTCGACGAGCGGGTCGATCCCCGGCCGTGGCCGCGGGACATGGCCGCGCGCGTCCCCGACAAGCGGCGGCGCGTCCGTCGGCCGGGCGACGACCGGGCGGCCCACTAGACCTCGAGGACCTCCTGCTCCTTGACGCCGCCCACCCGGTCCACCTCGGCGATGTATTTGTCGGTGATCCGCTGGACGTGCTCGAGCTCCCGCCGCGCCTCGTCGGCCCCGACGGTCCCGTCGCGCTCCCCCTTCTTGAGCGCCTCGGTCGCCTCGCGGCGCAGGTTGCGGATCTCGACCCGCGCCTCCTCCATCCGCTTGTGGACGACCTTTACCAGCTCGCGTCGCCGCTCCTCGGTCAGGGGCGGGATGTTGAGGCGGACGACCGTGCCGTCGACATTCGGCACGAGGCCGATGTCGCTCTTGATGATTGCCCGCTCGATGGCGCTCAGGACGCCACGGTCCCAGGGCTGGATCACGATCTGGTGTGGCTCCGGCACGCTGATGCCGGCGAGCTGGTTGAGGGCCGTCGGCGTCCCGTAGTACTCGACGGTCACTCGCTCGACCAGGGCCGTGGAGGCGCGACCCGTCCGGACACCCTGCAGGTCGCGCTCCATCACCTCGACGGCCCGGGCCATCTTGTGTTCGGTGGACGCCAGGTTCTCGCTGCTCATGCAGGCGCGCCTCCCGAGATGAGGGTCCCCACCCGTTCGCCGCGGGCCACCCGCGTGATGTTGTCGGGCCGGTTGAGATCGAAGACCACGATCGGCATCTCGTTCTCCATGCAGAGCGAGACGGCGGTCGCGTCCAGGACCTGGAGCCGATCACGGAGGACGTCCGCGTAGGTCAGGTGATCGTAGCGCCGGGCTGCCGGGTGGAGGACCGGGTCGGCATCGTAGACACCATCGACCTTGGTGGCCTTGAGGATCACCTCCGCCCCGATCTCCACGGCCCGCAGCGCGGCGGCGGTGTCCGTCGTGAAGTAGGGGTTGCCGGTGCCGGCCGCCAGGATCACCACACGCCCCTTCTCCAGGTGGCGCACGGCCCGGCGGCGGATGTAGGGCTCGGCAACCTCGTTCATTGCGATCGCGCTCATGACCCGCGTCGGCACGCCCGCCCGCTCGATCGCGTCCTGGAGCGCCAAGCCGTTCATGACCGTGGCCAGCATCCCGATGTAGTCGCCGGTGGCCCGGTCCATGCCGCGAGTCGCCGCAGCCAGCCCCCGGAAGATGTTGCCGCCGCCCACCACGATCCCGATCTCGACCCCGGCCCGGCTGACCTCCGCCACCTGGCGGGCGATGAAGGCGCAGAACTCCGGGTCCACGCCGTACTGGCGCG
Organism: Chloroflexota bacterium; assembly: GCA_021789435.1. Classification (GTDB taxonomy): domain Bacteria; phylum Chloroflexota; class Limnocylindria; order Limnocylindrales; family CSP1-4; genus JAJYJO01. The sequence continues at coordinate 6,168 of JAJYJO010000104.1, forward strand.
TCCCGAGCAGAGCCTCGCCGGACAGCTTCAGGAGGATCCGGCGGTAGGGCCGTTCGGCAGACCCGCCGCCCGGGGCCACCCCACCGAGCGCGGCCGGGGAAGCGTCGCTCACCGATCCTCCCCGAGGGCGAAGCGGGCAAAGCGCCGGACGCGGATGTTTTCGCCGATGGTGGCGATCCGCTGGGTGACCAGCTCCCGGACGGTGAAGTCGGTGTCGCGGAAGGGCTGCTCGTAGAGCACCGCCTGGGCGTACCACTTCCTGAGCTGGCCTTCGACGATCTGGGCCCGGATCGCCTCGGGCTTCTTCTGCACGCTCTCGTCGGCGGCCAACTCGGCGCGCTTTCGCTCGAGCTCCTCGGGCGGGATCCGATCGACGTCCACGTGCTCGGGTGCCATCCCGGCGACCTGGATGGCCAGGTCGTGGACGAGCTTCCGAAACTCGTCGGTGCGGGCCACGAAGTCCGTCTCGCAGTTGACCTCGATCAGGACGCCGACGCGGTTTCCGAGGTGAATGTAGCTGTCGACCAGGCCCTCGCGAACCTCCCGGTCGGCCTTCCGGGCCGCCGCGGCGAGGCCGCGCTCCCGAAGGAGTGCCGTGGCCCGGTCCAGGTCACCCCCCGCCTCCTCCAGGGCCCGCTTGCAGTCCATGAAGCCGGCCCCGGTCTGTTCGCGCAGCGCCTTGACGTCCTGGGCCGAGATCTCCGCCATAACCTGTCTGCTCCTGCCTGTCTCGCGGACGCCGGGCGGCGCGCGCGGGGGTTGCTCCCGGGGGTCAGCTGCGCGGCCGGGCCACGGGCCCGGGCTCGGCCTCCGCATCATCGGCCTCGACCGGGCGATGGGTGGACTCGGCCGGCCGGGCGGCGCGAGCACCCGGCAGCAGCTCTTCCTCCTCGAGGTCCGGTTCGAAGGTGAGGGCACCGCCTCCGGCCAGGGCCGCCACGATCTCCTCCGAGGGCGCTTCCTCGAGCTCCGGCTCGGGTGCGACCTCTGCCTCCTGCTCCTGGCTCGCCCGGGCCGCTCGCTCGCGCTGGCCCTCGACGCAGGCGTCCGCGACCAGAGCGCAGAGGAGCCGGATGGACCGGATGGCGTCGTCGTTGGCCGGGATGATGTAGTCCAGCTCGTCGGGATCGACGTTCGTGTCGCCGGTGCCGACGATCGGGATCTCCAGCTTGCGGGCCTCGGTGACCGCGATCCGCTCGCGGTGGGGATCGATGATGAAGACCAAGCCGGGCAGGCGGCGCATCCGACGGATGCCGCCGAACGAGAGGAGCAGCCGGTCGAGCTCCTCCTGGAGGCGGGCGGCTTCCTTCTTCGGCAGCCGCTCGAAGTCACCCGCCTGCTGGCGCGCCTCCAGCTGGTCGAGCAGGCCGATCCGCTTCTTGATCGTCACGAAGTTGGTGAGCATGCCGCCCAGCCAGCGCCGGTTGACGTAGGGCTGGCCGGCCCGCTCGGCCTCCTGCGCGATCGGCTCCTGGGCCTGCTTCTTTGTGCCGACGAAGAGGACGGTCTCGCCGCGGGCGACGGTCTCGCGGACGGCGGCCAGGGCGACGTCCAGCCGCTTCACGGTCTGGGCGAGGTCGATGATGTGGATCCCGTTGCGCTCGGCGAAGATGAACGGGCGCATCTTGGGATTCCAGCGGCGTGTCTGGTGGCCGAAATGGACCCCGGCTTCCAGAAGCTGCCGCATCGAGACGGACGGCACGGTGACTTGACCTCCTGTGCGGTTCGGACCTCCGCGCATCCCGTCGGCGGGATCCGGCCGCGGCGGACGGGCCGTCGGTGCCGGCACCGCCCCGCTCGGGAGGGTGCGCGTGTGGACTCCGCCCGGCGCCTCGTGGCGGCAGACGTGGGCCATCCCGGTGGACGGCCGCGCGGAGTGTAGCACAGGGCCCGGCGCGCACCGGGCGTCGCGACAGGTCACTGCGCCCTGCCGCTGTCGCCCCCGGCCGGCGCCTTCAGCCGAGCGCGTCCCGGTGATGGCGCAGCCGCGGTCGGCC
>JAJYJO010000015.1 GCA_021789435.1 Chloroflexota bacterium
GCCGAGCCGGCCGAGCCGGCCCAGCCGCCCGGCGCGGGCGCGCGGCCCCGGCGCCGGGCACGGCCGGAGACGGAGTCTCCCGGCGCGGCCGGGCAGGGTGAGCCGGAGGAATCCGCGCCACCGGAACCGCGGGTCGCCGGTGTCCACGTCGTCCAGGGCGGGACCGAGCACGTGGATGCCGAGCGGATCGACCTGGTCCAAGGCGGCATCACCAGCGCCGACGCGAACTCGCTCAACGTCCGGGTCGGTGCGATCGGCCGCGTCCGGGCCGAGGACGTCGCGGTCCGGATCGGGGCCATCGGCCTGGCCCGGGCGGAATCCATCGCGGTCGAGTTGGGCAGTGTGGGTCTGGCCATCGGCGGTGACGTGGCCGTCCGCCAGGGGATTGCCAGCACCGTCATCGGCAACCGGGTGGAGCTGCACCAGGCCGCGGCGCGGACCGTCATCGGCAACAACGTCACCGTTCGCGGGCCGAGTGGCGCCTTCCTGTTGCTGGCCCGGCGGGTCGACGGCGATGTCCGGACCGTCGTGGATTGGCGGGTCGGGCTCGCCTTCGCGGTGGCCTTCGGCCTCGCGGCCGGCCTCGTCGGCGGGCGGCGGGGCGGCCCGGGCCGTCGTAGCGGCGGGCGCGGGTAGGCTCGCGCGGGCCGACCACCGCGCTGCCGGCGCCGACCCCCCGGTATACTCCCCCGAGGCGCGGGCCTGCCGGTCCGCGCGTCCCCCGGCGACCCCCGGCAGCACACAGGAGCCCACCGCTTGATCGATCCGACCGCGCGTGTCCATGCCACCGCGGACCTCGAGACCGACGTCCGCGTCGGCCCGGGCAGCGCCATCTGGCACCACGCGGTCCTGCGCAACGGCGCCTGCGTGGGCGCGGAGTGCGTCATCGGGCGGGACGCCTTCATCGACGAGGGCGTCCACCTCGGCAACAGGGTCAAGGTCCAGAACGGGGCGCTCGTCTACCACGGGGTGACCGTCGGCGACGGCGTCTTCATCGGGCCGGGCGCGATCCTGACCAACGACCGTTACCCGCGGGCCGTCACCGCTGCGGGCGAGCTGGCCCGCGCGGACGACTGGACGGTCAGCCCCATCGAGCTCCGCCACGGCTGCTCGATCGGGGCCGGCGCGATCGTCGTGGCCGGGGTGAGCGTCGGCCGCTTTGCCACGGTGGGCGCCGGCGCGGTCGTCACCCGGGAGGTCCCGGATCACGCGCTCGTGGTCGGCAACCCGGCGCGCCGGATCGGCTGGGTCTGTGCCTGCGGGACGCGCCTGCGGGGCTCCGACGGGGGCACCGCCGCGCCCGACCCGGCGGCAGCCGACGTCCTCCGCTGCGGCCGCTGCGGCCGCGACTACGCCTTCGATTCCGCCGGCACCCTCGTGGAGCGAGCCGGCGCGACCCTGCGAGGAGCCAGACCATGATCCCGCCCGCCCGACCCGACATCGGCCAGGAGGAGATCGACGCAGTCAGCGCCGTGCTGCGCAGCGGGATGCTCGCCCAGGGCCGGCGGGTGGCCGAGCTGGAGGAGCGCTGGGCGGCCTACTGCGGCGCGAAGCACGCCCTGGCCCTCGGCAACGGCACGCTGGCCCTGATGGCCATCTTCGCCGGCCTGGGCATCGGCCCCGCCGACGAGGTGATCACGGTCTCGTTCACCTTCGCCGCCACGGCCAACGCGATCCTGTCGACCGGCGCCACGCCGGTCTTCGTCGACATCGAGCCCGACACCTACCTGATCGACGCCGGCCGGATCGAGGCCGCCATCACCTCGCGGACGCGGGCCATCTGCCCGGTCAGCCTCTACGGCCTGATCCCCGACATGGACGCCATCGAGGCGATCGCCGACCGGTACGGGCTGCCCCTGGTCGAGGATGCCGCCCAGGCCCACGGCGCCACGTACCGCGGCCGGCGGGCGGGCAGCTTCGGCCACGGTGCCTTCAGCCTCTACGGCACCAAGAACATGACCACCGGCGAGGGCGGCTTCGTGACCACCGACGATGACCGGCTGGCCGACTGGATCCGCCTCTACCGCAACCAGGGGATGCGGGCCCGGTACCAGTTCGAGATGCTCGGCTTCAACTTCCGGATGACCGACATCGCGGCTGCGATCGGCCTGGTCCAGCTCGCCAAGCTCGATCGCAACACGGCCCGCCGGCAGGCGATCGCCGCGGCCTACGACGCCGGCCTGGCCGACCTGCCGGTCCGCCTCCCGGTCACCCCGGCCGGCCGGACGCACGTCTACCACCAGTACACGCTGGACACGGGGCCGGCCCGCGACGCCATCGCCCGCGACCTGCAGGAGGCGGGGATCGGCGTCGGCATCTACTACCCGCTCGGGACGCATCGCCAAGCCTACATCCTGGAGCGCGGCATCGAGGCCGACCTGCCGGTGACGGACGCCGCCGCGTCGGGCTGCCTCTCGCTGCCGATCTACCCCGGCCTGACCGAGGCCGAGCAGGCCCAGGTCTTGGCTGCCGTCCGCGCGGCCGTGGAGCGGCACGGGGGCCTGCCGGCCGCCGAGCCGGCGGCGGCGCGCGGGGTCGCCCGGTGAGCAGCGGCCCGTTCCGGGTCGGCCTGGCCGGCCTCGGCTCGATGGGCCGCAACCACCTCCGGGTCGTCGCCGCCCACCCCGACTGCCGGCTGGTGGCGGTCGCCGATCCGGCAGCGGAGCCCCTCGCCGCGGCCGTCGCGGCGACCGGGGCCCAGGGCTTCGACGAGCCGCTGGCGATGATCGCCGAGGCCGAGCTGGATGCGGTCGTCATCGCCGCCCCGACCATGGCCCACCTGCCGCTGGCGCTGGCGGCCATCGAGCGCGGCATCCCGACCCTGCTCGAGAAGCCGCTGGCCGCCACCGTCGAGGAGGGCCTGCGGATCCTGGCGGCCTCCCGCGAGCGCCGCGTGCCCGTCCAGGTCGGCCACGTCGAGCGCTACAACCCGGCCGTCCTGGAGATGGGCCGCCGCCTGCGGGCGGGTTGGCTCTCCACCGTCTTCGCGATCACCAGCCGTCGGGCGGGTCCGTTCCCGGCCCGGATCCGCGACGTGGGGGTGGCGGTTGACCTGGGCACGCACGACTGCGACATGCTCTCGTGGGTCGCCGGCGAGCGACCCATTCGCGTCTATGCCGAGACCGCCCAGCGGATCCACAGCGAGCACGAGGACCTGCTCTTCGGCCTCTTCCACTTCCCGTCCGGCGCGACCGGCATGCTGGACGTCAACTGGCTGACGCCGGCCAAGCGACGCCAGCTGGTCGCCATCGGCGAGGAGGGGATGTTCGAGGTGGACTACCTCACCCAGCGCCTCACCTTCACCCGGGCCAACGTCGCGGCGCCCCAGCTGATCGGCGGCTACGCGCCGACCTTCGCCGGCGACGTGGCCGAGATCCCGGTGGTCAGCGCCGAGCCCCTGCGCGCCCAGCTGGACGCCTTCGTCGACCTCCTTCGGGAGGGCGGACGGCCCTACGTCGACGCCGAGGACGGGCTCTGGGCCCTCGCCCTGGCGACCGCCCTGCTGACCGCGGCCGCGGAGCGTCGGCCGATCGACCTCTCCGACCTCCCCGCGCAGCTCCCGCGCGCATGAGCCGGCTCCCCGGCAGCCGTTTTCGGGCCTTCCCGCGCGCCGGCCGGGCCCGGCCGACCCCTCCCCGCGCCATGAGGCACCCTGCTGCATGACCATCGTCGCTCGCCCGTCCGTGGGCGCCAGCCTCCTCGGCGGATCGATCGTCCTGCCCCCGAACCCCTGCCTCCACCCGCCTGCCCGCCCGGTCCGGCCCTGGACCGGCGAGCCCGGCACGGCCGGCCGGGTGGCGGTGGTCGGGGCCGGCAAGATGGGCCTGCCGCTCGCGGTCCAGTTCGCTCGCCACGGCTGGGACGTCACCGCGGTGGACATCGACGCCGCCGTGGTGGCCGCGGTCAACGCCGGCCGCTCGCTGGTCGAGGAGGAGCCGGGCCTGGCCGACGGCGTCGCCGAGGTCCATCACGCCGGCCGGCTGCGCGCCACCTCCGACGCGGCGGCGGCCGCCCGCGGGGCCGACGTCGCCGTCCTCATCGTGCCGGTCATGCTCGACGACGCCGAGCAGCCCGACCGGCGGGCGATGGATGCCGCCGTGGCCGCCCTGGGGCCCGGCGTCCATGCCGGGCTGACGGTCATCTTCGAGACGACGCTGCCGGTCGGCGACACCCGCAACCGCTACGCGCCGCGGCTCGAGGCGGCCGGCGGACTCCGGGTCGAGGACGACCTCTTCGTGGCCTTTTCTCCGGAGCGCCTCTACTCGGGCGCGGTCTTCCGCAACCTGGCCACCTACCCGAAGCTCGTCGGCGGGGTCGGTCCCCGCTCCACCGAGCGCGCGGCGCGCTTCTACGACTCGGTGCTGGACGCAGAGATCGTCGCCATGTCCGGCTCCGAGGCGGCGGAGTTCTCCAAGCTGGCCGACACGACCTACCGCGACGTCAACATCGCCCTGGCCAACGAGTTCGCGCGCTACGCCGACCGGGTCGGCGTCGACGTCCAAGAAGTGATCGCGGCCGCCAACAGCCAGCCCTACAGCCACATCCACCAGCCCGGCATCGGTGTCGGCGGCCACTGCATCCCGGTCTACCCGCACCTGATGCTGAGCGGCGCCCCGGACCTGGAGCTCGTGGCGCTGAGCCGGCGGGTCAACGACGGGCAGGTGGGCCTGGCGATCAAGGCCCTCGAGGTGGCGCTCGGCGGCCTGGAGGGGGTGCCGGTCCTGGTCATCGGCCTGACCTACCGGGAGGGCGTCAAGGAGCTGGCCTACTCGCGGGCGCTGCCCCTGATCGACAGGCTGCGCTTCCATGGCGCGGTCGTCTCGGCCTACGATCCGCTGCTCGACCCGCAGGAGACTTCCCGCTGCTGCGCGGCGGCCTACCGGTGGGGCGAGCCCGGGCCGTTCCGGGCGATCGTGGCCCAGACCGCCGATCCGCGCTTCCGCGAGCTGGACTTCGAGCTCTTCCCGGACCTGGCCGTCCTGTACGACGGGCGGGACAGCCTCCGCGAGGTCGCCCTGCCGGAGCGGGTGACCTACCTGGGCGTGGGCGTCCAGGCCGGTACCCGTCGCCGGGCGCCGCTGCCGGTCGGCGCGACGGCCGGCGCCTGAGGGGCCCGCCGGCGCGACCGTGCGCATCGTCAGCGTCGTCGGGACGCGGCCGCAGCTGATCAAGGCCGCCGCCTTGCTGCAGGCGCTGCGGCGCGACCATCGCGAGGTCTTCATCGACACCGGCCAGCACTACGACGACGCCCTCGCCGGCGTCTTCTTCGGTGAGCTCGGCCTGCCCCGGCCCGATCACGCCCTCGGCATCGGCGGCGGCAGCGGGGCCGAGCAGACCGGCCGGATGCTGATCGCGCTCGAGCCGCTGCTGGCCCGGGAGGCGCCCGATGCGGTGCTCGTCTACGGCGACACGAACTCCACGTTGGCCGGGGCGCTGACCGCGGCCAAGCTCGGCATTCCCGTCGCCCACGTGGAGGCGGGCCTGCGCAGCTTCGACCGGCGGATGCCGGAGGAGTTGAACCGGATCGTGGCGGACCACCTTGCCCGATGGCGCTTCGCGCCGACCCCGGCAGCGGTCGCCAACCTGGCCGCGGAGGGGATCGTGGAAGGCGTGGCCGAGGTCGGCGACCTGATGCTGGACCTGGCCGCCCGGATCGCCGCCGAGGTCCGCGATCCGCTGGTCCTCGCGGCCCTCGCCGCCCGGCTGCGTGACGAGGCGCCCGGCCTGGAGCTGCGGCCCGGCGGCTATCTCTTCGCCACGGTCCACCGGGCGGAGAACCGCGCCCAGCCCGCGATCGCGGGCTGGGCGGCGATCCTCTCCTCAGCGGCCACCGCCGACCGGCCCGTGGTCCTGGCGCTCCACCCGGGGACCCGCCTGGCCATGGAGGCCGCCGGTGTCCGGTTGGGCCGGGATGTCCGCGTCGTCGGTCCCCTGGGCTACCGGACCTCGCTGGCCCTCCAGCTCCACGCCGCCGCGGTCCTGACCGACTCGGGCGGCCTCCAGCGCGAGGCGGCCTGGCTCGGCGTCCCGTGCCTGGTCCTGCGGGCCTCGACCGAATGGGTCGAGGCGGTGGCCGCTTCGGCCGGCACGATGGTCCTCGTCGGCCTCGACGCCGCGCGGGCTGCGGCGGAGCTCGATCGGCTGGCCCCGCCGGCGACGAGCGGGGAGGCGGCCCGGGCTCGGGCGGCCGGGCTCCAACTGCGGCCGGCCGGGGCGGCCGAGGCGATCAGCCGGATCCTGGCCGGTCCGCTGCCGTGAGCGCGACCGGCGGGGGCGGGGCGAAGATTTCCGGCGAGCGGGCAAGCCACTCCGTGGAGGGCCGCGAGAAGGGCCGCGAGGGGCGCCCCCCGGTGGCGATGGTCGTCCACGCCTACTACGAGGAGGACGCCCGCGTCCGGCGCGAGGCGGAGACCCTCGTCCGGCGCGGCTGGGAGGTCGACGTCTTCGGCCTGCGGCGCCCGGAGGATGGCCCGCGGGCCACGATCGCCGGCGTGACCCTCCACCGGCTGCCGGTCCGCCGCCACCAGGGAGCCGGCCTGCCGGTCTACCTGGCCGAGTACGGCGCCTTCCTGGCCCGGGCGGCCATCGCCCTGGCCGCGGCCCACCGCCGCCGTCGCTACGGCCTGGTGGAGGTGCACACGCTGCCCGACTACCTCGTCTTCGCCGCCCTGCCGCTGCGGCTGGCCGGCGTGCCGGTCCTGCTGGACCTCCACGAGGCGATGCCCGACTTCTTCCGCAGCCGCTTCCCGCGGGCGGCCAACCCGGTCAGCCACGCGCTGCTGCGCCTCCAGGAGCGGGCCTCGATCGCGGCGGCCGACGAGCTGCTGACCGTCAACGATGCGCTCGGGGAGCGGCTCCGCCGCCTGGCCGGGCCGGGCCGTCCAGTCACGGTGGTCCTCAACGCCCCGGACCTCGACCGCTTCGACGCGCGCGCCCAGCCGGCCCGGCCGTTCATGGCGGACGGGACGCTGCGGATCGTCTACGCCGGGGCGCTGACCCCCACCTACGAGCTGGACGTGGTCCTGCGGGCGATCGCCCGCCTGGTCGTGGAGCGCCCGGACCTGCCCGTCGCCGCGGAGCTCTACGGGCGCGGCGACGCCGCCGGGCCGCTGGCGTCGCTGGCGGCGGAGCTGGGGATCGCCGACCGGGTCCGCCTGCCCGGACGCATCCCGATCGAGGCGGTCCCGGCCGCCGTGGCCGCGGCCGATGTCGGCGTCGCCCCGACCCGCCGCGACCCGTTCACCGACCTGAGCCTCTCCACCAAGATCCTGGAATACGGAGCGCTCGGCAAACCGGTCGTGGCCTCGCGCCTCCCGACCGTGGAGCGCTACTTCGCGGCGGACACGCTGTGGACCTACGAGCCCGGCGACCCGGCGGCGCTGGCGGCGGCACTCGCGGCGGTCGTCGACCGCCCGGCCGAGCGCGACGCGCGGGTCGCCCGAACGGCCGCCCGGATCGGCGACCTCGGCTGGGAGCGCCAGGCCGAGCGCTACCTGGCGGTGGTGGAGCGGCTGACCGGCGGCGCCGCGCGGTCGGGGCGGGAGGATGCGGTAGCATAGCGGTCCGTCCCGCCGGCGCGGCGCCGGCACCTTCCCCTGCACAGGACCGATCATTCCCATGACCTTCCGAGCCAAGCCCGTCGTCAAGCGCGCTCACCGGCCGAGCTGGGAGACCGACAGCCGGCGCAACCTGATTCTGAACCTCGGCTTCGGCCTGGTGGTGCTGCTGGCCCTCCTCCTCCTGGGAGGCGCAGTCGGCCTCAACTACTACAACGCCCACTGGATCGCCGTCGCCCACGTCAACGGGGTCGCCATCAGCAAGGACGACGAGAGCCAGCGGATCGCCGTGGACACGTGGCGGCTCAACTACGCGGAGGACCAGATCCGGACGGAGGTCAACCAGGGAATCATCGCCTCCGCGGACGGCAGCCAGCGGATCCAGACGATCGAGAGCGAGAAGCAGCAGATCCCATCGGTCGCCCTGGGCGAGCTGATCGACGCGACCCTCCAGGGACAGCTGGCGGCCCAGCAGGGGATCAGCGTGACGGACAAGCAGGTGGCCGACGCGCTGACGGCCGCGGCCACCACGCCGGAGATGCGCCACGCCTGGGTGATCGCCATCTCGCCCAGCCTGACCGTCGGCGCCAGCAAGCCGACCGACGCCCAGGTGAGCGCCGCCCAGGCTCGCGCCGAGCAGCTGCTGACCCTCCTCAAGGGCGGCCTGAAATGGGAGGACGTTGCCAAGGCGAACAGCAGCGACACGACCGCCGAGCAGGGCGGTGACCTCGGCTACCTGATGGCCAGCGACACCACCCAGGATGCGGCCTTCCTCAAGGCCCTCTTCGCCCTGCCCGGCCCCGGCCTGACCCCGGTGGTCAAGGGTGCCGACGGCGTCTTCCGGATCGGCCGGGTCTCTCAGATCGTGCCGAAGACGGTCGACTCCCTCTACCAGCAGAAGATGTCGGCCGCGGGGGTGAGCCTGGACACCTACCAGAAGGTCCTGCGGGCCAACCTGGTCTACACCGCCCTCTCCGACAAGGTCACGGCCGACCTGACCACCAAGGCGAGCGTCCAGCGCCATGTCCTCGAGATCATGCTGACCGGCCCGCAGCAGGGTGAGGGAGCGGGCGACGAGGTCGACTCGCGGCACATCCTCTTCTCGCCGAACCACGATCCGAGCGGCGCAGCATCGGGCAAATACCCCGCGACCGATCCCGCCTGGGCCAACGCCAAGGCTGCGGCGGAGGCGGCCTACCAGCAGCTGATCAAGGGCAAGGCGGACTTCCAGACGCTGGCCAAGACCGAGAGCGACGACACGAGCTCCGGGGCCAACGGGGGGGACATCGGCTGGGTGACCGAGAACATGCTGACCACGAACTATGCCAAGGCCATCTTCGCCCCCAACCTCAAGCCGGGCCAGATCCTGCCGCCCGTCCAGACCGAGTACGGCTGGCACGTGATCCAGTTCCTGGGTCGCCGCGCCCCGGCCGAGAGCCGCATCAACGTCTACGCGGCGGAGATCAAGGACGGCAAGGACTTCGGCACCCTGGCCAAGTCGGTCTCGGAGTCCAGCGACGCCTCGAGCGGCGGCGACATGGGCTGGGTCGCCCACTACCAGCTTGACGAGACGCTGGAGAACGCGATCTTCTCCACCCCGGTCGGCGGCGTCAGCCCGATCGTCAACGACCCCAGCAACGGCAACTACTACCTCTTCAAGGTGGTCTCCCAGGAGACGCGCAAGCCGGCCGGTGCCCAGCTGACGACGCTCCAGAGCTCCGCCTACACCAACTGGTACGCGATCCAGAAGGCGAAGGCCAACATCCAGCAGTCGGACGCCGCGGCCGCCGCCGCGGCCGCCAGCTAGCCGCCGTCCGTGCTGGATGCCCTCGTCGCCGAGGCCAGGCGCCGCTGGGGCCTGGACCCCGGCGGGGGGCTCCAGGTCGTCGCGCCCGAGCGCCTGATCGGCATCCCGATCGACGCGGCCCGGCCGCTGCTGCTCGTCCCGCTGGCCCTCCTCGCCCCGCCCGGACCGTCGGCCGGCGACCCCGCACCGCTGGCCGGCCGCCACGGCCCGGGCGGCGGCGATCCGCTGGCCGTCCTGCGGCGGCTCTACCCGGCCGGCCACCCGGTCCGGCGGGCCGCCGCGGACGACGCTGCGACCGTCGCGACCGTGGCGACCCTCGTTCCGGCGGACCTGGCGGCGCCACTCTACCTGGAGCCGTTGGCGCCCGAGGAAGCGGTCGCGGGGCCCTGGGCGCTGCCCCGGATCGCGGACCGCCTGCGGCAGCCGGACGGCTGCCCCTGGGACCGCGAGCAGACCCACCGGTCGCTCCAGAAGCACCTCCTCGAGGAGGCCTACGAGGTCTACGACGCGCTGGAGGACGGCGCCCGGCCGGAGCTGGCCGGCGAGCTCGGCGACCTCCTCCTCCAGGTGGTCCTCCACGCGCAGCTGGCGGCCGAGGAGGGCGTCTTCGACCTGACCGACGTCCAGGCGGCGATCGGGCGGAAGATCATCCGTCGCCACCCCCACGTCTTCGGCGACGCGGTCGTCCACACGGCCGCCGACGTCAACCAGCAGTGGGAGCAGATCAAGCACGCGGAGCGCCAGGCGGCGGCCGCCGCGGCGGCCGCCGCCGGCGAGGACGAGCCGCCCGCGGGACGCAGCGCCCTGGACGGCATCTCGCGGACCATGCCGGCCCTGGCCGCCAGCCAGGAGATGCAGGAGCGGGCCGCCAGTCTCGGCTATGACTGGCCGGCCGTGGACGGCATCGTCGCCAAGCTCCACGAGGAGCTGGCCGAGCTGCTGGCGGCCACCACGGCCGACGAGCAGCGCGAGGAGGTGGGCGACCTGCTGCTGGTCGCCGTCAATCTCGCCCGCCGTGAGGGCGTGGAGGCGGAGGCCGCCCTGCGGGCCGCCAACGAGAAGTTCCGGCGCCGCTTCCGGAGCGTCGAGCGCCAGGCGGCCGAGCGCGGGGTCCGGCTCCGGGACCTTGATTTCGAGCAACTCGACGAACTCTGGCTGGCCGCCAAGGCCGAGGAGACAGTGCGATGACGACGATCGGCAGCCCGAGCCGCCTCCGGGCGGACGGGCGCACCCCGGAGGAACTCCGCCCGGTGAGCCTTGTCCTGGGCGTCCAGAAGTGGGCGGAGGGCTCCTGCCGGATCCGGGTGGGGGACACGGAGGTCCTCTGCGCGGCCACGATCGAGGATCGGGTCCCGCCCCACCTGCGCGGCAAGGGGACCGGCTGGGTCACCGCCGAGTACGCCATGCTGCCCCGCGCCACGGCGGAGCGGACGCAGCGGGAATCGGCCCGCGGCCGCATCGGAGGTCGGACCCACGAGATCCAGCGCCTGGTGGGCCGCTCCCTGCGGGGCGTGGTGGACCTGGCGCGGCTCGGCGAGCGGACCGTCACCATCGACTGCGATGTCCTCCAGGCCGACGGCGGCACGCGGACTGCCTCGATCACCGGCGGCTACGTCGCCCTGGCGGCGGCCCTCATCACCTACGGCATGGAGCGAACGCTCGTCGGCAAGGTGGCCGCGGTCAGCGTCGGGATCGTGGACGGCGTGCAGCTCCTGGACCTCGACTACTCGGAGGACTCCCGGGCGGACGTCGACTTCAACGTCGTCGGCACCGACCAGGGAACCTACGTCGAGCTGCAGGGGACGGCCGAAGGCAAGCCGTTCGACCGCCCGGCGATCGACCGCCTGCTCGGCCTTGCGCAGGTCGGCCTCGAACGACTCTTCGCCGCCCAGGCGGAGGCGCTCGCGTCCCTCCCGCGGTGAGCCCCCCGGACGAGCGCGATGGCCCGGCTCGGCCCCGGCTCCTCGTCGCCACGCGGTCCCGCCACAAGCTGCGCGAGCTGCGCCAGCTGCTCGGCCCGCTCCGGGCGGAGCTCGTGTCGCTCGACGACGTCGGGATCCCCGAGGAGGCACCGGAGGACGGCGCCTCGTTCGACGCCAACGCGCGCTCCAAGGCCCGCTTCTACGCCCGGCGATCCGGCCTGCCGACCCTGGCCGACGACTCGGGGATCATGGTGGATGCCCTCGACGGCGGGCCGGGCGTCCGGACCCGCCGCTACGCGGGGGAGACCGCCACGGACGGGGAGAACAACGCCAAGCTGCTGGCCGCCCTCGGCGACCTGCCGGCGGACCGCCGGACCGCTCGCTACCGCTGCGTCCTGGCCCTGGTCCTCCCGGAGCGGCCGGGGCCCCGGGGCGGGCTGGCGACGATCACGACCCGGGGAACGTGCGAGGGCCGCATCGCCCGCAGCCCGCGGGGCGACGGCGGCTTCGGCTACGACCCGATCTTCGAGCCGGAGGGCGAGCCCCCGGGCGGCCGGACGCTCGGCCAGTGGACCGCCGAGGCCAAGCACGCGATCTCCCACCGCGGCCGGGCCGCCCAGCGGATGCATCCCGTCCTCGAGCGCCTGGGCTTCTGATGGCGGCCGTCCCGGCCGGACGTGGCGGCGCCGGGCGGCGCGATGGTTCGCCTGCCAGTCGCCGCCCGGCGTCGCTGCATCTGACGCTCCGCTCCGGCCGGCTGTGGCGCCCGGATCCGCCCGGATCCGCTCGTCCCGGCCGGCGCGGCGGCCGTCCACCGCGTCGGCGATCGCGTGGGGCGGACGCCGGCGCGGCAACAGTTAACGGAACTTCACCGCTCCGCCACCGGCCCTGACAGCGCCTGCGGCAGGATGGGCGCGGGGACCGAAGCGCACGGGCCGTCCCTGCCCGTCCATACCTCGCGAGGGGTCATGTTCCGACACGTCCGGCGCCGCGGCGCGCTCATCCTGGCCCTGGTCCTGGCACCTGCCGCCGCCCTCGGCGGCCTGGCTGCACCGGTCGCTGCGGCGGGGCTGCAGCTGACCACGCCGTACCCCGCCGTGACGGTCGATCCGGGCGGGTCGGTCACCTTCCCCCTGACCGTGACCACGCCGTCGGCGCAGCGGGTGGACCTGGCCGTCACCAGCGCGCCGAGCGGCTGGTCGACCGCCATCCGCGGCGGCGGGAACCTCGTCGACGCCGTCTTCACCGGCAGCCCGGCTCCTTCCGTGGAGCTGGACGTCAACGTCCCCTCCACCGCCAAGGCCGGCACCTACACCGTGGTCCTGACGGGGACCGCGCCGGCCGGGACCACGGCCCTCTCGCTCGGCCTGGTCGTCGCGGGGGCGGGATCCGGCGGCGGCGTCTCCCTCACCAGCGACTTCCCGAATCTCAAGGGCGCCGCGTCGGCCAGCTTCAGCTACGACGTGACGCTGGCCAACGAGACGGCCCAGAAGCTGACCCTCGGCCTCACTGCGACCGGGCCGTCCGGCTGGCAGGTCAATGCCTACCCGACCGGCCAGACCCAGGCCCAGACAGCCAGCGTGGCGGCGGGCTCCACCAGCGACCTGACCGTCTCCGTGACGCCCGCCTCGGACGCCTCGGCCGGCACCTACCCGATCACCCTTCAGGCCAGCGCCGGCCAGTACCAGGCCACCGTCCAGCTGCAGGCCCAGATCACCGGCAGCCCGCAGCTCGCCCTCAGCACCTCCGATGGGCGCCTCAACGCCCAGGTGACGGCCGGCTCCAGCGGCACGCTCACCCTGGTGGTCACCAACAACGGCTCGGCACCGGCCGACAACGTGGGCCTGACCGACACACCCCCCAGCGGCTGGCAGGTCGCCTTCTCGCCGTCCTCGATCCCCGAGATCGCCGCCAACAGTTCGAAGAACGTGACGGTCACCATCACGCCGTCGAGCGGAGTGGTGGCCGGCGACTACGACCTGACCCTCCAGGCCTCCGGCGGCGGCTCGACCAACTCGGTGGACATCCGGGCCACCGTCCAGACCTCGCCGCTGTGGGGCTTCGTGGGGGCCCTGCTGATCGTCGCCGTGCTGGTCGGGCTGGGCTGGGTCTTCCGGCGCTACGGCCGCCGGTAGCCGGCGCGACGGAGTCCCCGACGCCCCATGGCCGACGCTGCGATCCGGACCCGCGGCCTGACCCGGCGCTACGGCGACTTGCTCGCCGTGGACCGCCTGGACCTGGAGGTTCGACCAGGCGAGATCTTCGGCCTGCTCGGCCCCAACGGCGCCGGCAAGACCACCACGATCCTGATGCTGCTGGGTCTCTCGGAGCCGACCGCCGGGCGGGCGGAGGTGCTCGGCATGGACCCGACCCGCCGGCCGCTCGAGATCAAGCGACGCGTCGGCTACCTGCCCGACGACGTCGGTTTCTACGACGGCCTGACGGGCCGCCAGAACCTGCGCTACACGGCGCGCCTCAACCGGCTGGAGCCGAAGGCCGCCGAACGGCGGATCGGCGAACTGCTCGAGCTGGTGGGCCTGGCCGGGGCAGCCGACCGCCCGGTCGAGGGCTACTCCCGGGGCATGCGCCAGCGGCTCGGCCTGGCCGACACCCTGGTCAAGGACCCGGAGGTCGCCATTCTGGACGAGCCGACCGCCTCGATCGACCCGACCGGCGTCCGGGAGGTGTTGGCCCTGGTCCGCTCGCTGGCGCGGGAGCGGGGCGTGACCGTCCTCCTCTCCAGCCACCTGCTCCACCAGGTCCAGCAGATCTGCGACCGGGTCGCCATCTTCGTCGACGGCCGGATTGTGGCCCAGGGGCCCATGGCCGAGCTGGCCGAGCGCCTGGCGTCGGAGACGCTGACGATGGAGGTGGGCCTGGAGGCCGAGCCTGAGGTCGCCGAGGCGGCCCTGGCGGCCCTGCCCGGTGTCCACGGCGTCCGCCGCGACGAGCGCGACGAGCGCCTCTGGCTCGTGACGGGCGACAGCGAGTTGCGGACCGCCCTGGCCGGCCGGCTGGCCGAGCGTGGGCTCGGCGTCTGGCACCTGCGGCGAGCGGGCGATGAGCTCGACGAGATCTATGCCCGCTACTTTGAGCGGGGCAGCCGCCGCGGAAGAGGAGCGGGTGATGGCCGAGCCGCCTGACGCGCCCCGCCGACGCCTCCCGTCCAAGGGCCGCGGCCCCGGGCGGCGGCCCTCGCCACGGCCCGCCGCTCCGGCGCGGCCCGCCTTCGCCCCGGCGAGCGCGGCCCCGGGTGGATCCTCGGCGGCGGCCCTGGCCGCCGCTCCCGTGGAACGCGGCTTCGGCGGCGGCTGGCTGATCGTGGCCGGCAAGGAGCTGGCGGACCACATCCTGAGTGCCCGCTTCTACGTCCTGGTCGTGGTGCTGAGCATGGCCGCCGCCGGGGCCGTCTACGGCGCCGCCAGCGGGATCCAGAGTGCCGCCGGGCAGATCGCCAGCCAGCCGGAGGTGCTGCCTGCCCCGTTCCTGGCCCTCTTCACCGTCAGCCCCCAGGTGGGCGGCCAGTCCCTGCCGTCCTTCTACGCTCTGATCGGGCTGCTCGGGCCGCTGCTGGGGATCGCCTTCGGCTTCGACGCGGTGAGCAGCGAGCGGTCGGAGAAGACCCTGCCCCGCCTCCTGGCCCAGCCGATCCACCGCGACGACGTGGTCAACGGCAAGTTCGCCGCCGGCCTGGGCGCCATCGGTGGCATCCTGGTCGCGGTGGTCGTGCTGGTGGCGGGCCTCGGCCTCTTCCAGCTGGGGATCGTGCCGACGCCGGAGGCCGTCTTCCGCCTCGCAGCCTGGCTGGTCGTCAGCGTCATCTACGTCGGGCTGTGGCTCGCCTTCGCCACCCTCTGCTCCGTCGTCATGCGGCGGGCGGCGACCGCCGCCCTGGTCGCCATCGCGCTCTGGATCGTCCTGATCCTCTTCGGCTCGCTCCTGGCCGGCATTGCCGCGAACGCCCTGTCGCCGCTGCCCTCCAGTCCCACGACCGACGAGCAGATCGCCAACTCCAATCTCCAGGAGGCCCTGGCCCGCGTCTCCCCGGCGACTCTCTACGCTGAGGCGACCGGCGTCCTGCTCGATCCGACCGCCCGCAGCGTCGACCTTCTCACCTCGACCCAGACGCAGGGGGCGGTGGCCGGCGTCCTGCCGCTCGACCAGAGCCTGCTGCTCGTCTGGCCGCAGATCACCGTCCTGGTGGCCGAGACGAGCGTCTGCTTCGCCGTCGCCTACATCTCCTTCATGCGCCAGGAGGTGCGGGCCTGACCGGCCTCCCGCCCGCCGGGCGGCGAGCCGGCTCGTTCCCCGTCTCCGCCGCCCGCCCGGCCCGTGCCGCGGCCGCCGTTCGTCACAGCTGCCGGTAGCGCGGTCCCTCCCCGCCTTCCGGCGGCAGCCAGCGGATGTTGTCCCGTGGGCATTTCACCATGCAGGTCATGCAGTGGAGGCAGTTGGAGGGGCTCAGGACCGGGCCGCCGTCCGCTGCGCGGTAGACCGCGCCCGGGCAGAAGTGGGCGCACGGGGCGCCGAGCGCCTCGCTGCAGCCCAGGCAGCGCGCGGGATCGATCAGCGCGATGTGCGACGGCTCGTCCTCCCGGTGGGAGGACCCGCTGAGTGCGACGAAGGTGGCGGCGTCCATCCCGCCCGGGTCGGGCCGCGGATGACGCCCATCCGGCCGGGTCGCCCGGCGGTCCTCCGCCATCCCCAGGCGCACCGGCAGGTGGCTCTGGAGTATGGACAGGGCGACGCCCGCCGGCAGGCCCCAGCGGAACGACTGGCGGAAGTTGCGAGCGTGGCGCAGCTCGTCCAGGATCCCCCGCGCCGCCAGCCGATCGCGGTAGGTCGCCAGCGCGGCCGCTCCCACGTCGTTCCGCTCCAGCGCCTCCCAGGCGGTGTCCGCGGCGCAGATCCCGGACCGCACCGCGTAATGGAGCCCCTTCAGCTTCTCGACGTTGACCAGGCCGGCCGCGTCGCCGGCGACCAGCGCTCCCGCCGCCGAAAGCCGGTTGAGAGCGAAGTAGCCACCCTCGGGGATCGTCCGGGCGCCGGCCGCCACGGCCACCCCGTCCCGGAGGAGCCCGGCTACGAAGGGATGCGCCCGGAACGCCTCGAACTCTCTTTGCGGGCTGAGCTCGCCGTCCCGCCAGTCCAGGCCCAGGATCAGGCCGACGGCGGCCGCCTTCTCGCCCATGCTGTAGACGAACCCGCCGCCAAAGACTCCCGGATCGGGGTAGCCGATGGTGTGCACCGCCCGGCGGCTGCCGAAGGGGCTGGGCCCGGGGAACTGCACGACGGCCTTGATCCCCAGCGAGTAGACCTGCGGGTTGGCGCCGCCGCCGGCGAGCCCGGCGAACTGGGTCGAGAGAACGCCGCGGGTTCCGTCGGCGATGATCGTGATCCTCGCCCGGACGGTTTCGCCGCGGCGGTAGTTCGGCTTCGGCCGGCCGTCCCGATCTCGGCCCACGTCACCCAGCCGGACTCCCGTCACCGCCCCGTCCCGTACCAGCAGCTCGCGGACCGAGAACCCGTGGTGGAGCTCGGCACCCAGCCGCTCGGCGTGGCCGGACAGGAAGTCGACGAGCCGCGAGACGGAGACGGCGACGTCGCCGCCGTGGCGCATTGCGCGGGGCACGGCCGCCGAGGGGATCCGGACCGCGGTTCGCGGCAGCAGGAGGTAGAGCTCGTCCCGCTCGATCGGGACGAGCCGGTCGGTGAAGGTGGAGCGCTCGTCCCGCCAGCCGGGCAGCAGCTCGTCCAGGCAGGCCGGCTCGAAGGCGGCTCCGGAGAGGTTGTGGCAGCCGCTCCTGGGCGCCTTGTCGATGACGACGACGGAGGCAGGGCGGTGATCCCGAGCCGCTCGCTGCTCGAGCCGGATGGCGGCCGCCAGGCCGGCCGGGCCCGCGCCGACAATCAGGACGTCGATGGGCCGGATGGGGCGCCTCCCTCCAGGCAGTGGACGAGCTCCGGGACGACCGTCTCGATGCTGCCGACGATGCCCAGGTCCGCGTAGTCGAAGATCCGAGCCCGCGGATCCTTGTTGATGGCGATGACCAGCCGCGAACCCTGCATCCCCGAGATGTGCTGGACCGCTCCCGAGATCCCCACCGCCACGTAGAGCCGTGGCTGGACCGTCTGGCCCGTAAGGCCCACCTGGTGGTCGTGACTCGCGAAACCGTCTTCCACGGCCATCCGCGATGCCCCGAGCTTGACGCTGCAGCCGAGCGCCCGGGCCAGGCTCCTGGCCAGGGGATCCAGCGTGCCTTCGAAGTCGGACCGGGATCGGAACCCGTGACCGCCGGCCACCACGACGTCGGCGTCGCGGATGGATGCTTCGGCGGTCGCTGACTCGACCGGGCAGGTGCGCACGCCGATGTCGGAAGGCGAAAGGTCCGGGACCACGCGGACCAACTCGCCGCGACGGGCGGCATCGGGCGCCGGCACCCGGAACACGCCCGGCCGGACGGTGGCCATCTGGGTTCGGGAATCCTTCGTCATGATCGTGGCCATGACGTTTCCGCCGAGGGCAGGCCGCGTCTGCTTGAGGATGCCGACCAGGCTGAGCGAGCCCCTTGCATGGTCGCCCACCGCGAGCCCGGTGCAGTCGGCCGTCAGGCCCGAATCACAGGCGTAGGCGATGCGCGGTGCCAGCTCCCGCCCAAGGGGCGTCGCACCGAACAGGAGGACCTGCGGGCCGCGCTCCCGGACGAGGCCGGAGATCGCCTTGGCGAAGGTGATCGGATGGAAGACCTCAAGGAGGGGATGCTCGATCGAGTAGACTCGGTCGGCGCCGCTCGCGATCAGCCGAGCCGGCAGGTCGCCGGGTGCCGCACCGACCAGGACCGCGCCGACGCGCTCACCCAGCGAGGCCGCGAGCTCGGCGGCCTTCCCCAGGAGGGCCAGCGAGACGTCCCGCACGCCGGGGCCCTCGCGCTCGGCCAGGACCCAGAACTCGCCGCGATAGGTCGCCGCCCTGCCTTCCAGGCGGTAGGCGTCGGCGGGAGTGGCGGAGGGCGGCTCGCCGGTCTGCTCGTAGCCTGCCCTGATCAGCGGGACGAGCTCCGCCGGGCGGCCGACCATCACGCAGCGTCTGGCCCGCTCCTCCGCCGGCGAGAAGAGCCGGTAGACCTGGGTCCGCGATCCCCTGAGGCCGATCCGCTCGGGACGAGCCTGGACACCCGTCGCACCCCATTCCCGGATCGCGATGTGGCGCGCCTCCCGCGCCAGGCGGAACGAGCGGTAGAGCGTGTCGGTGCAGGCCGTGACGGTGATCAGGACGGGGAATCGGAGCGGCCAGACGTCCTCGGAACCCTGTGGGCCGATCCGGCGCACCCGGAGCGGAGGCCCGGGCGCCAACCCCGTTGCGTAGGCCACCTGCTCGATCCCCAGCGCCTCCGCGATCTGGGGTGGAACCTGGGCCGTGTCGCCGTCGACGGACTGCATGCCGGTGACGATCGCGTAGTCCTCGCCCGAGCCCAGGAGTTCCCGTTCGATCCGCCGGATCGCGCAGGCGAGCGAGTAGGCGGTGGCGACCGTGTCGGCCCCTGCGAAGGCGCGGTCCGTCAGCAGGATCGCCTGGCCCGGGGCGCGCGACAGGCAGTCCACCAGCACCTCCCGGGCCTGCGGCGGTCCCATGGTCAGGTAGACGGTCTTCGAGCCCGGCGTGGCGGCCGTGATGCGGCGAGCGAAGGTCAGGGCGTGCAGGTCGAGGGGGTTGAGGATGCTGTCGAGCAGCCCGCGGCGCAGCGTCCCCTTCTCCCGGTCCCAGGCGTCGTCCGGGATGGCGGAGACGTCCGGGACCTGCTTGACCAGGACGATGCAGTCCATCGAGCCGCCGTTCTGGACTGTGCGGGCCGGCGCGCACCGGCCGAGCCGGAGGTCCATCCTGCGTCCGAGCGGCGGTCCGCCGCCAGGACGCTCGGCCAGTAGAACCGTCCCGGGGCGTCGGGGGCCAGTGCCAACCGGACGCCGCGATGCAGACCGTTCGGCCGCCCCGACGGCGGCGAAACGGGCCTTGAACCCTCAGGCCGGCGTGGAGCGTGCCGGGAGCGAGGGGCCGGCCGTTCCCACCCGCCGGCGCTCCCGATGCCGGCGGGCCTTCGCCCGGTTGCCGCAGCTCGTCATGTCGCACCACTTCCGCCGACCCGTCGGCGAGACATCCTGGAAGACCCAGCGGCACTGGTCGTTGGCACAGACTTTGAGCCGCTCCGGCCTTCCCTCCACGATGCCGTCGACCAGCGCGGCGGCCAGGCTCGCCAGTCCGCCTTCCGGCTCATCGGCCGCGTGGCGGTGTTCGAGCACGACGCCCGCCGGGGCCGGCACGACCTCGTAGCCAGGGGAGTGGCGCAGCGCATCGTTGATGCGGTCGAGCGCGGCCCGGGGAGCGGGCCGATGCTCGGCCACGGCCTCGATGACCTCGCGGAAGGCGGTCCGAAGTGAACGCGCCCGCTCCAGGAGCGAGGATGCAGCGTGCTCGTTCGCGCCCGGACGCGGCGGAGACCCATCGACCGTCTCGGCATGGATCAGGCCGCGCTCTCGCAGCCAGGCGAGCAGGTCGAAGCCCGTGGCCAGCTCCTCGCGGCTGCCCTGGCCGCTGAACTCCAGGGTATTGACGAAGGCGAGGGCGTCATCGAGCGATGCGTCGTGGCGGTGCCACGGACCGAGCACGGGCCGGGTGGGGGTGGGTTCGTTCATCGATAACCACTATAGACCCATTGACAGGTTAGCCGTCAAGGGCTAGAGTGCGCGTAACCGGTCAATGGCAATGCAACAGTTACTGGTGTGGTCCCATGGAGCTCTTCAGCATCGACCCCGGTCTCCTTCTGGCGCTGGGTCTCATCGTCCTGCTGGGCCTGCTCGGCGCAGCGGCGGAGCGCTACGGCGCCGACTCCCGCTCCCTCGAGCCGGCGGACTCGCCGCCGTTCGGAACCATCGAGCACCACAGCTGAGGTGACGCTCATGCATCCACTCGCAGTCTGGTCGATCGCCCTGCAGCGGCAGCAGGCATTCCGCGACGAGGCCGAATCCGACCGGGTGGCTCACCTGGCGCACGCTGCCGATCGCTCGGCCGGCCAGCTTCCCGGTCCGGCCCGGCTGGTGGCTCGCGCCTCGGGCCGGGTTCTGGGCGTCGCCGGCCGCGCGGCCCTCGACGCGTCGGGCCGACTCGACGCGATCGGCCGGGTTCAGTTCCACTGCCCCGACCAGGGCGGCCGGGCGACCGGGTGAGCGTCCCTCCTCCCGGGATGCGGCCGCTCGTCCCTCGGACGCCATCCCGTTCGCTCGAAGGGCCCCGCAGGGACGTGACAGAGGGATCCCGAAGCCGGGAAGCTCTTCTGTCTGTCGACCGGTCCCAACAAGGAGGCGGTCCTGCGCATCCACGCACGAGCCGGTCACCCGACCGCCGAGATCTACGAGGTGCCGATCGAAGTGTCCTGAGCCACGCTCTTCGCCGGGTCGGCAGCGAGGCTCCCGCCAGGTGATGGCGCCCGCAGGTCGTGACATGTCGCAAGGCGATGGTGGGCGGGCGGCTATGACCTACCGCCGGTCAACCCGGCGCGAGTCCGGTCGAACCGGCCGAGCTGGAGACCCCCAGCCTCGACGAGGCCCCGGGTCGGTCCGCGCAACGCACTGATCCAGTCCAGCCCGGAGTCGGCGAAGCGGGGGTGGTTTGCCCCGGCGTTCTTGGCAGGCACGTCCGCGTGGCGGACTGTTCGCCGATGGTCACACAGCCGTCGGGAACCGTCACGCTGGTGTTCACCGACGTGGAGGGCTCGACGCGGCTGCTGGGAGAGCTCGGCCGCGATGCGCATCTGGCCGCGCTGAACGAGGGCCACCGGATCGTGCGGCCGGCCTGTGCGCGGCACGGCGGCTACGAGGAGAGAGAGTATTGGTCGGGGCGGTGGGACTCGAACCCACGATCTCGTGCTCCCAAAGCACGTGCGTTAGCCACTACGCCACACCCCGGCGTGTCCGAGCGTGAATATCGCACAATGATCGGTCGCGTGACTATCCCGGTTGCCCTGAGCTCTGTCTAGTAGGCGCTGAATCGGCCATCAGCGCTCCAATCGCATGTGCCGGCCTGATCGCATGTGCTTCTTTTCAAGGTCGGCCGCCCCCCGGGCGACGGTCGAGTCAACGCCGGCGACGGCGGCGCCCCCGTTGACCGATCGCGCGTACAGCGGATGCGAGGCGCAGGTGGCGGTAAAGCATGGGACCGGTCGTGGCGCGGATCGTCGCGGGCGGCTGCGGCAGCGGCAGCCCTGTCCGCGGTCGCAGGTAGCCGCTGTCGTCTGGACCTGCGCCGATGGGCGGAAGTGATGCCGCGAACGCGTCTCCCTCGGTGTCGGATGGGAACCCGGCCGCGCCTGGCCACCGGCGGCCGGCGTCAGCACGATTGAGCCGGGCTACGACCTGGTGGCCGGTGGTTCCCCGGCGCGCGCCTCATCGAGGTCCAGTGGCGTATTGACGTTGCGGGCCGAGCGACCGCCCGGGTCCCGCCGCTTCCAGGTCTCCGGTCCCACCTCCACGGACCCCAGCGCCTCCAGGAGCGCCGTCATCCGCCGCGTGCCGGCGTCGAGGAGTCGGGTCACCGCCGGCAGCGACCGCCGGCGGTAGACCGCAAGGAGCGGTTCGGGGCCCCATTCGGTCCCCAGGGCGACTGCCGCCGCCTCCGGGCGCTCGCCGGCCACGTCGAGCAGCAACCGAAGGACGGCTGGCTCGACCCAGGGCAGGTCACCCGCCACCACGAGGACGAGCTCGCCCCCGGACGCAGCGAGGGCGGCCTCCACCCCGGCCAGCGGGCCTCCATCCTCGACTCGGTCGAAAACGAGCCGGGCGTCCAGGCCGGCGAGAATCTCCGGGTCGGGGGGCGCATCGCGCCGGCAGGCCACCAGCAGCTCATCGGTGACCGACCGGACGGCCAGGGCCGTCCGCCGGAGCATCGGGACGTCGTCGATCAGGAGGCCGCGCTTGTCGGCCCCCATTCGTCGGCCAGAGCCCCCGGCGATGATCGCCCCGCTGGTCATCACGATTCCGACTCCCGTCCAGCTTCCCGCATCGGCACCAGTCTGGACGCCCGATACCTTCCCCGCCGGGCTGACCGGTCGGTCATCGGTGCGGGACTGGTTGCGGGGCGGCCACGGCAGCGTTCGCGCCGGCCACGGCAGCGGTCGCGCCTGCCACGGCGTCGGTCGCGCCGGCCACGGCAGCGTTCGCGCCTGCCACGGCAGCGGTCGCACTCGCCCAGGGCGGGGGCGTATCCTCGGGCCCTGGGCGGGGAGGAAGGGAGTCTCCACGAAGCATGGCCAGGACGAAACGCGTCGGCATCCTGACGGCAGGCGGTGACAGCCCGGGGCTGAACGCGGCGATCCGGGGACTCGGCAAAGCGGCCATCGGCCGCCACCGCATGGAGGTGGTCGGCTTCCGGGACGGCTTCCGCGGCCTGGCGGATGACCGCCGGGTGAGGCTCGGCGGCACGGGCCTCTCGGGCATCCTGACCGTCGGGGGCACGATCCTGGGCACCAGCCGCGACAAGCCTCACAAGATGGCCGTCGACGGCCAGGTCGTCGACCGGACGGCGGAGATCGTTCGGGCCTACGAGAGGGCCGGCCTGGAGGCGCTCGTCTGCATCGGCGGCGGAGGGACCCAGCGGAGTGCGCTGCGCCTGGCCCGGGCCGGCCTCAACATCGTGACGTTGCCCAAGACCATCGACAACGACGTGGCCGTGACCGACGCCACGATCGGCTTCGCCACCGCCCTGGAGATCGCGACCGAGGCGATCGACCGCCTGCACAGCACGGCCCACAGCCACCACCGGATCATCGTGGCCGAGGTGATGGGCCACCGAGCCGGCTGGCTGGCCCTCGGCGCCGGGCTGGCCGGCGGCGCGGACGTGATCCTCATCCCCGAGATCCCCTACAACGTCGAGACGGTGGCCGAGGCGATCCGCCGGCGCAGCCACCACGGGACGAACTTCAGCATCGTCGCGGTCGCCGAGGGAGCTCGGGAGCGGGAGGACGCGGCGGCCTACCGGGCGGCCGAGGCCCGGGTCGGGGCGGCCCGGGACGCCGAGGAGAAGGCCGTGGCCGTGGCCGCGCTGGCCGCCCTGGAAGCGGCCCATCTCGGCAACACGCTGCGGCTGGCTCACCGGCTGGAGGAGCTGACCGGCCTGGAGTCGCGGGTGACGATCCTCGGTTACGTCCAGCGCGGGGGCACGCCGTCGCCGTTGGACCGTCTCCTGGCGACCCGCCTCGGGGACGCGGGTGCGGAGCTGGTCGCGAGTCGCGCCTTCAGCGTGATGGTCGCCGCCCGCGGCGACGGAACCGAGCCGGTGCGCCTCGACCGGGTCGCCGGCAAGCGCAAGGTCGTGCCGCCCGACCACACGTGGGTGGCGGCCGCCCGCCACGTCGGGACCTGCCTCGGCGACTGAGCCGGCGGGGCGGGAACGGCGCGGCCGGCGAGAGGCTCGCGACGGCCGGCCCGCCCTCCGTCGATCGCCGTCGCACCCGTCAGGCCTCCGTCGGCGGGCGGAAGACGACCCGGTGCAGGCCCGGGCCCGCGGCGTCCTTGACGGCGTGGAACTCGACCGGACGAGCCTGGCCGTCGGGGCCCTCCAGGGTGATCACACTGTGCGTCTCGCCGAGGCGATCCAGGATGGCCAGCAGCCACATGGCGTCCGGGCGGGCCTCGGCCGGGCTGAAGTCAGCCAGGCGTCTGCCGATCAGCCGCGGCGGCGGTGCCCCGAAGAGCGACTCCGTCCGGCCGCCGGCCGCCACGCACGTACCTGCCCGACCATCGACGACGACGCTGGGCAGGCGCGGATCCCGCCACCAGGCCTCCCCCTCGGGGGCGAACGGCCCGTGGCGCCGGTCCCGGCAGGCGAGCACAGCCCGTCCGAACCCGAGCTCGGGCGCCGGCTGGACCACCGCTTCCGGGTAGAACTCGCGGACGCGCCGCTCGATGTGCGCGGCCTGCTGGGGCAATGGGCCCGGCGCCACGAGAGCCGCGCGTCGTTCCACCAGCGCCAGGAAGAGCCGATCCCAGGCGGGCAGGCAGATCGGCAGGACGGCGGAGGGAGCGGCCGGCGCAGGGTCGAGCGGGCGGAACGCCAGGCGGATCCCGCCGGCCCGGCGCTCCGCCCGGTACTCCAGCGTGAGCGGCCCCCCGTCGAGCGCGCGGACCCGGATCGTGCTCAACACCGGCGCTTCGAGCGTCCGGACGATCTCGAGAAGGCGCCGGAGGTCCCGCCGGAGCGCTGGCTCGACGAACGACTCGACGGTGAGGCCGCCGATCCGGGCGAGGCCGCGGATCCGGGCGTCGCCGCCGAAGAGGTCGAGCGACCGGCGGTCGGCGCGTCGGACCGAGCCGTCTTCGCCGAGGACGACCCGCGCGACATCCCGCGCTCCCCACCAGGCCGCCTGCCTTCCGCCACTCGCCCGGCCATCGCGGAAGGCGTACCAGACCCGGGCGCCCTGAAGCAGGCTCGGTCGGACGTCGACGAGCGGGAAGAGCCCGCGCAGCTGGAGGGTCAGGCGGCGCGGGGAGTCGAGGTCGAAGGCTGCCCGCGTCTCGACGGCGAAGCGGTTGAACACGGCATCCGACGTGGGGATGCAGACCAGCCGCGAACTGCGGCCGGTTGCCCACGTCGGGGAGCGATCTGCGTCCCGTTCTGCGCTGAGGTCCATGCGGATCGCGCAGACCGTACCAGCAGGTCGGCCAACCTGCGAGGGGTGCCCGGCCCGTCCGCCGAACTTGCAACGCAGGCGCAAGGTGGGAGCGCGCGCACCCCCGGAGCCGTCGGGCGCCCCGAAGCCCGCCGGGCGCCCAGACTGGCCGGTGCCTCAGCCTCGTCGCGTCGCCGGCCAGGTGCCCATCACCTGGCGGAGGATCGCAAACTCGCCCAGGTGGTAGGCGTTGTGGGCGGCCACCAGGCGGATCTCCCGAAACAGCGTGTGGCCCGGCGTGTTCGGCAGGACTGCCATCGGGTCGAGCGACGGGCCGGCGACAAGGCGGCGGAGGGTCTCGCGGTCAGTCCGGAAGCCATCGAGCGTGGCCTGGAACGCCTCGGCGTCCGCCGTGGCGTCGTCGGCCGGCCAGTAGCCCTCCGGCCACGGTGGCGCGACATAGGACGGGTCCGTCAGGTAATCGAGGATGTCGCGCTGGCTGAGGCGGAGATGCTCGAGGAGCTGCCACGGGGAGTAGGGGACGTTGAGCGGGCGCTCGTTGACGGCTCGGGTGGGGAACTCGCCCACCGCCTCGTCGAAGTCCATGTGGGCATCCTGGCCGGTCAGGAGTTCGAGCAGCGGTTCGCGAAGTTCGTCGGTCTTCATGGGATCTCCCGTCGGCCGTTTCCGGGACGCGCCGAGTGCCAGTATCCTCCCGGGCCGGCCCGGGAGGAATCAACTCACGAGGTCGACGGCCGGGGCGAAGGAATCCTGCGGTTCGGCCGAGCCGATGACCGAGAGGGAGGCCTCTCCGGTGGCCCCCGGCGCCAGGTCGTCGATCTCGCCGGAGGCGAACCCGACCAGCCGTCCCGCGCGCAGGATCGGGCTCGACAGCACGAACGTGTGGGCCGCGCTGTCGCCGTTGGTGACGGGCACGACCAGCTGGGGCACCGCGCCCGGCTTGAGGGCCGGGACGCCGAACGAGACCTGGGCCGAGATCGTGGCGGCCGGCGGGATCTGCTGGAGGGTGACCACGGAGTCGGCCGTGATCGTCAGCAGGTCGGTCGGGCCGGGCGCACCATCCATGGTCAGGACCTGGACCCGCGTCTCACCGGGCCGCAGGTTGGCCGTCGCCCCGCCGGCCGTGGCGGTCGTTGCCCCGGCCGTGTCGGTGAAGGTGCCTTTCGTGGAGAAGCTCACCACCATGCTGCCGGTGTTCGTCACGAGGACCGCCACGAGCTGCTGGGCCGGCAGCACCAGGGGCTGCGCGAAGGCGATGCCGTTGGTCGGGACCAGGCTCGGCGTGGGCGCGGCTCCCGAGGCCGCCGGTGAGGATGCGGGGGCGAGCGACGGCGACCCGCTCGCCGGCGCCATGGTGCTCGGCGGGGGGACCCCCGACGAGGCAGCCGTCGGGCTGGCCGAGGCGGAGCCCGGCGCGGCACCGTCGGCGGACGGCGTAGGACCGCCGACCGACGACCCGCAGGCGGCGAGGGCGACGGCCAGGCCCAGGCTGACCAGGCCGCGGCGCGCGAAACGATTGAGGGCCGGCGCCGGCGGGCCGGGCAGGTGCATGACGTTCCTCGGACATGGGTCGCGGGGGAGCGGGGCCACTGTACGACGCACGCGCCCGAGCCGCAGGCGAGCCGCGGGGCTGCCGGCGGGGCGCAGGCGCACCACCGGCCCGGCTCGCCGGCCGAACCCCGTACCACTGGCCGAATCGGGCTGACGACGGTCGGGGGGACGGCCCCGGGCGGGATGCTAGGATCGCCGCGATGCCCGGCCCGCGCCGTCAACGCGCCCCTGCGTTCGTGGGAGCCATCTTCGTCCTGGCCCTCACGGTCGCCGCGTGCGGATCGGCCGCCAGCCCCAGCCCATCGCCGACGCCACGACCGACGCCGACTCCGACTCCGAACCCGCACCTGGTCGAGCCCACCACCGCCGACGCGGTCTACGCGGGACTCCGGGCGGCCGGCCTGACGGTCACGGCCAACACGGCCGTCGCGGCCCCGTCCGGAGAGCCGCGCAAGACGATCAGTGCCACCTACGCCGGCTGGCCTCTCCTGATCATCGAGTTCAGCAACCGGGCGGCGCTCCAGACGAGCGCCGGAAAGGGCCTCGCCATCGACGAGGCAGGGGCCCGGCCGCCGTATGCCTTCCTGGGCCTGAACGTCGCGGTCGCCTACGGCCCCGCGCCCACCTCGGCGACGGGCAGCCCGCCAGCCGCCGCCTTCCGGGTCGCCGCCGGTGCGCTGGTGGGCCCCCTCGATGCGCTGATCGGACCGCTGCTGGAGCAGGCGGCCATTCCCGTCCC
Source organism: Chloroflexota bacterium (assembly GCA_021789435.1). Lineage (GTDB taxonomy): Bacteria > Chloroflexota > Limnocylindria > Limnocylindrales > CSP1-4 > JAJYJO01. Next base: position 27,255 of record JAJYJO010000015.1, read on the forward strand.
CCTGCCGAGCGGCGGCACGATCCAGGGCGCAGCCCCGTCTCCGACGGCCAGCGGGTCCGGCTCCTCCTGACTCCGCGCCGGCGACGAGGCGTCGGCGGCCGGCCCGCTCCGTCGCGCGTCCATGGCACGGCCCCCTGGCCGGTCCCTCCGCCCTAGCGCGTCCCCCACTGGTAGGTCTGCTTGACCATCCGCAGGTAGACGAAGGTCTCCGTCTCGCGGACCCCATCGACGGCGCGCAGCCGATCGGTGAGGAAGCGCAGGAGCGCCTCGTTGTCCTCGCAGACCGTCTCGATCAGCAGGTCGTAGGTGCCGGCCACGACCACCAGGTAGTCCACCTCGGGAAAGGTCGCGACCTGCTCGGCGACCTCGACCAGCTTGTCGCGCTCGCAGCGGACCCCGATCATCGCCATCTGCTGGAAGCCCAGCTTCAGCGGATCGGTCACCCCGACGATCTGGAGGATGCCGCGCTCCACCAGCCGGTTGGTGCGGGCCCGGACTGCGGCCTCCGAGACGCCCAGCTCGGCGGCGATCTGGGTGAAGGGACGCCGCCCGTCCTGCTGGAGGTGCTCGATGATCCGCTTGTCGAGCGCAGAGACGTCCTCGCCGTTGCGGGACCCGAGGGCGCGGTGCGGCTGGAGCATGCGCGGAAGCCTCCTGGGGTCTGTCCGCCGACGAGGAGACGCCGACCTGCCGCGGGGCCCTGGAGTGCGGACCGGCCCCGGCCGTCCTCCACATGGCTCCCAGGGCTTGGGCCCCTGGCCGGCGAGGCTAGCAGAGAGCAGCGGCGGAGGCAACGAAAACGACGCCGCGGGCGGCCCGGCGGCGCCAGTGCCGGGTGGGCGTCCCGCCTCGCGGACCGCTGACCCGGCCGAGCCGCGTCCGGGCGGCCGGTCGGACCGGCGGCGGGCACGCGCGGCCCGCGACCGACGGTGCGACGTCGCACCGGGAACGGCCCCGTGGCATGGCCCGGACGGCCCAGGCGGCAGGTCGGCGACTAAGATGGGCCCGGCGTCGGCCGCCGATGCCCGCCTGCGCGCGCCCGCGCTTTCGAGGCCGGGAGCTTGCCCGCCGAGCCGATCCTGATCCTGCTCGTCGTCGCCGTCGTCGCCAATCTGATCGTGATGGGCGCGGTGCTGGTTCCTGCGCTCCTCGGCCGACGCGGGCCGTTCGACCTCGGCGAGGGTCCGGACCAGGTCCCCTTCGGCTGCGGTGCCGAGCCGGCCGGGGCGCGGCCGGAACCGGGCCACGCCCTTGTCCGGCGGCGGGGCGTCGGGGCGGCCGGGCCGGACGACCGGCCCGGTTCCCGGCAGCCGGGGCCGCGCAGCGTCGGCGAGCTGGAGGAGGTCCTCGCCGCCGGCTCGACCAGCGCCGCCTTCGACCGGGTCGTCCGGATCGTCGCCTGGGCGTTCATCCTCTCGGCGTCGGTCATCATCTCCGTGACCGGCCTGTGGCTGGCCAACCAGCCGGCGATCTACGTCACCCTCGCCCTGGCCGGGCTCTTCGTGCTCGTCGTCCACGATGTGCTGCCGTCGGCGGCCCTGGGCGTGGCTCGTTTCATCCTGGAGGGCTCCGCGGCCATCGTCTTCGTGACGGTCCTGGTGATCCTGACCGGCCAGGCCGCCAGCCCCTTCTTCTTCGTCTACCCGCTGCTCGTGGGCGGCGCCGCCCTCGTCGTCCCGCCGGCGGTGACGGCCATCCTGGCCATGGCCGCCGCGGCGGCCTACCTCGTCGGGGTCCTGGCCGATCCGAGCGGCCTGCCACCGTCGCCGGTGACGGTGGCCACGATCGGGGTCAACCTGACGGCCCTCTGCCTGCTCGCCTACGCCGGGATCGTCATCGCCCGGCAGCAACGCTGGACCCGCGACCTGGCAGTCCGGCTCTCGACCGTCGACTCGCTGACCGGGCTCTTCAACCGGGCCTACTTCTTCGCCGTGCTGGAGCGGGAGATCCAGCGCGCGGCCCGCTTCCGGCGCGGCTTCTGCGTGCTGATGATGGACCTCGACGGGCTCAAGGCGATCAACGACCGCTTCGGCCATTACCACGGCGACCGCGTCCTGCACGGCGTGGCCACCATCATCCGGGCCGGCGTTCGGGGGATCGACACTGCGGCCCGCCACGGCGGGGACGAGTTCGTGGTCCTGCTCCCCGAGACCGATCCGAGCGGCGCATTCGTCGTGGCGGAGAAGATCCGCCAGGGCGTCGTCGACCTCGTGGTCGAGGCGGGCGAGTCCAGGATCCGGACTTCGCTCTCGATCGGGGTGGTGGCCTACCCGGACGACGGGCTGACGGCGGACGCGCTGATGATCGCGGCGGACGAGGCCATGTACGGCTCCAAGCGGCTCGGCAAGAACCGCGTCGTCGCCTTCGCGGGGCCGTCAGAACGGGCGGTCGAGTCCGCCGGCGAACCGGACGCCCCCCGGCCGGCCGCGGACGAGCCCGGTCCGCCGGAGGCGCCCGAGCCGGTTCCGTCCCGCATCGCCGGCGCGAATGGCACGCCCGGGCGGCGACGCTTCCGCCCCGTCCGCCACGACGAGGACGAACAACTGCGGAAGGCGATGGACCTCCTGCTGCCGGACCAGCCGGCGGGCCGGCGGCGGACCCGGAGCGCGGGGCGAACCGGCGGGGAGGCCGAGCCGGGCTCACCCGACGACTCGGTGTAGCATCGGGCGGATGAGCGGTTTTTCCACTCGGGCCATCCGGGCCGCGTCCCGTGTCCCGCCCGTCGAGCAGCGGCCGACCGCGGTTCCCATCTACCAGTCGGTGACCTTCGACGCGCGCGACGCCGCGGAGCTCGGCGAGATCCTCTCCGGCAGCCGGCCCGGCTATGCCTACAGCCGCATCGACAACCCCACCACGGCCGCCCTCGCCGCCGCGGTCGCCGAGCTGGAGGGCGCAGAGGCGGGCTTCGCCTTCGCCACCGGCATGGCGGCCATCCACGCGGCCCTGCTCAGCCTGGTCTCGGCCGGCGACCGGATCGTGGCCACCCAGGCGATCTACGGCTCGAGCCGCGACCTGCTGACGCAGATCCTCGGCCGGCTGGGCGTGGCCACGGTCTTCGTGGACGTGACCGACCTGGCCGCCGTCGAGGCCGCCCTGGCGGCCGCGCCGACCCGCGTCCTCTACGTCGAGACGATCTCCAACCCCACGATCGTGGTCGCCGACCTGGCGGCGCTCGCGGACCTCGCCCACCGCCACGGCGCCAGCCTGGTCGTGGACAACACCTTCGCCAGCCCGTACCTGTGCCGGCCCCTGGAGCTCGGCGCGGACCTGGTCGTCCACTCCGCCACCAAGTACCTCGGCGGCCACAGCGATGCACTGGCCGGCGTCGTCGTCGGGAGCGAGGAGGGGATCGCGGCCGTCCGGCACGTTCAGGTCGACACGGGGGGGAGCGCCTCGCCGCTGCCCGCCTTCCTGGTCCTGCGCGGGATCGCCACGCTCGGTCTGCGCGTCGCCCGCCACAGCGCCACGGCGGCCGACCTGGCCGCCTGGCTGGAGGCCCGGTCCGGCGTGCAGCGCGTCTACTACCCGGGCCTGGCTGGCCATCCCCAGCACGCCGTCGCCCGGCGCCAGTTCGGGGCCGCCGGGGCCTATGGCGGCATGCTGGCCTTCGAGCTGGAAGGCGGGCGCGCGGCCGGTGCCGCCTTCCTCGACGCGCTGGAGATCCCCGCCCGGACGGCCTCACTCGGCAGCGTCCACACGATGGTCGTCCATCCGCCGTCCACCACCCATCGCCAGCTGGACGCGGCCGCCCTGGCCGAGGCCGGCATCGCCGAGGGCCTGCTGCGCTGCTCCGTCGGGCTGGAGGACGCCGACGACCTGCGGGCCGACTTCGACCGCGGCCTGGAGGCTGCCCGGCGGGCCGTCCGCGACCCGGCCGCCGGCCGGGCCTGAGCGCAGCCGGAGCCGCGTCATCGCGACCATCGCCCTCCGCCCCGCCGCGGACCAGGCGCCACCGCTCTCCCGCCTGGGGGCTGGCGTCTGGGGCCTGCTGACCTCCGTCCGGTTCGCCGTCGTCCAGATCGTGGTGATCGTGGTGGCCGCCCTGGTCGGCATGACGGTCAGCCAGCTGCCGAGCTTCGCGACCGGACCGAACGCGGCGCCCTCCGACTACGCGACCCAGATGGCGCTGATCCACCAGCGCTACGACGCGACGCTCGGCGTCGCCGTCGTCAACCTCTTCGAGCGGCTGGGGTTCTTCGAGATCTTCAGCACCGCCTGGTTCGGGCTGCTCCTCCTGCTCCTCTTCCTTTCGATCGTCGTCTGCACCCTGGACCGGACGCCCCGCCTGTGGCGCGACGTGCACACGGTCCACGTGGTCCAGCCGGACCCCTACTTCGACCCGCGGCTGCCGGGCCGGGCGGCGACCGACGCCCTCGACGGCGACGCGGTCCGCGGCGTCCTGCGGCGCCACCACTTCCGCGTCCGCGAGGTCGAGGCGGGCGGCTTCCGCTACCTCTACGGCGACCGCAACCAGTACACCCGGCTGGCCACGCTGCTCACCCACCTGGGGCTGATCCTCTTCATCGCCGCCGCCGCCATCAGCGCCCACGGCATTCCCCAGCTCGGCATCGTCTCGGACGACCGGCCCCTGGTGCTCGCCACCGGCGACACGGCCACCGTCCAGCCGATCGGGACGCCCGGCCTGCTGATCGTCAAGAACCTGGGCTTCTCCGCGCCGCTGCTGCCGAACGGCATGTTCGCCGACTTCACGACCGACCTCGCGGTCTACCAGGACGGCAGGCTGATCGCCCGCAAGACGATCCGCGTCAACGACCCGCTGACCGTCGACGGCTACACGTTCCACCAGAACTTCTTCGGCCCGGCCGCCGACCTGCTGATCCGCGACTCGTCGGGGGCCATCCTCTGGAGTGGCCCGGTGCCCCTCGACGACTCGCCGGCCGCCGGTCACCCCTACCGCCAGTTCGTCGTGCCCGGTCGCGAGGTCTCGCTGGACCTGCTGCTCGACACCAACCCGGACGGCAGCCCGCTGCTCCTGGTGGTCGGCAACCAGCCGACGGGTGTGAACGCGGCCGGCCAGCAGCAGTTCACCTCGCTCTTCGCCTGGGGCCTGACGCCGGGAGTGAGCCGGACGGAGGCCGCCCAGGGCTTCACCGTGACCTTCCAGGGGATGTCGTCCTACACGGGGGTCATCGCCAAGAAGGACCCGGGCCAGGAGCTCGTCTGGATCGCCTTCCTGACGCTGATCACCGGCTTGGCCATCACCTTCTACCTGCCGCGCCGGCGCGTCTGGGCCCGGGTCGCGCGGAGCGGGGAGCTGCGGATCGCCGGTCGCTCCGATCGATACGTCGACTTCGGCCGCGAGTTCGCCGGCCTGCTGGAGGACCTGGTCGCGGCCCGGCGGCCCGGCTCCGCGCCCTCCGTTCCGTCCGGCCCCTGACGGGGCCCCCGTTCCTGGCCCGTCTGGCAGGCGGCCGGCCGGCTGACGCGGCAAGATGGACCGCATGACGCTGCTGCGCGATCTCTGGCAGGCGGTCTTCCCGGCGGCGCGGTCGGCCGGGGCGCCCGAGGCTAGCTGGTCCGACGCTCCCGTCGGCTGGGTGCGGATCCTGAGGGCCCGCGTCCCGGCCTTCGATGCCGTCGAGGCCGGCGACCTCGCGATCATCCCGTCCGGGGCCCTAAGGGTGGTGGCCCCCGCCGCCCCCGAGGTGGAGGCCCTCGTGGACGGGCTCGCCCGCGCGGGCGTGGCCGCGATCCTCCTCCTGGAGGCGGAGCCGGCCCCGGCGACGGCCCCGCCGCCAGCCGGCCCGGGCCCCGCGGGGCCTGCGGCCGCCGTCGAGGCGGCCGCACGGCGCGGGCTGGCCGCCTTCCGCCTGCCCGGCGCGGAGGCCGCCGCCATCGAGCGGAGCGTGATCGGCTACCTCGTCAACCGGCAGGCGGAGCTCGACCGCCGAGCGGGCGGCCTCGAAGAGGCCCTGGAGCGCGTCGCCCTCCACGGCGGGGACCTCGAGGCGATCGTGGCGGCCGTCGCGACATTCCTGGGGCGGGCCGTCGCCCTGGAGGGCCGGCGCGGCGAGGCCCTCGCCCTGCACGCCCCGGCCGGCCGGCCGTCGGCGGCCGCGGCCGTCGCTGCCTATCTCGCCCGGCCGCGGCCGGTCGCCCTGCGCGTGCCCATTCCGGCGGCGCCATCGCCCGGCGCCGCCGGGGGAGCGCCGGCCGCCGGCCCCGCGGGCAGCCTCGCCCTCCTCGGCGACGAGCCACCGACGGAGCTCGAGCGGGTCGCGACCGCCCGGATCGTGGCCTTTCTGGCCCTGGAGCTCGAACGCGACGCCGGCGTGCGTCGCGCGCACGACGCGGCCCGCCAGGCGCAGCCTCTGCCGCCCGACGGCCCGCCCTGGGCCGTCCTCGTGGCGCGCCAGCCCCGGGACGGCGTCTCGCTGGAGGAGCGCGAGGAGGCGCGCCGCGAGATCCGCCTGCTCGGCTCGCCGCGTCGGCTGGCTTTGCGCGGCGATGCCGAGAGCCTGGAGCTGCGGTGCGTGGTGGCGGCCGACGCCGGGGATCCGTCCGGGCTGGGCCTGGCCGACCGGATCGCCGGCCTCATGGGCCGGAGCGTCGCCGTGTCCGGGACGTTCGCCGCTCCCGAAGGCCGCCCGGTCGCCGAAGCGGAGGCCCGGGCGACGCTCGAGGCGGTGGAGCGGCTGCCCGATCCGCCTCGCGTGGCGCGCTCGGATCGCCTGCCGGCCTACCGGCTGCTGGGCGCGCTGCACAACCTGCCGGAGGGGACGGCCCAGGCCCGCGACCTCCTGGCCCCCCTGCTGAGCGGGCGCCCCGCGCAGCGGCACGAGCGGTTGGCGACGCTGCGAGCGGTCCTCGACCAGCCCGGCCTCGGCGAGGCGGCGGCCATCCTCGGCGTGCATCGCAACACGGTCGCCTATCGCGTTCGGGCGATCGAGCGGCTCACTGGCTGGCGCCTGGCGGATCCCGAGCTGCGCCTGCCACTCGCCATCGCCCTCCGTCTGGTCTTCGAGTAGTGCAAAACGCCTAAACAGGGTGTGGCCGCTGGGAGGTCCGGCGAGGGCGGAGGCTGTTATCCTCGCGCCATCCGAGATTGCATGCGTCCGGTTCGTGCGTTGCGCACAAGGGCCGGAGACACGACACGGCAGGAGGCACGATGGCTACGGTCCTCGGCGAGGTCGACGCGCTGGCCAAGATCGAGAACGCCCGCTCCAGCGGGATCCGCTTCGTCCAGCTCCAGTTCACGGACATCACGGGACACGTGAAGGCCGTCACGATCCCGATCCACCAGCTGGGGAGCTCGGTGGAGCACGGCACCTGGTTCGACGGCTCGTCGATCGAAGGCTTCACCCGGATCGCCGAGAGCGACCAGTACCTGCAGCCCGACATGGCCACCTTCGCGGAGATCCCCTGGCAGCCGGCGGCCGGCCCGCGCGGCACCGCGCGGGTGATCTGCGATGTCTACACACCGCGCGGAGAGCCGTTCGTCGGTGACCCTCGCTTCATCCTGAAGCGCCAGATCGAGCGCGCCGCCCGGCTCGGCTACGTGGTCAACCTGGGGCCCGAGCTGGAGTTCTTCCTCTTCCGCCGCGACAACGGCGACATCAAGCCCCTGCCGCACGATCAGGCCGGCTACTTCGACTACTCGACCGACCTCGCCCAGGAGGTCCGCCAGGACATGGTGGATGCGCTGGAGGCGCTCGGCATCAGGGTGGAGGCCGCCCACCACGAGGTCGCCGTCGGCCAGCACGAGATCGACTTCCAGTACGCGGACGCCCTCACCACGGCCGACAACGCCATCACCTTCAAGTACACCCTGAAGGCGATCGCCCAGCAGCACGGCCTCTACGCGACCTTCATGCCCAAGCCGATCTTTGGCATCAACGGCTCGGGCATGCACACCCACCAGAGCCTCTACTCGATCGCCCGCGATCGGAACGCCTTCGCCGACGCCGACAACAAGTACGGCCTGTCCGACGTGGCCCGCTCCTACATGGCCGGCATCCTGGCCCACGCCCGCGGCATGATCGCCGTCCTGGCGCCGCTCGTGAACAGCTACAAGCGGCTCGTTCCCGGCTATGAGGCGCCGACCTACCTGACCTGGGGCCGGACCAACCGCTCGGCCCTGATCCGGGTGCCGATGGCCTCGCCCGGCAAGTCGGTCGAGGCGACCCGCGTCGAGGTCCGCTGTCCCGACCCGTCGTCGAACGCCTACCTCGCCTTCGCCGTCCAGATCGCCGCCGGGCTGGACGGGGTCGAAAAGGGCCTGGAGCTGTCCGACCCGGTCGAGGAGAGCCTCTTCGAGATGGACGCCGCCCGGATCGCCGAGCGGGGCATCCGCCAGCTGCCCGGCACGCTGGGCGAGGCGATCGACGAGCTGGAGGCGGACCCGGTCATCGGCGAGGCGCTCGGCGACCATGTACTGAACCACTTCGTCGATGCCAAGCGGCGCGAGTGGGACGAGTACCGAACCCAGGTCACGGCCTGGGAGGTGGAGCGGTACCTCGAGGAGTTCTGAGCGCGTCCATGACCGCTGCGCGGTCGGCCGCGCTGCGGTCACCCCGGCGTTACCGGGCCGGCGTGCCCACGGTCGGAACCCACCTGGCTCGCTCCCTGGCAGGACGGGCATCGTGCCCCGCGATCGGCCACCATTGACGGGGTGAGGACCACCAGCCTGACCGTCGCGGCCGGTGCTCGCGTCCGCCCCCGGCTGACGCTCGGCCTGCTGTCGGCGCAGCACGCCCTGATCCACGCCCAGACCGCGCTGCTGCCGCTCGTCTTCATCGAGATCGCCAGCACGTTCCGGGTCGGTCCGCAGGCGATCGGGCTGCTGGTCGCCACGGCGAGCGTCTCGGCGGGCCTGGTTCAGCTCAGTTTCGGCAGCCTGACCCGGCGCCTCTCGCGGCGGGCCATGCTCGGCAGCGGTGGGCTCCTCTTCGGCGCGGCGACGGCCGGCATGGCGGCGGCGAGCGGCTGGGCGCCTTTCTTCGCGACCGGCGTGCTGAGCCGGCTCGGGAGCTCGCCGCAGCATGCGGTCGGCAACGCCCTGCTCGCCGAGCAGTTCCCGGCGCGGCGCCGCGGCCTCGCCATCAGCCTCCACGTGGCCCTGGCCAACGTGGTCCCGGTCGCCGTCCCCCTGGTCGGCAGCTGGCTCATCGTGACGGCCGGCTGGCAGGCTGCCCTCCTAGCGGTGGGCCTGCCCGCGCTGGTCGTGGCCGTGGCCATCCTGCTGCTCGTCCGCGAGACGGGCACCGACCGGGCCACGGCGCGCGGGGCCGGCAGCACCGCGGCAGCCTTCCGGGCGCTCGCCGCGGACCGCGACCTGCGCTGGCTCTTCGCCGCCTCGTCGGTGGCGGCCGCCGGCCGCGGCCAGGGGGTCCTGGTGACCTTCCTGCCGCTCTACCTCGCCCTGCAGCTGCACCTGCCCGCGACCACGGTCGCCCTCATGTACACACTGCTGCTCGCCGGCAGCGTCCCGGCCCCGATCATCGCCGGCTGGGTCAGCGACCGGATAGGCCACAAGACGGTGCTGCTGGCGGCCTATCTGCTCGGTGCCGCCTCCACCGGCCTGCTGGTCGTCGCCGGGACGAGCGTCCCGTTCGTCTGGGTGGCGGTGGGCTTCATGGGCGCCTTCGTCTTCGAGGAGAGCGCCCTGCTCCAGGCGCTGCTCGCGGACGTCGCCCGGCCGGCCCTTCGCGACGTCGCCTTCTCGGCCTACTTCACCCTGATGTTCGTTGTCTCAGCGGCCTGGCAAGCCACCATCGGAATGATCATCGGTGCCCTCGGCGACGGCCGGGGCTACGCGGTCGCCTTCAGCCTGATGGCCGCCTCGTTCCTGGCGGCGGCCCTCGTGGCTCTGCCGATCCGGGCCCCGGAGGCGGAGGGCTGACCGAGCTCCGCGCCAGCCATTCCGGGCGGAGCCCCGGCCGGACGCTGGCTGAGTCGAGAGCGGCTGCCCGAGACCCACAAGATCACCGGGCAGTTGCTCTCGGCGCTGGCTCTTGGCAGATTCGCGGAGCGGCGAGAGACGGCTGGCCGGAGGCGGGCCCGATTTGCTATCATCCTTCGGCCCCTGTGCGGGCCTTTCGGTCGGGGCGTGGCGCAGCTTGGTAGCGCGCATCGTTCGGGACGATGAGGTCGGAGGTTCAAATCCTCTCGCCCCGACCATACCGACTTCTGTAGTCGGCAGTCAGGACTGCGTTCCCCCAGAGCTCGCGCCACCCATGCGCCTCGGCCTCGGAGGTGGGGTGGACGATCGCTTCCTTTGTGCCGAGCACCTCGATGCGCTCGAACATGGCCTCGGCGAGGCCACGGTGCCGCTCCGGCGCGGTCTCCTGCCACAGTCTCGGAAGGTCGGTCAGGTAGGCAAGCGACGTCTTGGGATCGATCGTCTTCGCGGGTCGCCGCGCCTCCGCCTCTTCGGTGTCCAAGCGGGCCATGGTGGATTGCAGAGCGACGAGGTCGCGGTCGTTGAGATACCGCGCCAGCGCCGCCTCTCGCTCCTTGGTGATCCGCGCGAGTGCAAGAGAGTCGACCGTCTGCGCACGCTCCTCGAGGATGCCCAGAACCGATGCCTTGACGCGGGCGTTGGCGGCGATGTGGGCCAGCACTGCAGGGACGATTCCGTCGTACGTCGTCGCTGGGTAGCTGTGTCCGTGCACGCGCACGAGCGGAAACGACTGGGGCGGACCCTCGGGGCGAGCGTCGATGAAGGCAGGGCAGGGGTCCACGTGGCGGTATCGCCCGCCGTGCCCAGTCAGACGACGCCCGCAGGCCGCGCAGAAGAGGATCCCGGCGAGCGCGTACTCCCGTCGATTGATCGGGTAGCCCGGGTGACGACGCTTGAACCGGCCGCGGACGAGTTGGACTCTGTCCCAGAGTTCCGGATCGATCGCTGCCCCGGTAGCCGCCAGCTCGCCGCGATGGAGCCGTCCGCGGTAAACCGGGTTGGTCAGGATCTCGCGCAGGTGGGTCAGCTTCAGGCCGACTCGGCCGGCGATCTCGCGATCGAGCATGCCCGAGGCGCTGAGTTCGAAGGTAGTCCGCACGAGTGCCATTCGCTCGGGATCGACCACCAGGACGGGCGGCCG
>JAJYJO010000105.1 GCA_021789435.1 Chloroflexota bacterium
CGCCGCCGGCCCGGGCATCGCGCCGGCCGCGCCCGCGGGCCCGGCCCGCCACGAGATGACCCCGGACGAAGTCACCCAGACGCTCGCCCGCCTGGCCGACCTGCGCGACCGCGGGGCGATCACCGTCGAGGAGTACGAGGCCAAGAAGGCCGACCTGCTGGCGCGCCTGTAGGGCGCCCGATCCGGGGACGGCGTCCCGGCGCTACCATACCCGGCGTCCCCTGCACCGCCGTCGGAGTCACGTGTGACCGTTAGCCCGGAGCTGATCCTCGCCCTCGCCGCGATCCTCCTGATCGCCTTCCCGGTCCATGAGTTCAGCCACGCCCTGGTCGCCTACCGTCTCGGTGACGGGACCGCCAAGCTGTTCGGCCGGCTGACCCTGAACCCGATCGTCCACTTCGATCCGCTGGGGGGCGGTCTGCTGATCGTCACCTGGCTCCTCGGGGGGATCGGCATCGGCTGGGCCAAGCCGACGCCCGTGAACCCCGTGAACCTGCGCGGAGGGCGGAACGGCGAGGCGCTGGTGGCGGCGGCGGGCCCGCTGTCGAACCTGGTGATCGCGGCCGTGGCGGCGATCCCGCTCCGGTTGATCGACGCCGCCTTCGCCAACGGGGACCTGCAGGGCCTGCCGGTGCTCGTGCCGAACGCCCTCACCTACATCATCTACATCGACATCGCCCTGATGATCTTCAACTTCATCCCGATCCCGCCGCTCGATGGGTCGAAGGTCCTCTACGCCGCCCTGGACGCCGAGACCGCCTTCCGCATCCGGCCGATGCTGGACCGCTACGGCATCTTCATCTTCCTGCTGCTGGTCTTCCTGCCGGTCGGCAACGAGACCCTCTTCGGGGCGATCTTCACCTCGATCGGCCAACCGCTCTTCCAGTTCCTGGTCGGCCACGCCCCCGCCCTCTACGCCTGAGGCGAGGCGAAGCGTTCGCATGGCACGGCCGAGCGGCGGCGGCTGGTGGACAACAAAGGCCCGCCAGGCCCGCAGGCACCTGCTGGGCCGCGTCGCCACGGCCGAGCGCGCCGGGCTGACCGGCTGGCTGACGCCGCCCCAGCTGGGCCTCTTCGACGCGATGCACCCGGCCGACCGGCGCCACGGCCTGGACGTGGTCGCGACGCTCAGGGCACGGGGCGTCACAGACGGCGACGTGCTCGTGGCCGGCCTCCTGCACGATGCCGGCAAGGGACCCTCGGTGCGACTCGGGCACCGGGTCGCCTGGTCCCTCGGTGAAGCCTACGGCCCGTGGGCCTGGCGCGTGGCGCGCCTGCTGCCCACCTTCGGGCCGGCCCTGGCCCGGCTCCGGGACCACGCCGAGCTGTCGGCGGAGCTGGCCGCCCGTGCCGGCTGCTCGGCGCGGACCGTGGCCCTGATCCGCTACCAGGCGGCCCCCCGCGATCCCGAGTACGGGGAGCTCCTCCGCCTTGCGGACGAGGCCAACTGAGTGGCCGGCCGCCGCGCCGCCTTCCGCGCCGTCGGCGCGCGAGACCCCGCCCGGTGATCGCGCCCGCGCCCGGCTCGCTTCCCCCGCCGTCCGCGGCCGCGCCCGCCGTTCGACTGGGGAAGGGCCGGCCGGAGACCTCGACCCACGTCCGGCTGGGCGATTTCGACGGCCCGCTGGCCCTGCTGCTGGCCCTGATCGAGGCACGCCAGCTCGATGTCCTGACGGTGCCGCTCGGCGGCCTTGCCGAAGCCTACCTCGACGCCCTGGCCGCGCTGGAGGGCGACCGCCTCGCCAACGTCTCGGCCTTCGTGGCCGTGGCCAGCCAGCTGATCCTGATCAAGAGCCGGGCCATGCTGCCCGGGCCGCCCCGGCCGGCCGCCGGCATCCCGGACGAGGGGCCCGATCCGGAGGTCGAGCTGCGGGCCCGGCTGGTTCTCTACCGGACCTTCCGGGACGCGGGGGCGCGGCTCCAGGACCTGGCTCTCGAACGCACCGGTCTCTTCCGCCGCGAGCCCGGCGCGGCCGCCAGCGCCGCCGTCGCCGGGGCCCGCCCGCCGGCCGCCGAACCGCTCGACCCGGATCTGCTGCGGGAGGCGCTGGGCGGCCTGGCGCGGCTGGCGCCGCCGGTCGTGCCGCCGCCGGGCGTGGTCGCGCGATCGATCACCCTCGCCGAGCGGGCGGCGGCGATCCGGGCGGCCCTGCGGTCCGCGCCGGCGGTGGTCCTCCAGGAGTTGCTGGCGGGCGTCCGCGACCGGGTCGTGCTGGCCGTGACGTTCCTGGCCATGCTCGAGCTTGTCAAGCGCCGCGAGGCGACCGTCGAGCAGGCGGCGCCCTGGGGACCGATCGTCATACGCCGCCTGGACGGCGCGGCGACGGTCGCGCTCGGCGGGGCGGAGCGCGCCGCGACCGGGACGGACGGGTGACCGGGGCCGGCAGGGCCGACGAGCGGGCGGCGGGCGCCGACGATGCCGCCGGCCCCGCGGATGCCGTCGCGCGCAGAGGCGGTACGGCGGCCGCAGACGCCATGGCCGGAGACGCCGCCGGGGCCATGGCCGGAGAAGCCGCCGGGGCCGGGAGCGCGGCGCCCGGAACGACGGCGACGGGGTCCACGACGTCCGCTCCCGCGGCCGGCGCGCTGAGCGGGGCCCAGCTGGAGGCGCTCCTCTTCGTGGCCGAGCGGCCCCTCTCGCGGGCCGAGATCGCCTCCCTGGCCGGCGTCGATCGGGCCGTCGTCGACGCCCGGCTGGGCGACCTGGAGGTGAGCCTGGCGGCCCGCGGCATCCGCCTCGTGGCGGCGGGAGAGCGGGTGGAGCTGGCCACCGCCCCGGAGGCCGGCGCACTGATCGCGCGCTACGTCGGCGCGGACGCGACCCGGCTCTCCCCGGCGTCCATCGAGACGCTGGCCATCGTCGCCTACCGCCAGCCCTGCACCCGGGCCGTGGTGGACCGGATCCGCGGCGTCGATTCCGACTACACCCTGCGGACGCTGCTGCACCGGCGCCTGATCGTGGAGCTCGGCCGGGCGGAGACGCCCGGCCGGCCGATCCTCTACGGCACCGGCTTCGAGTTCCTGGAGCGCTTCGGCCTCACGAGCCTCGACGAGCTGCCGCCGCTGGACGGCGAGCTGGCCGCCCGCCTGGCCGAGGGCCAGGGCGAGGGCAGCGGCGAGGGCAGCGGCGAGGGCGGAGAGGCGGACGAGCCGGCCGGAGACCCGGAACCTCGGCACGGACCCGGCCCCGGGCCGGGAAGAGGCTGAGCCCGTGCCGGAGGAGCGGCTCCAGAAGCTGCTGGCCGGGGCTGGCCTGGCGTCCCGCCGGGGTGCCGAGAGCCTGATCCGGGCCGGGCGAGTGACCGTGGACGGTCGCGTGGCGACGGTCGGCGAGTCGGCCGATCCCGCGGTCCAGGCCGTCGCCGTCGACGGGCGGCCACTCGGCCCGCTCGACGAGCCCCGCCGCTACCTGGCGCTCCACAAGCCGGCCGGCGTGACGGCCACGGTGCGCGACCGGCACGCCCTGCGGACGGTGCTCGACCTCGTCCCGCCGGACCTGCTGCCGGGCACAGGCCGGCTCTACCCGGTCGGCCGGCTGGACCTCGATTCGGAGGGCCTCCTCCTCCTGACCAACGACGGCGAATGGGCCGACCGCCTCCTGCACCCGCGCTACGGCGTGGAGCGCGAGTACGCTGTCGGGCTGGATCGGCCTCTCGACGCCGCCCAGGCCGACACGCTCCTGCGGGGGATCGAGCTGGAGGAGGGCCTGGCCCGGCTCGGGCTGCTGCGGCCGGCGACCGCGACGGAGACGCAGCGACTCCTCCGCCTGCTGGGCCCGGCGCCCGCCGGGGCCGGGCCGGGGGCCGCCCGCCCCGACCGCCTCACGTGGTACCGGGCGACGCTCGCCCAGGGCTGGAAGCGGCAGCTCCGCCGGATGTTCACGGGCGTCGGGGCACCGGTCCGGCGGCTGGTCCGGGTGCGTGTCGGGACGCTCCGGCTGGAGGACCTGGCCTCCGGCGAGGTCCGGCTCCTGCCGGCCCGGGAGGCCCGCCGGGCGGCCCGCGGGCCGGTGCGGGACGCTATTCTCCATCCGTGACCAGCCCCCGGGATCCCGGCGCCCGCCTCGTCGTCGCTCTCGACGGGCCCGGATCGAGCGGCAAGAGCACGGTCGGCGCGGAGGCCGCGCGCCGGCTCCGCTACCGCTTCTGCGACACGGGCCTCCTCTACCGCGCGGTCGCCTGGCTGGCCCTGGAGCGTGGCATCGCCCCCGGCGACGCGGCCTCCCTGGTCCGGCTCGTCCCGGACGTGGAGCTGGTCTCCGACGCGCGCGGTCGCCTGCGCCGGGTCCACGTCGCCGGGGAGGACGTCACGGCCGCCGTGCGCGCCGAGGCGGTCGACCGGCGCGTCTCGGAGTTCGCTCGCGTGGGCGAGCTGCGCGCCGCGCTCCTGCCGCGCCAGCGCGCCCTTGCGCGGGGCGGGAGAATCATCATGGCCGGCCGCGACATCGGGACAGTGGTCCTCCCCGACGCGGACCTGAAGCTCTTCCTGGACGCTTCCGCGGAGGAACGGGCACGCCGGCGCAGCGCCCAGCGCCGCCTGGACCCGCAGGGAGCGGAGGCCCACCGGATCCTCGACGAGCTGCGGCGACGGGACGCCTCGGACAGCGGCCGGCCGGTTGCCCCCCTGCGGATCGCCGCCCACGCGGTCGTCATCCGGACGGACGGCAACCGCTTCGAGGAGACGGTCCGGGCCGTGGTGGCGGCGATCCGCGCGGCGGAGGCGCGCGCCGATCCTGACGCGCCGCCGCGGGCCGGCGCGACCGGCGTCGGCGGGTCGCTCGGGGCGGCCGGATGAGCGCACCACCGTGAGCGGCCGGATGAGCGCACCGGCCGGGCGAGGCGTGGAGCCCTGGACGGGCGAGCCCGACCACATGGACCCCTTCGTCGGGTTCTCCAGCGCCCTCGGCCGGCTCCTCGTCCGCTGCTCGGCGCACATCCGCGTCCAGGGCGTCGAGGACCTCCCGCCTGAGGTCCGGAGGGGGCCCCTCATCGTCGCCTCCAACCATGCCTCCAATGCCGATCCGATCCTGATCGCGGCCTGGGTCACGCCGGCCCTGGGCAGGACGGTCCACTGGCTGGCCAAGGAGGAGGCGCTCCACTGGCCGATCGCGGGTCCTTTCATGCGTGCCAACGGCGCGTTCGGCATCCGCCGCGGGGCGGCCGACGTGGACGCCATCCGGGCGGCCCGGCGGGAGCTCGACGCGGGCCACGTCCTGGGTCTCTTCCCCGAGGGGACGCGGAGCCCGACCGGGGCGCTGCAGCGGGCCAAGGAGGGCGTGACGCTCCTGGCCGTCCGGACCGGGGCCCCGGTCCTGCCGGTCGGCATCGCCGGCAGCCACCGCTACTGGCCGAAGGGCGGCCTGGTGCGACCGGGCGCGCGGATCACCGTGCGCGTGGGCCGTCCTTTCCGGCTGACGGCGCCGCGCGGGGGCGACCACCGGGCTGCGCTCGAGGCGGCGACCCTGGAGCTGATGCGTCACGTCGTCGCGCTCCTGCCGCCCGACCAGCGGGGCTTCTACGCGGAGGAGACCGGCGCCTGACCGGGTTTCGGCAGGCTGCGTGCGATAATCCGCGGGCGATGGGCACAGTGCGACAGGTCACGATCGCCCGGCGGACCGGCTTCTGCTACGGCGTCCGCGAGGCGATCGACAAGGCGAAGGAAGCGGCGGCGGCCGGAAAGACGACCCACACCCTGGGCCAGGTCGTCCACAACGAGGGCGTGATCACCGAGCTCCAGGCCCAGGGCATCCGGACCGTCGAGGCGCTCGACGACGTCCAGGAGGGGGCGGCCGTCGTCATCCGGGCGCACGGCGTCCGCCCGGAGGTGATGGAGCGCGCGGAGGAGCGCGGCCTCGAGGTGATCGACGGGACCTGCACCTGGGTGATCCAGGAGCAGCGCGAGCTGGTCCGCCTCGTCGAGGAGGGTTACACCATCGTCCTGCTCGGCACGCCCCGCCACCCGGAGGTGGTGGGTCTCCTGGGCTTCGCGCCGGAGGCGATCGTCGTCGACGAGGAGGAGGACTGGGAGCGCATCCCCCGCCGCAAGAAGATGGCCCTGATCAGCCAGTCGACCCAGCCGCCCTGGAAGTTCGAGAAGCTGGCCGCCCTGATGGTCGGCCGGAGCCACGAGCTGAAGATCGTCAACACGGTCTGCCCGGTCACGATCCGGCGCCAGGAGGACACCCTCGAGGCGGCTCGCGACGTGGACCTGATGGTCGTGGTCGGCGGCCGCAACAGCGCCAACACGAAAGAGCTGACCCGGCTCTGCGGGATCGCCGGCACCCCTGCGGTGCAGATCGAATCGCCGGCCGACCTCGACGACGCCGGGGTCTTCGACGGGGTGGCCGTGGTGGGCGTCACCGGCGGCACGTCCACGCCGATCGAGGACCTGCAGCACGTGGCCGAGCGGATCCTGGCCCTGGCCGGGACGCCGGAGGCGGCGGCGAGCGCCCGCGAGCTGGCCCGGGCCGCCCTGGCCGTCGCCGCCACCCCGGCCGGCCGAACCACCTCGCTGCCGTCGCCCGGGCGCGTGACCTTCGTCCACGCCGCCGGCGAGCGGACGGCCTGAGCCGGTGGCCGGACTGCCCGTCGTCGCGGTCGTCGGCCGCCCCAACGTCGGCAAGAGCACCCTCTTCAACCGGATCCTCGGCCAGCGGACGGCGATCGTGGAAGATCGCGCCCGGACCACCCGCGATCGGATCTACGGCAACGCCGAGTGGAACGGGCGGCGTTTCGTGGTGGTCGACACCGGCGGCCTCGAGGAGCGGCCGGGCGACCCGATCGAGGCCAAGGTCCAGGAACAGGCCCGCCTGGCGATCGGCGAGGCGGACGTCATTGTCTTCGTGGTCGATGCGGCCAGCGGCCTGATGCCGGCCGACCTGGACGCGGCCGAGATGCTGCGGCGGGCGAGGACGCCGGTCCTGGTGGCCGCCAACAAGGCCGACAGCCAGCGGCGCGAGTTCGATGCGGCCGAGTTCTTCCGGCTCGGCTGGGAGGAGACCTACCCGGTCAGCGCCCTCCACGGGCGCGGCGTCGCCGATCTGCTCGACGCGGTGGTCTGGGCGCTCCCGCCCGAGTCGGCCGAGGAGATCGCCCGGAGGCGGCGCGAGGAGGCCGCGGACGCCTGGGCGGCCGAGCTGGCTGCCGGCCGGCTCGAGCGAGTCCGCCGCTCCGGCTCCGGGCGGGCGGGTGGCGAGGAGATCGCCGAGGCGATCGAGCTCGACCTGGCGGAGGCCGGCCTGGAGGCCGAGCTCCTCGACGCGGGCTCGGCCGTCGGACGACCGGGCTCCGGCGATGGCGAGGAAGAGCCGGTCGCCATCGCCCTGGTCGGCCGGCCCAACGTCGGCAAGTCCAGCCTGCTCAACGCCCTGCTGGGTCGCGAGCGGGCGATCGTCTCTGAGACTCCCGGCACCACGCGCGACACGATCGACACCCACCTGGCCTGGGGGCAGAGCGACCTGCTGCTCATCGACACGGCGGGGATCCGCCGGCGGGGCCGGGTCGCCTCGGGGCCGGCGGCCGAACGCTACTCGACGCTTCGGGCGCTCAAGGCGATCTCGCGGGCCGATGTGGCCGTCCTGCTGGTGGACGCCGCCGAAGGACTGACCGCCCAGGACGCTCACGTCGCCGGGTACGTGGTCGACGAGGGCAAGGGGCTGGTGGTCGCGATCAACAAGTGGGACCTGGTGGAGGAGAAGACGGGGCGCACCTTCGACGAGTACGTGGCCGGGCTGCGCGGCGAGGCCCCCTTCCTCGACTTCGCGCCGGTCGTCTCGATCAGCGCCCTCAGCGGGCAACGGGTCCAGCGCGTGCTGGAGCTGGCCGTGGACGTCTGGGGGGAGCAGCGGAAACGGGTCCCGACCGCCGAGCTGAACCGCGTCCTGGCCGAGGCGGTGCGCCGCCAGCCGCCGCCGCTGCTCCGCGGCCAGCGCCCCAAGCTCTTCTACGGGACGCAGGTCTCGGTCGTCCCGCCCACGTTCGTCCTCTTCGCGCGGGACGCCGGCTCCGTCCACTTCAGCTACCGGCGCTTCCTGGAGAACCGGCTGCGGGCCGCCTTCGGCTTCGATGGGACGCCGCTGCGGCTTGTC
>JAJYJO010000106.1 GCA_021789435.1 Chloroflexota bacterium
CCGGGTGGCCTGCGCCACGCGGCCGACTGGCCCGGCGCGTCCGACTGGCCGGCGGCCGGCGATCGGCCGGCCGCGCCTCCTCCAGCCGGCCGGACCGAGGCCGCCGAGCGCCTCCGCCGCCGCAACGGCGCGGCCGCCCGCTACGCCAACGGGTCGAGCGCCGGCTCCGTCAACCACACGCTCCGCTTCCTCGTCTTCGCGGTGGCCCTGGCGGCCGTCGTCCTGGGGGCCATCGCCTTCGTCGTTCGGCCGATGGCGACCAGCGCCATCGCCGGCTGGGCGGCCGAGAACTCGACCGCCCTCCGGCTGCCGTTCATCGCCGACATCGTGCGCTCCGAGCTGGGCGCCGATCTCACGACGGCGGCCTCGACGAACCCCGCGACGGTGAAGTTCGTGGTCGTCTCGGGCGACACCCCCGAGACGATCGCGGCCCATCTCCAGCAGCAGGGCCTCGTGCGCAGCGCCCGTGCCTTCGTCTTCGAGACGATCGTCCGCGATCTCGGCGGCAGCTTCCAGGCGGGCACCTACCTGCTCCGCGCCAACATGACGCCGGACGAGTTGCTGACGGCGCTCAGCCAGCCGCCGCCGGACCCGACGATCCAGATCAGCCTGCGGACCGGACTGCGGATCGAGCAGATCGCCGCCCTCCTCGAGAAGATGGAGCAGCAGCCGCCGGACCCGACCAAGCCGCTGACCATGGACGTCCAGGCGTTCTACCAGCTGGCCGAGCATCCGACCGCCGAACTGCTGGCCAGCTACCCCTGGCTGATCCTGCCGAAGGGGGCCTCGCTGGAGGGCTTCCTGGCCCCGGCGGTCTACACGGTCCTGCCCGACATCACGCCCGAGCAGTTCATCCGGATGATGCTGGACCGCTTCCAGGCCACTGTCGACCCGCAGCACCTGGCCCTCCCGACTGCCCACAAGCTCGATCTCTACCAGGTGGTCACCCTGGCCTCGATCGTCGAGTTCGAGGACAAGGTGGGCAGCGAGCGGCCCCTCATCGCCGGCGTCTACCAGAACCGGCTCGACCGGGGGATGCTCCTCAACGCCGACCCGACCGTGCTCTACGCCAACGACACGGCCCAGCTCCGCAAGCTGCCGCTGGACCAGTGGCCGCAGTTCTCGTTCTGGGAGCTGCCGAAGACGCCGATGGCCCAGGTGAGCGTGCCGGCCGACCTGGAGGGCTACCAGACCTATCAGCGGCCGGGGCTGATCCCGGGTCCGATCTGCACGCCGAGCCTGGCATCCATCGACGCCGTCCTCAAGCCGGACACCTCGGCGGGCTACCTCTACTTCGTCGCCAAGGGCGACGGCAGCGGGACGCACGCCTTCGCCCGGACCCTGGCCGAGTTCGAGGCGCTCCTCCGCCAATACGGCTACGTCACGTGAGGTTGCCCGGAACGGAGGACTTCGCGCCGCCCCCCACCGGCGCCGAGCGGGCCCGCTGGCGGGAGGCGGACATCGCGGCCCGCCCGGCCCGCCTGGGCCGGCTTCGGGCACGGCTGGCCGAGGCCGGGCTCGACGCCTACTTCGGCGTCCGCCCCGAGCACATGCGCTACCTGACCGGCTTCACCCTGGGCGAGGGCGAGGAGAAGGTCGCCGGCAACTCCGGGCGCTTCTTCGCCACCGGCTCGGAGGTGGTCGTCCTGGCCGACTCGCGCTACGCACTGCAGGCCGGGCGCCAGGCGC
The DNA here is from genome assembly GCA_021789435.1 of Chloroflexota bacterium. Lineage (GTDB taxonomy): Bacteria > Chloroflexota > Limnocylindria > Limnocylindrales > CSP1-4 > JAJYJO01. Next base: position 1,690 of record JAJYJO010000106.1, read on the forward strand.
CGGAAGCCCGGCTCGAGGAGTGCGGCTACGACCTGTCCGGTCGCTGGCCGGCGCTCGTGGCCGGGCTCGGCGCGCGGCGGGTTGCGGTCGAGGCCGGCTTCGTGAGCCACGCTCTCTGGGAGGCGCTGGCGGCCGCCGCGCCCGACGTCGAGCTCGTCCCGGTCGAGGGCTGGCTCGAAACCGGCCGGGCGGTCAAGGAGCCGGCCGAGGTCGAGCGGATCGCGGCCGCCTGCGCCGTCTGCGACCGGGCCCTGGCGCGGCTCCTGCCGCGCATCCGGGCCGGCGTCACCGAGCGGGCGCTGGCGCTCGAGCTCGAGTGGCTGGTCCGGACCGGCGGGGCGGAGGCGCTCGCCTTCGACGTCGCCTGTCTGGCCGGCCCCGAGGCGGCCCTGCCGCACGGCTCGCCGGGCGACCGCCAGGTCCTGTCCGGCAGCGTCCTGCTCTTCGACTTCGGGGCGCAGGTGGACGGGTATCGCAGCGACATGACGCGAACCTTCTTCGTCGGCGAGCCGGCGGCGCGTGACCTGGCGATCTACGCGCTCGTCGCGGCCGCCCAGGAGGCGGCGCTGACGACCCTGGAGACGGCCCTGGCCGGCGGCGGGACGGCGGCCGGGCTGCCGTCGGGCCGCGTGGTGGACGCGGCTGCCCGGGCGGTCATCGAGGCGGCCGGCCACGGCGAGCATTTCGGGCATGGGACCGGCCATGGCATCGGCCTGGCCACCCACGAGCTGCCATCGCTTTCCCGGACCGCCGCGGAGTCGCCGCTGCCCTCGCCGACCGTCTTCAGCCTGGAGCCCGGTGTCTACCTCGCCGGAGAGACGGGCGTTCGGATCGAGGACCTGGCGCTGCTGGACGCGGCGGCCGGGCGCCTGGAGCACCTGACGCACTTCCCGCGGGCGGTGCTCGTCGTCGGCGGGTGAGGACGCCCGGCGCCCAGCCTGTTCGCCATCCCATGCCGGCGCCGATCGCGGCCGTCGGGCGAGCGGTGATCCCCGCCGACCGGCTCCTGCCGTTCTTCAGCCTCCGTGATCGTGTCCGGGATGCCGACAGCGTCCGTCCCGGGGCGTCGCCGGAGGAGCGTCCGGCCGGCGTTCGCAGTCCTCGGCCAGCCGGAGCGCGAGACGGCTCGGCTACAATCTGGCCTGAGCCCGGCCTCTCCGGCCCTGATCGCCCATCCGGCGGCCGCCGACCCCCGCCCGTCCTCGACCGGGCGGCCGCTTTCGCCAAGGGAGCACCCGACCCATGATCTCCACCGGTGAGCTGCGCAAGGGCGTCGTGATCGAGCTCGACAACGACCTCTGGCAGATCCTCGACTACCACCACATCAAGATGGGCCGCGGCTCCGCCCAGGTTCGGATCAAGCTCCGCAACGTCAAGAAGGGCTCCATCGTCGAGCGCTCGTTCCAGGCCGGCGACCGCTGGCCGCGGGCCCAGCTCGACCGCCGCCAGGTCCAGTTCCTCTACCGCGACGGCGACGACCTCCACTTCATGGAGCTCGAGTCCTACGAGCAGTTCACCCTGACGACCGAACAGCTCGGCGAGGCCGTGCCGTACCTCAAGGACGGGATGATCCTCGACCGGACCAGCTACGAGGGCGAGACGATCGGCGTGGAGCTGCCGGTGACCGTCGATCTCGTCGTCAGCGACACCGAGCCGGGCTTCGCCGGCGACACCCAGACGGGGGCCCGCAAGCCGGCGACGACCGAGACCGGCCTGGTCGTCCAGGTGCCGATCTTCGTCGAATCGGGCGACACGATCCGGATCGACACGAGGACCGGCGAATACCAGACTCGCCTCTAGGCCCGCCGGGCAGGACGAGGCAGCGAGATGGCCCGAGGCGAGCCGCCCGACTGGGCGCTCCCCTCGTGGGACGCCGGCGAGACCGGGGCGGGCCGGACAGCCGGCCAGCCGGCCGGCGGGCCGTCGACCCGGGGCCTCTTCGGGTCCGGGCCGGCCGGCACCTTCGGCCTGCGCATCCTGCAGGTGAGCGAGGTCACCCGGGCCGTCCGCGAGGCCGTCCGCCAGGACGAGCGCCTGCGCGAGGTCTGGGTCGAGGGCGAGGTGGGGCGGGTGACCGTCTCGTCGGCCGGCCACGCCTACTTCACGCTCAAGGACGAGCGCAGCCAGCTCGCCTGCGTCTTCTTCCGCGACGATCGCCTGGCGAGCCCGTTCGAGCCGCGACCCGGCCTGCGGGTCGTGGCCCAGGGGCGGGTCGACATCTTCGAGACGCAGGGCGTCTACCAGCTCTACGTGGCCTCGGTCCAGCCGGCCGGCTTCGGCGACCTCGCGCTGCGGTTCGAGGCCCTCAAGGCGCGCCTGGCGACCGAGGGACTGTTCGAGGTGGCCCGCAAGCGGGCGCTGCCCGATCGGCCCCGGGTGGTCGGCGTCGCGACGAGCCCGAGCGGCGCGGTCTGGCACGACATCCAGAACGTCCTTCGGCGGCGCTGGCCCCTGGCGCGGGTCATCTTCGTCCCGTGCCAGGTCCAGGGCGAGGGCGCGCCCGCCAGCATCATCGCTGCCCTCGCCCGGCTCGGCCGCTTCGCCGACCAACGAGAGGCCGCCGGCCGGCCGGACGAGGCGCCGCAGGTGACGATCCTGGCCCGCGGCGGCGGCTCGCTGGAGGATCTCTGGCCGTTCAATGACGAGCGCGTGGTGCGGGCGGTGGCCGGCCACCCGGTGCCGATCGTCTGCGGCGTCGGCCACGAGACGGACGTGACGCTGGCCGATTTCGCCGCCGACGTCCGGGCCCCCACCCCGTCGGCGGCCGCGGAGCTGGTGACCCCGGACCGGACCGAGCTCGCCGCCGCCCTGGCCGCGATCGAGCGCCGCCGGCAGGCGCTGGCGCTGGGCCGCGTCGGCGGGGCGCTGCGGGACCTGGGCCAGGAGCGAAGGGCGCTCGACCGCCTCCATCCGCGGTCCCAGCTGGCCGCGGCGCGGGAGCGCAGCGGGCTCCTCCTCGACCGGGCCGCGCGCGTGGTCCACGATCGCCTGGCGGCGGGGCGGAGCGGCCGGGAGGGACTGGCCGGCCGGCTCGTGCCCGCCGTGGGGGGCGCGGTCGGGTCGCGGCGGGCCGACCTCGAGCGCTCGGCGGCCGCGCTCCGGGCGCTGGATCCCCAGGCCACGCTGGACCGCGGCTACGCCATCGTCCGCCGTGCCGCGGACGGCCGGGTCGTCCGCGCCCCCGTCGAGGCGCCGGCCGGCACGCCGCTGGCCCTCCGCCTGGCGCGGGGGGAGCTGGCCGCCACCAGCGGCTCCGGGCCCTCGACGCCCCCGTGACTCGTCCCGGCGGCCGGCTATGCTCGTCGCGTCGCGGGTCGCCGTCGGCGGCCCCGGGGACGATCGCGGGAGGAGCCGCCGTTCGATGACCACCGAGCCCGAAGAGGCCGCGCTGGCCGACCTCACGTTCGACGCCGCCTATGCCGAGCTCCAGCGGACGGTCGCGGCCCTGGAGGCCGGTGGCCAGCCGCTGGAGGAGACGCTGGCCCTCTATGAGCGCGGCGTGGCCCTGGAGCGCCACTGTGCCCGGCTGCTGCGGGACGCCGAGCTGCGGATCCAGCGCCTGACAGAGCGGGCCGGAGGCGCGCTGGAGGCGGTGGACGTGTCGCCGGCGGAGGACGAGCCACCCGCCTGAGCCGCCGGCGCCCGGCCAGGCCCTGTGCCGCCCGTCGCCCGCGGCCTCTCCGGCGGCTCGGAGTAGACTCCCCATTCGACGGGCCCCATCCCCGGGGGCCGTTCCGTCCGACCGATGACCAGCGCGGGCCCCAGGGCCCGCCCGCAGGAGCCGACAAGCCTCGTGGCGATCCTACCGACCCTGGAGGGACCTGCAGACCTGCGCGGTCTCTCCGACGCGCAGCTGCTCGCCCTCGCCGGCGAGATCCGCCAGACCATCATCTCGACCGTCGCCCGCACGGGCGGCCACCTCGGCTCATCGCTCGGGGTGGTCGAACTGACGATCGCGCTGCACCGCGTCCTCGAGTCGCCGCGCGACAAGATCGTCTGGGACACGGGCCACCAGGCCTACGCCCACAAGCTGCTGACCGGTCGCTACGCCCGGTTCGGCACCCTCCGCCAGCTCGGCGGGATCGGCGGCTTCCCGCGACGCGCGGAGTCCGAGCACGACGTGTTCGACGGCGGTCACGCCGGGACCGGCCTTTCGATCGCCCAGGGCCTGGCCACCGCCCGCGATCTGCACCACGGGCTCGAGCGGATCGCCGTGGTGGTGGGCGACGCCGCCCTGATCAGCGGCCTCTCGCTGGAGGCGCTCAACGACATCGGCCACCGCCAGACGCAGCTGCTGATCGTGCTCAACGACAACGAGATGTCGATCAGTCCCACCGTCGGGGCCTTCAGCCAGTACTTCTCGACCCTCAAGCTCTCGACGGCCTGGCGCCAGTCGAAGACCGCCTACGACCGCCTGGTCGAGGCGATCCCGCTCCTCGGCCGGCCGGCCCTGACAATCTCCCGGCGGATCCGGCGGTCGGTCGTCAACTTCGCCCAGCCCGGCCAGCTCTTCGAGGACCTCGGGATCACCTACCTGGGGGTCATCCCCGGCCACAACCTGCGGGCGCTGGAGCAGATGTTCCGGGCCGCGCTCCAGGTGGACGGGCCGGTCCTCGTCCACGTCCGGACGCGGAAGGGCCGCGGCTACCGGCCGGCCGAGCGCGACCAGGTGGGCTTCCACGGGGCCGCTCTGCCACCCATGACCGACGCCTTCGACGGGACCGCCCACGCCGGCCACGTCCACCCGGAGGCGCGGGCCGATTCCGCCGTCCCGATCCCGGGGGCGCCGAGCGACGCGCCCGAGGAGCCGGCGGCTGCCGGGCGCGATCGCAACCGAGAGGTCCCGGCACCGGCCGAGACGATCGCCGACGATGCCACCCCGCCACAGGCGTCGGCCGGGGCCAGGACGCCCAACTACACCCACTTCTTCGTCAGCGAGCTGATCGAGCTGGCGCGCGCCGACCGACGGATCGTGGCGATCACGGCCGGGATGCCGACCGGCACCGGGCTCAACCGGTTCAGCACCGAGTTCCCGCGCCGCTTCGTTGACGTGGGAATCGCCGAGCAGCACGCCATGGCGCTCGGCGCCGGGCTGGCGCTCGGCGGCCAGCGGCCGGTCGTGGCGATCTACTCCACCTTCCTGCAGCGCGCCTTCGACCAGGAGGTCCACGATGTCTGCCAGAACGACCTGCCGGTCCTGATGGCGGTCGACCGGGCGGGGCTGGTCGGCGAGGACGGCACGAGCCACCAGGGGATGTTCACCCTCCCCACCCAGCGGCAGCTCCCGAACCTGGTCGTGGCCAGCCCGAAGGACGAGCAGGAGCTGCGCGCGCTGGTCCGGACCGCGCTGGGCCAGGAGCACCCGTTCGCGCTCCATTACCCGCGCGACGCGGGCTTCGGCGTCCCGGAGCGGGCGCCGGAGCCGATCCCCGTCGGCCGCGCGGAGGTGCTCCGCGAGGGGAGCGAGATCCTCATCGTCGGCTTCGGGCCGATCGTCGACCGGGGCCGGCGGGTCGCCGACGCCCTGGCCGCCGAGGGCTGGTCGGTGGGGCTGGTCAATGCCCGCTTCGCCAAGCCGCTCGACCGCCGGCTGCTCCTCGACGCGGTTCGAGGCAAGAAGCTGGTCGTGACGCTCGAGGAGAGCGTCGTGACCGGGGGCTTCGGATCGGGGGTCCTGGAGCTGGTCGAGGAGGCGCGCCTGGGCGACGCGGCCTTCCGGGACGTTGCGGTCCGGATCGTGGGCATCCCGGCCGAAAGGTTCGTCGACCATGGGGCGGTGGGGGAGCTGCGCCACCTGCTCCGTCTCGACGTGGCGGGGATCGCCGGCCAGGTCCGCGAAGCGCTGGCGGCGCTGCGGCTACAGCCGCGCGCGGCCGGCGACGGCGGCCTTGCGGGAACCAGCGGGGAGGCCGCCGCCGCCCCCCTTCCCGCGGCGGCCGGCGCCGGTCCGCGGATCTCGCCCGCGGCCTGATCCGCCCGGCGGGCGCCGGCGGCCGGGGGCCGGCCGGGGCGTGATGGCCGGGTGAGCGGCGGTGCAGCGGCCTGTGCCACGATAGGGCCGTGACCGGCCGCCGGCGCCTCCGCCTGGACCAGCTCCTCGTCGAGCGGGGCCTCGT